>JAVLBR010000343.1:0-1112 GCA_031581125.1 Schleiferiaceae bacterium | reverse complement strand
TCCGATCAAGCTTAGAAACCGATAAGCCCACTGCTGAGGTCTATATTTGCCACCCATTGTAGGTGCCCAGAATAAGGCAGTGGGCTTTCTTTATTGATGGCGGGCCAGCCCCACATTTGGCCGCCAGGCCTAAACGCCGCAGGAGTTATTCGTTTATGGAATCCCAGAAGCATTACCCCAATCTCGAAGAATACCGCAGCTTTGAGCATTTGCAGTATTTTGCCCGGAAGGTGGTAGAGGGCTTCATCACGGGGCTGCACCGCAGTCCTTTTCACGGTTTTTCGGTGGAGTTTTCGGAGCACCGGGTGTACAATCCAGGGGAGAGTACCCGCCACATAGACTGGAAGCTCTACGGCCGCACCGACCGGCTCTACACCAAGCGCTACGAGGAGGAAACCAACCTGCGCGCGCATCTGGTGCTGGATACCTCGGGCAGCATGTTTTATCCGCTATCGCGCCGCAATAACGTGCAGCAGCCCAATAAGATCCTTTTTAGCACGGTGGCTTCGCTGGCTTTGATGAACCTCTTTCGCAAGCAACGCGATGCGGTGGGGCTCAGTCTTTTTGGCGACCGGCAAATCCACATTCGTCCCGGAAGCACTACCCAGCACCACCGGCTTCTGGCGCAGGAACTGCACAAAGCCCTGGAAGGCTATGACCAGCCCCAAGCGCCTTCTGCTTCTTTAAGTGAGCAGCTGCACCAGCTGGCCCAGCAGGTGCCAAGACGGGGCGTGGTGATGGTTTTTAGTGATTTTTACGAAGCGCTCCAGCAGCCCGATGCCTTCTGGGACGCGCTCCAGCACCTGCAGCACGGTCAGCACGAGGTGATCTTGTTTTGGACCAGTGATGAGGCTACGGAACTGGACTTTGATTTTGAGGATCGCCCCTACCGGTTTGTGGATATGGAAACGGGTGAACGGCTTAAGTTAGAGCCCCAACAAATCCGAAAGGCGTACCGGGAACAAATGGGCGCTTTCCAGAAAACCTTGCGCGAAAAATGCCTGCAATACGGCATAAGTTTGGTGCAGGCGGATGTGTCGCGGGGGTATCAGGCGGTGCTGCAGGAATACCTGATCCAGCGGCGGAAGGTGAAGTAGGGTCTGTCTATAAAG
>JAVLBR010000346.1:0-1065 GCA_031581125.1 Schleiferiaceae bacterium | reverse complement strand
GGTCCAAATGATGGTTTTAAGGCCACTGCGGAAAGTGTACACCCAGATGAGCAATATGGTGAGCGCTACGGTGCACCAAAAGGGCCAGTTAAGGGGTTCAAAGACGGCCAAATGCAACACCAGGGCCACCAGGTAAAGCCGGAAGGCGGCGCCGATGATGCGGGAGAGCATAAAAAAGAGGGCGCCGGTGCGGTAGCTTACCGGCCCGAAGCGTTCTTCCAAATAGCTGTAAATACTGGTGAGAGACAGCCGGTAGTAGAGTGGCAGGAGAATCTTTATGATAACCAGGTAGCCCGCCACGTAGCCCAGCACTACCTGTAGGTAGCTAAACTGGCTGGCTTCCGTCCAGCCGGGGACCGAAATGAAAGTAACCCCGCTCAGGGAGGCCCCTACCATACCAAAGGCCACTACGTACCAGGGGGAGCGGCGATTGGCCAGGAAGAAGGTGGCATTATCGCTCCGCCGGCCGGTGAGGTAGCTGATGCCGATGAGCACCAAAAAATAGAGGCCTACCAGGCCCAGGATCCAAACGGGAGCCATCAGAAGAATTTTCCGCAAATAAAGCCAATTCCGCCCAGCCGCCTGCTATCTTTGCCCCCGTAGGAAAGGAGGAATGATTTTCTCCATGATTTTAGGATTGGCATGGATTATACTTCCCATCACTTAGAAAAAGCAGTTCAGGAAATTCACGGTTTGCCGGGCATAGGCGAAAAAACGGCGCTGCGCCTGGCCCTGCACCTGCTGCGGGAAGACGAGGGGCGGGTGCGCACGCTGGCGGAGAGCCTGGTGCACTTAAAGACCAAGGTGAAGCGCTGTGAGAATTGCGGCAACCTGAGCGATACGGCCGTGTGCCATATCTGCCAGCAGCCCAACCGCCAGCACGACCTGGTATGCGTGGTGGAGGATATCCGGGACGTGATGGCCATAGAACATACGGGGCAGTACCGCGGCATCTATCACGTCCTGGGCGGGGTGATCAGTCCGATGGATGGCATCAGGCCGGGCGACCTCAACGTAGCGCGGCTGGAGGAGAAAGCGGCCCAAAACGAGCTGAGCGAGGTGATC
>JAVLBR010000342.1:0-1119 GCA_031581125.1 Schleiferiaceae bacterium | reverse complement strand
GATATGAACCTTTGCTTCGGATTTTAATTGGCCTTCCTTATCTTCTCCAAAGCCTTATTTACATCCCTAGAGTCTTTCAGATAATGGCTTAGAGCTTCCTTTATTAAGAGACATTCCTCCTGGGAGAAAAAGGAAGCATGCTCAAAGCTGAGATGAGGGTTATTTTCGGATAAATAGATTCTTCCGGAGGGGTGCTTGGCGACTTCAAAACCAACCTCCTGTAGCAACGTCAGATAGCGTCGGATGGTCTTGGGATGTACTTCAAAGGCTTCCGCTATTTGCTTTTTGTCTACACCCAACGGTTGCTGTAAACGCACGATTAGTTCCAGTATATTCTTCGCGGTGCGGAGTGAACTCATAAGTAGTTAGTCTAAGGGTGATGCTTTGAATGCCAAAGAAGCTCCTAAAATATTTGATTAAGCATTGGAAGAGTATAGTAAATGCTGATAAGGAAAATTCAAATTATTTAAGCAAAGCAAGTAATGCTGATGGACAAATAGTGTCCTGAATAAGATTATTTTACACGTATATGTTAATAAACAATAATAAAATAGATAAAGTGGACAATTACAGTGGTTTGAACAAAAGAAAAAAAACTATAATCGGGCGTATTTTACCACGAGGAAGTACGCCGCTCGCGTTTGGCCTTGTTTTGTAAACCGCTAAAATGGTTTTTTACCATCCTGGCATTCCTCTTGGTAAAAGACGGTGATTGCCACCTTCAGAGCTGAAAAAGTAGTGGAAACGTGTTTAAAACCTCCTTGGTGACCTCTTAGAGCGTCTTCCATTCGAGAATCCTGATTAGTCCCTTAGTTAAGAAAGCATGCGCCCGGGGGTGGGGACTGCCCTGGTTTTTTAGGCCGGGACTGTCCGGCTGCGACCTTTATCATTAAGTTCCCCGGTGTAGGATATTCGTGTACGTCGTTGATCATCTCGAGGTCACAGTAGCGGCTAGACTTTGAAATTTCCCATGAGGCTTTTTGTTGAGCAGAGCTTAGGTGTTTTTGGATAGTCGTGTAAAATAGTTGCCCGATTTATTAAATGGTAGCGTAGGCAATACCGCTTCAAGAGCATGGCCAGGACTTTTGCTGCATTACTTTTAATTGGGTATGAGCCCAG
>JAVLBR010000345.1:0-1102 GCA_031581125.1 Schleiferiaceae bacterium | reverse complement strand
GCTCTGAACCAGCTGAGCTAATGGCTCCATAAGAGAAAGCACAAAAGTAGCACTTTCCACAGCCCGGGCCAATATACCCAATGCCGGAGGGGCCCCAGAGCTATGACTGAGATAAGAAGCCCAGGACCTGCCTGTTGAATATCGCGGGCTGCTCTACGTTTACCACGTGGCCGCAGTCGGGCACGACGTGGAGTTGCGCGGTGGCGTGCTGCCCCACCAGCTTGCGCACCGCGGGCAAAAACATGTGGTCTTCTTCCCCCATGATGTAGAGGGTGGGGATTTGGCTCTCGGTGAGTCGGAAAAAGGCCAGAAGCGGATTGATTTGGCTGGTAAGGCCAAACCAGCGAATAAATTCTTTCTGGTATAGCTTGCGGGCTTCGCGTATGAAGAGATTGCGCGCTCGCCGGTGGTTGCGCCGCGGCATGATGGCAAAGGCGAATAATTTGTACAGCAAGAGGTAGGGCACCATAGAGCGCAGGAGGAAACCGAGGCGCATCAACAGCTGCCCCCGCAAATTGAGCTTCATTACCGCCCCGCCCATCACCAGACGCTGCACCCGGTCGGGATGCTTTTCGGCCAATTCCCGGATCAGGATAGTGCCCAGGGAAATACCCACGAAATGGGAGCGTTCTATGGCCAGATGATCTAGCACTTCCATGATCTCGCTGCAAATAAGATCGAAGGAATAGCGCTTAAGGCTCGGCTGAGACATGCGGGCGGAACTGGACTGGCCGTGACCGCGGAGGTCTACCAATAAGACGTTAAAATGCTGCCGAAAATCCCGCACTTGCTGGTACCAAATAGAGCTGCTGCCACCCGCTCCGTGGACGAAGGTCACCCAGTCTGAAGCGGTGGCGTGGCGGTATGTGGTGTAATGCAACATGTTACAGACCTCTCAACGCGGGCGGGCTTAATTGGTTCGTCCGGCCCTATAAGGATGGGGTAGGCCCATGCTGAGATAGCCAACAAAAATAGGTAAAAGGGGAGGGGCTACAGCGCGCCTTCCTTTATTTCCTCCACCACATCTGGGTCCAATAGGGTACTGGTATCGCCCAGTTTATCGGTTTCCCCTTCCGCTATTTTGCGGAGGATTCGGCGCATG
>JAVLBR010000331.1:0-1416 GCA_031581125.1 Schleiferiaceae bacterium | reverse complement strand
TACAGGAAAACTGGAGCGAGGCCCGCTACGCCCAGGAACGCCGCCAGGCCGGCCTGGATTAGAAAGCCCCTACCTTTGCCGCATGATGCAAACCGACGACACCATCTGCGCCCTCTCCACCCCGCAGGGCATGGGCGCCATCGCCGTGATCCGCGTCTCCGGGCCGGCTACTTTTTCCGTATTGGAGCGTTTTTTTAGGCCTGCCGGCCAAAGGCATGCCCTCGCCACCGCAAAGCCTTACACCTTAGTTTACGGCACCCTTTACGAGCAAGAAGAGCGGGTGGATGAAGTAATGATCGGCCTCTACCGGGCGCCCCAAAGCTATACCGGTCAGGACGTAGCCGAGATCAGCTGCCACGGCAGCGTCTACATCCAGGAAAGGATCGTGCGGATGCTGCTTTCGGCGGGCGTGCGCATGGCCGAGCCGGGCGAATATACCCTGCGGGCCTTTTTCAACGGCAAGATGGACCTTTCCCAGGCCGAAGGCGTGGCCGATCTCATTGCCTCCGAAAGCGAAGCCGCCCACCGGGTAGCTTATCAGCAAATGCGCGGCGGCATAAGCGAAGAGATCCGGGGCCTCCGGGAAGAGCTGATCCAGTTTGCCAGCCTGGTGGAGCTGGAGCTGGACTTTACCGAGGAAGACGTAGAATTTGCCGACAAGGCCCAACTCACCGAGCTGGTGGCCAAAATCCAGCGCGTGGTGCAGCGCCTCCTGGAGAGCTACGGCACGGGCAATGTGATCAAAAACGGCGTACCGGTGGCCATCGTGGGGGCGCCTAATGCCGGTAAGAGCACCCTGCTCAATGCCCTGGTGCAGGAAGAGCGCGCCATCGTAACCGAAGTGGCCGGCACTACCCGCGATGCCATCGAAGATGAGGTAAACCTGGGCGGGGTCAAGTTTCGCTTTATCGACACCGCCGGCATCCGGGAGACGGAAGACGTGGTGGAAAAAATCGGCATCCAGAAGACCTACGAAAAAATCGCCCAAAGCCGGGTGGTGCTTTACCTTTTTGACGCCGGGCGTCTGCGAGAAAATGCCCCCCTGGTGCGCGAGGAGATTGCCGCCCTGCGGGCAAAAGTGGAAGGACAGCAGCTGCTGCTCCTGGCCAATAAGATAGACCAGGCCCAGCGAGAGGAGGTGGCCCGGCTGCTGGAAAGCCCCGAGGAGTTGCTCTACCTGTCCGCCCTGGAAGGGGAGGGGCTAGAGGCCTTGATCGAGGCCCTGCAAGATTCGGTCAACCTAAGCGCCCTGGCAAGCAACCAGAATATCGTCACCAGCGCCCGCCACTACGAAGCTCTGCGGCAAAGCCAGGAAGACCTGGCCCGCGTAGCGGAAGGTCTGGCGGAAGGCCGCAGCGGCGACCTCCTGGCCCTGGACATCCGCGAAGCCCTGCGCCACCTGGGCGCCATCATCGG
>JAVLBR010000296.1:0-1874 GCA_031581125.1 Schleiferiaceae bacterium | reverse complement strand
CCAGCTGGAGCTGGGACTTTGGCGATGGCAGTACCGCCTCCCAGCAGAATCCCAGCCATGTGTACAGCAGCATAGGCCTCTTTAACGTACGCCTTACCGTAAGCGATAGCCGCGCCTGCACCCAGTCGGTGAGCTATCCGGTGTACGTGAAAGACAACGTAGGCCTATCCGAGTGGAGCCAGCGGCACGGCTTGCGGCTGTACCCTAACCCTGCCGAAGACTACACCTGGCTGAAGGCCCAAAACCTGGACTGGGAAGATTATGAAGTGCAGCTTTTCAATAGTTTGGGGCAGCTGGTGCGTACTTATCAGCCGGAAGCAGACACCGAAGCCCTGCGCTTGTCTACCGCGCAGCTGGCGCCCGGTATGTACCGGGTTCAGGTGCTGCAGCGCGGTACGCCACGGGCCTCGTATAAACTGATGGTACGTTAAACGGCCCTATCTTTTCCGCATAAAAAAGCCGCTCTCCGTCTCGGGAAGCGGCTTTTTTTCATTAGGTACTTAAGGAGCGTAAAACCGCGAAGCGGCGAAGGGCACTTTTGGCCGGGAGGCCCCCCTTCATGACAAAAAGAAGGGTGACTTATCTTGGGCCTATGAAAACTTTACTGATCAAAGGTGCTCAGGTGGTGAATGAAGGGCGCATCGAAACCCTGGATGTGAGGGTGGAGGGCGCGCGCATAGCGCAAATAGCCCCAAAAATAGAGGCACGAGCGGCGGAAGAGATCGATGCGCGGGGGCTTTACTTGCTGCCGGGGCTGATAGACGGGCAAGTGCATTTCCGGGAGCCGGGCCTCACGCATAAGGGCGATATCGCTTCGGAAAGCGCGGCGGCCGTGGCGGGCGGCATTACTTCTTACCTGGAGATGCCCAATACCCGGCCGCAAACCCTGACTCGGGCCCGGCAGGCGGAAAAGATGCAGCTGGCTCAGGGCCGTTCCTGGGCCAACTACGCCTTTTTGCTCGGAGTGAGCGCAGAGAATATGGAAGCGGTGCTGGCCGATGACCTCAGCGATCAACTGGCGGTGACCGACGATGGGCTTTACTTTGAAGGGCCCGGCCACTTGCTGGCGGATCATCCCGACCGCCTGGCCAAAATACTGGCCCATGCGCCCGTGCCGGTGGCTATTCACGCGGAAAAGGAGCAGCTGGTGGTGGCCAACGAAGCCCGCTACCGCGCGCAGTACGGAGCGGCGGTACCCTTTGCCTGCCACCCCTTGATCCGCTCGGAGGCGGCCTGCTATGAAGCTACCCGGGAGGCCCTGGCCCGGGCGGAGGCGCAGGGCGGGCGGCTTCATATCCTGCACCTGAGCACGGCCCGGGAAGCCCAGCTTTTTGCCCCGGCAAGGCCGGACACCGAAAAACGCCTTACCACCGAAGCTTCCATTCACCACCTTTGGTTCAACGATGCGGACTACCAGCGCCTGGGGGCGCGGATTAAATGGAACCCCGCCATTAAGACGGAGGCCGATCGTCAGGGATTGCTGCAAGCCCTGCGGGAAGACCGTATAGACCTGATCACGACCGATCATGCCCCGCACGCCTGGGCGGAAAAAGAGGGTCCTTATTTTGAGAGCCTGAGTGGCGCGCCCATGGTGCAGCATGCCCTGGTGGTGCTGCTGGAGCTGTACCATCAGGGGGCGCTCTCACTGGAGCAGATCGTAAAGAAGACGGCCCATGCCCCCGCCGACCTCTACCGGATAGTGGAGCGGGGCTATCTGCGGCCGGGCTATTACGCCGACTTCACCCTGGTGGATCTGAACCGGCCCTGGACGGTGGAGGCCGATAACCTGCGCTATAAGTGTGGCTGGTCGCCGCTGGAAGGGCAGCGCTTCCGCAGCCAGGTACGCCATACGGTGGTTAATGGCCAGTGGGTGT
>JAVLBR010000347.1:0-1062 GCA_031581125.1 Schleiferiaceae bacterium | reverse complement strand
GGCTATATTCCCGGCGCCTTTGGAACGGGTAAAACGGTGCTGCAACAGGCCATAGCCAAAAACAACAAAGCGGACGTAGTGATCCTGGTGGCCTGCGGCGAAAGGGCCAATGAGGTGGTGGAAATCTTTGAAACATTTCCCGAACTAAAAGACGTAGACACGGGCCGCCCCCTCAAGGAAAAAACCAGCATCATCTGCAATACCTCCAACATGCCCGTGGCCGCCCGGGAAGCCTCGGTATACGTAGGCATGACCATGGCGGAATACTACCGCAGCATGGGCCTGAAGGTACTGCTGCTGGCCGATAGTACCTCCCGGTGGGCCCAGGCGCTGCGCGAAATGAGCAACCGCATGGAGGAGCTGCCCGGTACCGATGCCTTCCCGGTGGAACTGCCCGCGGTGATCGCCAACTTTTACGGGCGGAGTGGCATGGTAGAGCTGCCCGGTGGCGCCCGGGGCTCGGTTACTTTTCTGGGCACCGTTTCCCCGGCCGGAGGTAATTTCAAGGAGCCCGTAACGGAGTCGACCAGTAAGATAGCGCGCTGCTTTTACGCCCTCTCCCAAAAAAGAGCCGATGCCAAACGCTACCCCGCTATAGACCCCATAGCCTCCTACTCCCGCTACCTGGACTACCAGGAATTTAAAACAGAAACGCAAGAAGCCCTCGGGGCAGATTGGATCGAGCAGGTAAACCGCAGCAAAGACCTCCTGCGAAAGGGGATAGAAGCCCGGGACCAAATCAGCATCCTGGGGGATGATTCCGTGCCGGTGGATTACCACCAGGATTTTTGGAAAAGTGAATTGATCGACTTTGCCTTTATCCAGCAAGACTCCTTTGACGATATTGACATGAACTGCGACCTGGAACGCCAGCGCTTCATGCTGGAATACGTGCTTCGTATCTGTGATGCAGCCCTCTCCTTCGATGACTTTGAGGGGGTACGGGCTTTTTACCAAAAGCTGATCAACCTGCTGCGGCAAATGAATTACGTATCCTTTAAAAGCGAGGACTTCCAACGCTTTCAGGCGGAGGTGGAAAAGCTCTTAGACACCCAAACCAAG
>JAVLBR010000321.1:0-1574 GCA_031581125.1 Schleiferiaceae bacterium | reverse complement strand
TGGCACTCATCCACCACTATCAGGTCAAAGAAGCCCGGGGAAAAGTTTTTATAGACATTTTTGATCTCCTCATTACCCGTGAGGCCCTGGTAAAGAGCAAAGTAAATCTGAAATGACTTATCAATGCGGCGGTTTTTTATGATGTGCATGACCTCACTACCAAAGGGAGCAAAATCTCCATTTTTGGTTTGGTCAAGTAGGGCGTTGCGGTCTGCCAGAAAAAGTATGCGCTTTTTGGTCTCGGATTTCCAAAGCCGCCAGATAATGTGAAAGGCCGTGAAGGTCTTACCGGTTCCCGTGGCCATTACCAGTAAGATGCGTGGCTGTCCCTTAGCAATTGCTTCCACGGTGCGGTTTATAGCAATTTGCTGGTAATAACGAGGCGATTTAGGGGAGTCGTCAAAGTGGAAAGGCTCTTCTACGATTCTTTTTTTATCATCTTCTTCCAGCCCCTTGTAGCGAAGGTACTTCTGCCAGAGTTTATCCGGACTGGGGAAGTCAGCCAAAGCAAGTTCTTGCTCCGCATCGCCTCCCTCCTGTGTGTGGTCGTGAAACACGAAAGAATCTCCATTGGAAGTAAACACAAAGGGAAGGTCCAAGATGGCCGCATACTCTAAAGCCTGCTGCATGCCGGCTCCCGGCCCCTTATTGTTGTCTTTCGCCTCGATAATGGCCAGCGGTTGGTTGGGCTGGTGATAAAGAATGTAATCGGCCCGTTTGCGCTGGCCCCTGGCGTGCATTTTTCCCTGTACGATGATCCGCCCATCAGTGAAGGTAACCTCTTCTCGCACCTGGCGCTGCATATCCCAGCCGGCCTTTTGCAGGGCCGGGGCGATAAACTTGCTGCAGATATCACGTTCTGAGAGCTGAGATTTATCCATAGTGGAAGGTTGGCCTAACCGCAGCCTTGACTAGCATTCGGTTAAGCTTAGTAAAATATACATCCACAAATGTAACTTTTTGAGGGAATCCCCTGCTTGCTCAGGAAGCTCCCCTTTCAAGCGCCTATCTTTTAAAGACGTCTTATTGGCTCAAGGACGGTGCCAACAATTACCTCCCGGCCAGCTACAGCAACCTCCAGGGCGCCATCGGCATCTTTTCCTATTACGGGTATTATTGGATCCCTTTGGAGTGAGGGCGCTAGGCGGCCTGCCTCGCTGCCCCTCTTCCGCCCGGCCTCAAATCTGCCCGCTCTATTCCGGAATAAATTTCCTCCCTTTAAACAAACGTATTATGCTATCATTAGATTTAACAGTCATTAAAGTGAAATCTCCCTTCGGAAAATATGCAACCCAATTTTTATTTGTTGTAGCTTCCCTAATGGTTTGAGGCTGTCCGTATTTATTAATTATAGTTTTGAAGCTAAAAGGGTATTCATATTTTTTCCCTATTAATTCTCGCTTAATTCTGCCAAAATTTTTCGCGTCTTGATTTATTTTAATTTCCTTTTCAATCCATAAGGCCTCATGGTCTCCTTTTTTTATAATTTTTGCACTTTTATAATGAGATAATTGTTTTAGTGTGGGGTTTGACTGCCAGTGTTCATTAAAATGAGAAATCAATGTTATTTTGTA
>JAVLBR010000332.1:0-1326 GCA_031581125.1 Schleiferiaceae bacterium | reverse complement strand
TTTTGGTTTCCTTCTTCACCTTATCAGCTTCTTCCCGCAAGGTGCGCTGAGCCGTTTCTTTTACCTCGTTGATGGAGGAAAGCGCCTTATCGGTAGCTTCGGAAAGGTTTCCTTTGAGTTCGGTGGCTTTTTCGTTGAGATTGTCACGGGTTTCTTTACCACTGGCGGGGGCCAGCAAAATGCCCGCTGCGAAACCTACGGCGGCGCCGAGAAGGGTTCCCAATACTACATTTCCTGCGTTGTTACTGTCGTCGCTCATGTTTTTTGATTTTTAGGGTTACTTCATTATTAATTTTTAGGCCGTATAATTTTCTTGCAAATCATCGTGCCTATCTACCTGTTGCAAAAACCCCTCCACAATTTTACTTTCTTCCGAATCCATCATTTCTTTGATGAGGCCCCGCATATTGTCAGGACCCTGTAGGGCAAAGATGGCCTTGGGACGTGATTCTTTGTTGGCATCACCGTGGTACACCTCCTTGTTCTGGATGCGGGTAATTTGGTGGACTACCAGGTCGGCGGGTTTGTAGCGCCGACCATTTTCTGCTTCCACCGTATTTTCATCAATAACGGTGAGCTCTTGCTGATAACCCTCTTTTTCCAGGGCGCGTTCCGCCCGGGCAAATCCGGAATAAGGGTCTTTTCGGGGGGAGTTAAGTTTCATGCTTCTATTTTTCAATAAAACTACGAAGCATCCAGGCATATTTCTCATGTACGGAGAGGCGATCTACCATCATGTCTACCGTCACTTCATCACCCACTTTCTGCGCCTCTTCCAGGGTGGTACGCATATTGCTGACCAGGTTCTCATGGCTGCCTACCAGGTCGGCTACCATTTCCAGGTCGGCAATCCCCTTCTGGGCCTCCTTGATTTCGCTAAGCTCTATATATTCGGAGAAGGTGCCCGGCGCATCGTGACCGAGGGCCCGAATTCTTTCGGCCAGCTCATCGATGGCCTCAAAAAGCTCATCGTACTGCTCTTCGGTAAGGTCGTGCAGGGATTTGAAGAGCGGTCCCCGCACATTCCAGTGGTAATTATGCGTTTTAAGCATCAGCAGGTAATGGTCCGCCAGTACCTTGCTTAACTTCGCCACTACGTTAGCCCGGGCATTTTCATCCAGGCCGGTGTGCAACTCTACGCGGCGTTGCTGGTGGCTTTCTACTATTTCTTGTGCTTTAACTGTACTCATGGTGTAGAAATATTTCGATTTACTGCTTTGACCGCAAATCCTTTACCAATAGTTTAAAAAAACCGAGGAAACCACTTTTTCAATTGAGTTTAAATACAGACACTTATATGGGACGAGTAGCGCAAACCCGGCTGCG
>JAVLBR010000317.1:0-1584 GCA_031581125.1 Schleiferiaceae bacterium | reverse complement strand
TATCTCTCAGCCAGCTTGAGGGGAGGCGCGGCGGTTGTTATCCCCCTCTGAGAGCTAATCTTTATACACAAATTACGGTTGAAAAACAACTTTTAAAATTCTGATATTCAGGTAATTAAATTTGGATAGCTACTGCGAATGTTGTATTTTTATAGCATGATAGATAGTTATTTTACAGGTTTTTACGATAATGTTTTCCCTGATAAGCGCATAGACAAGCGCGTAGAAAAAATATCGCAGGAGTTAGTACATTTTGGAAGTGCAATAGTTAATGTTGCATCCAGCAGCCATACCTCTAAAACGGGATTTTACCGATTTTTAATGAATAAGCGCGCCGATTATACCAACATCTTGGCTGGCTCCTTTCGCAAATGCAGAGAAAACATAGACCAAGAGCATGTCCTTTGTATTCAGGATACTACCGAGTTCAATTATGCCTCTACAGCAGCCAAACTGGAGAATGACCCGGATATTGGCCCTACCACCAAAAAGGAAGTTGCCGGGCTTTTCTGCCACCCTACCATAGTGTGCGACACTGAAGGTAAAACCATTTATGGCCTGGCGAGCGCTTCCATTTACAACCGAGGATGGAGGCAAAAAGATAAGTACCAGCGTGCCTACAAGACTCTACCCATTGACCAGAAAGAGTCCTTCCGATGGTTAGAGAGTGCCCGCCTTTCCAGGAAGCGGCTCCCTGAAAATGTAGCTCTTACTATAATAGGTGACAGAGAAAGTGATATTTATGATGAGTTTGCAGAAGTGACCAGTTACCCCAAAACGGAGGTACTCGTGCGATCACGCACAGACAGGAATATAGTAGGTGGCAGTGGGAAGCTCTACAACGAATTAGAAAACCAACCAGTCAGTGAAACCTACTCCCTGCAGTTGCCCTCAAACAAAAGCAGAGACAAGCGACTAGCAAAAATGGAAGTGCGCTTTTGCAAGGTGAAGGTAAAAGCACCGCTTAGATACACTGGTAGCCAAAAAAGCATATCGCTCTACGCTGTGGAGGCTAGAGAGGTAACCCCTGAAGTTCCTGCAGGCCAGGATCGCGTTTTATGGCGGCTGTTGACTACCCATGCAGTTGAAGATGCTAATAAGGCCCTACAATGCATTCAATGGTACAAAAACCGTTGGCTTATTGAAGAGCTTTTCCGAGTCATTAAGTCAAAAGGCTTCCGTATTGAATCAAGCCAATTGGGAAGTGGTGCCGCTATTAAAAAGTTGACTGCCTTGGTCTTAGAGGCGGCCCTACATACCATGCGTTTAAAACTTGCTCTACAGAAGAAAGACCAAGATAAGGCTAGCCTTATCTTCAACCAGAAACAACTGGCGCTTTTGAGCATACTGCTAAAGAAAGTTGAAGGGAAAACGGCAAAACAAAAAAATCCCTACATCAAAGACACTTTGGCCTGGGCTGCCTGGATCATAGCCCGGCTAGGAAAATGGACTGGGTATAAGTCACATGGGCCGCCAGGATACATCACCATGAAAAACGGCTATGATAAATTCAATAGCCAATTTGAAGTGTTCGAACTCTTAAGTAAAGATGTGTATAAAGATTAGCCTTAAAAAAGGAGGGGT
>JAVLBR010000337.1:0-1238 GCA_031581125.1 Schleiferiaceae bacterium | reverse complement strand
TTTGGTGTTGATAAAATAGCGCCCACCGTAATAGGTGTTTTTTAGAAACTCCACCACCAGGCCTTTGTGGAACTCTTCTCCTTGATTTTCATCTACATTATGGGCAAGATGCAGAAGGTTTTTTTTAAAAACTTCAATCTCGTCCCGGTTGGGTTTAGCTTTTAGGAAGGCCTTGTTCAGAGATTGCCGTATGCTAAGCTTTGGCATGAATAGGTTTTTGAAATGCGGTAAATATAAGGTTCATGGAGGCATTTTCTGAGCATCTATCTTAGTGCTCCAGTGGGTAAAACCACTCGTCGAGACGTATAAGCCTTTATCACTAGCGCGCAATCCGCCCAAAAGTTGCGGATCTAAGGGCCGCTCATCGCGCCTTTACAATGCTTGACCGCCTCTTTAATTTTGGGCTCCTGTCATGGCACCATTACGCCGAAAATTTTGGCCGGGTCGGAACGGAATAAGCATCAGTAAAGAAACCCAAAAAGCCACAAGGGCAAGGCCCGTCCCACCGGAAAGGCCAGGTCGTCCTGCACCACCCAGGCATCAGGCAGACCTCGGATCTGTTGGGCGGTTTTGTTGAGGCCCCCCATTTCAAAAATCAGTTGGTCGTTTACCAAAAAATCGGCTTGCTGGGATTGCGCGAGGCGGTGTCTTACGCGCAGTTGGTTATAAAAAAACACTTCACGCGCCGTACCCCGCTCCGCGTTTCCCATGCCGAGCGCATACAGGAGATTGGGATTGTCCAGGTACACCTTTTCGGGTTTTTGCAGCGCGGCCACCCTTCTACCCGCCGGGTACAGCAGCCCTATCAGCCGGGCTTCCGCCAAAAAGTGGAGGTAGTTGTTAAGCGAATTACGGTGAATACCACTCTTCTGGGCCAGGGCCGAGATATTGGGCTTAAAAGGCACTTGCTGGGAAATAACAGACAGCAGTTGGAGCATTTTCTTGGCATTGCGAATGTCGAAACCCTTTAGCTCCGCCATGTCGTATTCCACCATAGTGCGCACCAGCTGGCGCAACCGCCGGTGATACCCCCCTTCCGATTCCCGAAAAAAGGGATAATAACCATGGGATAAATACTTATGAAAGTGCTCCAGGGGCCTAAAATCCCGAGGGAAAGAATCTCGCAAGGAAGGGCTTCCTTCCGTAAGGTGCTTAAGGTCAAGGGGCTCGTACGCCAGGCTTCCGGTAAAGGCAAGGTACTCTCGGAACGACAGCCCATGCAGCTCATACATCAAGGC
>JAVLBR010000338.1:0-1214 GCA_031581125.1 Schleiferiaceae bacterium | reverse complement strand
TCACTCCCGCGCAAAGAGCTGCAAACCTAGATTTATGAGCCAGGGCTTTTTAAACACAAAAGAGGCCGGGAAAACCATATACCTACGGGGCCAAAAGATGATGCTTCTCTAGTGTTTCGTATCCTTGTTATATCAAAAGGATATAGGGCGGTGGTGGGGCTCAAGGGGATTCATATTTACTTATCACGCCCCACACCAGCTAAACAGTTCTCCAGCTCAACAATTTAACCTCAACAAGCGCAGCGGTCTAAATCTAAAACGCCCGTCGCTTCCGTAATTATCTTCTTTGGTGGATAGAAAAAATGGAACTGGTGAGGACACGCACACCCGCGGGGAGAAGAGTCTCGCTTAGCAATAAGAACGATCGTAATTTATAGACAGACACCCGCTAGCGGGCATCCAGCAGGAATATGGCAGGCCGCTTTTCCAGCTCCGGGGTATATTGTTTCCACCAGGCCAATGGCGCCGTTTTGATCATTTCCGTTTTCAGGGTCAGGTCAGCTGCTATGCACAGGCGGGTGTTTTCATGGCAGGATTGAAGAATTTCGCTAAACAGCTTTTGGTTCCGGTAGGGCGTTTCCATAAAAATTTGGGTCTGCCCGGTTTTCCGGCTTTGTTTTTCCAGCCACTTGAGCTGTTGGCTGCGCGCCTGTTTGTCTATGGGCAAGTAGCCATTAAAGGCAAAGGCCTGCCCGTTCATACCACTGGCCATTAGCGCCAGAAGGATGGAGCTAGGGCCCGTGATGGGGACTACCGGTATTTGCTTTTGATGCGCTAGATCAATAATATCTGCCCCCGGATCAGCTATGCCCGGGGCGCCCGCTTCGCTTAGCAGGGCGGTGGCTTTCCCTTCGAGGCAAGGTTTTATAAAATTTTCATATTCAGTTGGTTCTGTATACTTATTCAGCAAGAAAATCGTGAGTTGGCCCTGGCTTTTAGAGGGCTTAACGCGTTTTATAAAAGCCCGCGCCGATTTTTCGTTTTCCACGATGTAATGATCGGCCAGGTCCAGCACTTTTTTGGTGGCCATGGGCAACACTTCCAGCGGTTCTACCGGGCCCAGGAGGGTAGGGAGCAGGTAGAGTTTTCCGTAGTCAGCAGATTCTGGCTTATTATCCATCTCCGTATTTTTTAGCGATCTCGGTAGTGGCCTCATCTAAGAGCTTATATACGTTTTCAAAGCCTTCGTCTCCCCCAAAGTAAGGATCAGGCAC
>JAVLBR010000341.1:0-1125 GCA_031581125.1 Schleiferiaceae bacterium | reverse complement strand
GGCTTTCTCCCCCACCGACTTAAGCTTATTACTGTGCTGCTGCCAACTGGGGGGCATGGGCTTAGCTTTAATCTTACCAAGTACCCGGGACAGCTTATCCGCATGAATTAGTGCCCCGGCTGTATCGTCTTTTACCAGTGCATCTTTTAAAGCCAGATAAGCATGGAGCAATGGCTTAAGGGCGGCCCGTGCCTTTTCCGAACTGGCCTTAGCCGCATGCCCCTTGGTTCTTTCCACCCGGCGGGGGACATGCTCGGGTCTGTTCGGGCGGTGATTGTGTTTTGGATTCATCATACTGGGCTTACCGGCTAGCTGGGCCGCGGCATCCACGCTAAAGGTACCATGCACCACAATCTCCTCCCCGGAGCGGAGCCCTTCTTGGACCACAAAGCCAGGATTCAGGGAAGTCCCGAGCCGTACCTCCCGCATAGCATAGCTTCCCTGCGATGCCTTGCTCTTTACGTAAACCACCGAGCGCTCTCCCGTCCACAGGACCGCGGATTCGGGAATAACCAGTGCCTCCCCCTTCTCATCCAGGGTGGCCCTCAGGGTACCCCGGGCCAACATTTCGGGCCGCAGACGTCCCTGCGGATTGGGCACCTCCACCCGCGCGCCGGCCACCCTGGTTTGAGGATCTATAACGGGATCCACCTGGGAAATGCTTCCCTTGAATTGTTCTCCTGGGAGGGCTTCTAAAGTAAAGTGTACTAAATCGCCTTGATTCACCCAGGAAAGGTCTGATTCGTGGACATCAAACATCAACCATACTTTACTGAGGTCGGCGATGGTATAAAGTTTATCCCCCTGGCCGAGGTAGTCTCCCTGGTGAACGTTTTTTTCTAGAACGTAGCCGTTGACATCGGCTCGGATAGGAAACTTTTTAATAGGTTTTTTGGCATTTAGCACGCGTTGAACCTGCGCCTCGCTAAGCTTCCAATTCTGCAGTTTATCCAGAGCCGAACGAAACAAGGCTGGCTGACTTTCCTGGACTTTCTGGGCCTCCAGAAGTTCCTCCTGGGCCCGGATCAGTTCCGGTGCGTAAACATAGGCCAGCACCTGCCCTTCTTTTACCCGCTCGCCCTTGAAGCTGACCGTAAGCTTCTCAATCCGTCCCGGGAAATGAGT
>JAVLBR010000336.1:0-1243 GCA_031581125.1 Schleiferiaceae bacterium | reverse complement strand
TATTATGCAGCGCCTATTTTACCTGGCCATCGCCTTAATTTTTTCTTTTATGACCCAAGCCCAAGATACCTCCCGCTACGAACGCGCCCTTTTTGCCTCTGGCTGTTACTGGGGCACGGAGTATTATATGCAGCAAGCCGAAGGCGTGATCGATACCCGCGTGGGCTACGCCGGCGGGCACGTGGAAAACCCCAGCTACCGGGAAGTGACCACCGGCCGGACAGGCCACGCCGAAACCGTAGAGGTGACCTACGATCCGGAAAAAACCGACTACGAGACCTTAACCCGCCTCTTTTTCAATACCCACGACCCTACCCAGGTAGATCGCCAGGGTCCCGATATAGGGAATCAGTACCGCTCGGCCATTTTTTATCTCAACGAGGAGCAAAAGCAGATAGCCGAAAAACTCATCAAGGAGCTGGAAGCCCAGGGCTTGGACGTGGCTACCGAGGTAACCGGCGGAGCCGTCTTTTATGCGGAGGAAAAAGACTACCACCACGATTATTACCAAAAGACGGGTGGCACGCCCTACTGCCACGCTTTTGAGCAAAAGTTTGAATAACGCTCCTGGCGGGCGCGTGGACGTATCTTTCCGCTCGAGGCGCTTTTTTTTAGAAGACGCCCTGCGGGCAAATGTGACGGGGGCCGGCTGCTTGTATTTTGGCCCTCATCATCTTTAGGGGCACGAGCCACATTTGGCCGCCAGGCCCCAAAGGCAAGTGGCTAAGGCTTTGTAATTTTGCGGGCTGGAAAAGCGCCTATGACCATGGACCCCAATGCTTACAAGCCCCATCTGGTAAATAAATACAGCCGGGAAGAATTGCAACGCCGGCTGGAGGCGGAAGATTTTGACCGGGTTACGGTTTCTTTTTACCGCTACGTGCGGGTGGCGGATCCCCAGGTTTTTCGGGATGCGCTGTATGCCCGCTGGGATAGCTGGCGCTGCCTGGGGCGGGTGTACGTAGCCCCCGAAGGCATTAATGCCCAGATGAGTGTGCCGCAGCCGCACTGGGAAGCCTTCCAGGCCGATCTCCAGCAGCGGCCCGAGCTGAAAGATATGCCCCTGAAAGTGGCCGTGGAAGACGATGGGCAGTCTTTCCTAAAACTGGTGGTGAAGGTGCGCCCTAAAATCCTATCCGACGGACTGGACGATGGCAGTTACGACGTAACCAATGTAGGGCGGCACCTGGATGCCGCGGAGTGGAACCGCGCCCTGGAAGCGGGGGCTACGGTGGTGGACATT
>JAVLBR010000350.1:0-1011 GCA_031581125.1 Schleiferiaceae bacterium | reverse complement strand
CTTTTCGATCTCATTGTGTTGGAATTTTGAGACTCGAATGTGTCAACTTTTTTCAGGCACTATCACAAACACTACTTGAGGACTTTACAAACGCATTTTCCTTTTCTCCACGACCTGCGCTTCCGCCTCAAGCTGGGGTTGATGGGCCTGCGCGGCCGCCCCCACGAGCCCGATTTTTATTTCCTCCAACAATTCCAACCGGCCGCCCACGAAGTATTGGTAGATGTAGGGGCCAACCGGGGAGAGTCCATCCTTTCCATGCGCCTAATGGCGGGGGAAAGAACCCCCATCGTGGCCTTTGAACCGCATCCGCTTATCTTTTCCAAGCTCGAGCAGCGATTCGCCCGCTCCCCGAAGGTGCAACTCTTCAACTACGGCCTGGCCCAGCAGCCTGGAGAGCAAACCCTCTACACCCCCTTTTACCGCCAGTGGATGTTTGACGGGCTTACTTCCTTTGACTATGAGGCCGCCCGCAACTGGCTGCCCGGACGCCTGTGGGGTTTTGATCCCCGGAAGCTGAGCATCCACTCCACCACCTGCCAAACCCAAACCCTGGACTCCTTCCAGCTGGCGCCGGCTTTTATCAAAATCGACGTGCAGGGCTACGAAACGCAGGTGCTCCAGGGCGCCCTGGATACCCTGCGCCGGCATAAACCGGTATTGCTCATCGAATCGCTCCAGGACGAGCAAAAGGCCCTGCTCAATCCCCTCGGTTACCAGTACTTCCACTTCCAAAAAAGGCAGCTCCTCCCCGGAAAGGGAGCGCTCAATACCTTCTGCGTACCGCCCAACCGCCGGTAGGCGGGGGAAGACGCAAAAACCGGGGCGTGATACCCGTCACCTTACGGCTGGCGCAGGCACCTCACTTTTGCCCCCATGGAAATACTCGGATACCTACTCGCTATTGTAATGGGCATTACCCTCGGACTGCTGGGCGGCGGGGGCTCCATTCTTACCGTTCCCATACTGGTTTACGTCCTGCGGCTCGACCCCGTCCTGGCCACCGCCTAT
>JAVLBR010000294.1:0-1894 GCA_031581125.1 Schleiferiaceae bacterium | reverse complement strand
CGGTTACGAAGTAGTCTACGATAGCCAAAGCCTCTGAAGCGTATGGAACCAGATCCAATGCCGGTATTTCTTTGGTAAGTAGCTTGGCTACGTTATCAAAGCCGGTGCCTACATCACTAGCGTTACTTTTTCCGCTTACCTCTTTATCCACATCGCCTTTAAAGCCTTTGAAGGTTTTGTACGCTTTTTTGCCAGACTCTATCGCGGTTCCTATTTTTTTAACAGGACCATAAAAATCTTGCCACTGATCAGTACCGTTGGTCTTGCCTGGGTCCTTTTCTACAATCGGATTTAAATTGCCTTGGCTGGTTCCTTCTAAATTAATTTCTGCCTCATCTACTATCTTAACATTTAATAATAATTCCGTTTCTCCTAAATCAGTAGGCTCAGATTGCCCATCTTCAAGAATTACACGCTGACAGGTACAAGGGTCATAGTTCACGGGAAAATCCGCGTAATTCCAATCTCTTTTAGTGGGGGAATTATCAAACACTTGCGCACTAGAGGCAATGGTAAAAGGGTCAAAGTTTTTTAGGGGCTGTTGCACCTCATCTAAAGCGCCAAATAGAGCTGTTTTATAGGCCTTATCTTTGAACCGTAACTCTATATCAATTAAGTTCCCATCTCTATTTTGCTCTATGGCCACAAATACGCGGAGGAGAGAGCGATACTTGTTATAAAGTATAAAATAGATATCGCCCATGTTTTCAGCATCATAATCTCCATCTTTATCTACCCCCATGTGAAAGCTCACTAATTCCCAACCATTTTCAGGTTTATTATCGGCTGGGTTTTCAGGGGTAACATAAAAGTGAGATGTCGCTCCTTCATTTATATAGAAAGGGCTTTGTAATGAAGAAGTAGTAAAGTTGTCATTATCAACACTAAAAATAAATCTAGATTGCGTCCAGTCAAACCAGTTGATAAAATCAGCATGGCCTGGTATGGGGTTTTGAGGGTTATTGGGGTTTGTGGTTACCCCCGTTGGCGAACAAGGACCTTGGTTTGTGGCGGGTAGCGGCTCTTGCCCTTGCATTGCGTAAAAACCCGCCGCTAGAATTAAAGTTAATAATTTTTTCATGATTAGTTAATTTTTTGTCCAATGAATTCATCTATTAGATAAGGGTCGTTCAACCCACTCCAAAAGCACGAATCAGGCGGCCTTACCGGGTAATGTCCCATTTTCATGCGAAAGGAACCATCGAGTGCTATCTTGCCGTACCCTGTAAGGCCATAGCAGCAACCCAATTTAGTGGCTTGTGAGTACAAGTAAAAACTGCGGTAGCCGGGTATAAAGCTTCCCCCACCCCGGTTGGGCATATCGCAATTGGGGAAAATACCAGTATAGCCGTATAGCAGATCCCCATATTGGTCTACGGAGTCCTGGATATCTAAAAAATTGGGTTTAGCTGGAGCGCTATTCAAAAATCCTTCGTAGCGTCCCACTGCCTTAGAGTCTTCTTCGGGCACTATTACCAGGGTTCGTTGAAAGGTTACCGTGTCTTTCGCATTGGGAAAACAGGATTTATCTACCGCTTTGGCCACCTTTAGGGTAATAGGAATGGGCATGTAAAATTGCACGCCAAAATTCAGGGCCACCTCGCTGGTATTCCAGGTGCGCGGGTCATCGCCAATGGTCCATTCGTAATAATCGGCTTCAAAGTCTGCCTCCATTAGAGCCGTGTTGAAGCGCAGTATGGTATCCGTAGCCATAGGCGTAACGGTATAGCCTTCCCTTTCCTTAGTTGGGTTAGGCGCATTCAACACTTCATAAATCGTAAAACTGGCATCCGCAGGGCTTTGCCCACAGCAGGGATCGTAATTATCGCAGTCTATGTCGCAAGGGTCATTGCATTTTTCGCAGCTGCCTAAGCCAAGGGTGAGCAGCAAGGCT
>JAVLBR010000339.1:0-1198 GCA_031581125.1 Schleiferiaceae bacterium | reverse complement strand
TGGCTTTGACGGAGACATGAGCATCGATCTTTTTGAGGTGAGTACTTGTGTAGGTTGTGCTATACCCTCCGGCCTTACAAGTACCAATATTACCCCGTCTGCGGCAGATCTGAATTGGACTGAAAATGGCTCCGCCACCTCTTGGGAAATAAGTTATGGCTCCCCTGGTTTTACCCCTGGCGCCGGTACCCAAACGGTGGTAACCAATAGACCCTTCAGCCTTTCCAATCTCTCTAGCAATACCAATTATGATTGGTATGTACGTGCGATATGCGGCCCCGGCGACACCAGTGCCTGGAGCGGTTTAAACAATTTCACCACCAGTTGCCCCGCTTCCTTCACCGCTCCTTACAGTCAGAACTTTGACGGCACTACAGACCCCAACATTGACGCTTGCTGGAGTACCCTCAATACGACCTCCAGTAGTTTTGCTCGGGTAGAAACGGAAAACTCTTCCTTTGACCCGCAACGCTCCGCGCCCAACGCCATCGAGTTTTACAACTCCAGTGGCAGCGGCGGTGAATTGCTCCTTATTTCTCCCCAGCTGTCTGACTTGGACAGCACCAAGCAGGTAGCCTTTTATGCCCAAGACGAAGGATCTAGTTTCTACACCTCGGGACTGGTCGTAGGTACCATGAGCGATCCAACCAACGCGGCTACTTTCCACCCCTATGATTCCATTCCCAATTCCATGCTGGATGATACCTGGCAGCGTTTTGTGATCACCTTCGATACCCTTACGGGGAATGACCAGTACATCGCCATCGGGCACGATCAGGACGATAGTTTTGATTACATCTTCCTGGATGATCTCGAGTACACGACCATCCCCACCTGCCCGAAACCGACCAATCTGGCCGTAGGGCAGATCACGGCCAACGATGCCCAGGTAACCTTCACCCAGGGCGGCAACGCCACCGATTTCAACATCGCTTACGGATCTACCGGCTTTAGCCTGGGGAGTGGTACGCAAGTAAGCGTAACCAATGATACCGCTACCCTTTCCGGCCTAAGCCCGCAAACGAGCTACGACGTTTACGTACGGGATAGCTGCGCGGCGGGCGACGTTTCTCAGTGGGTAGGTCCGGTAACCTTTAACACAGCTTGCCTGCCGATAGGACTTCCCTACAGCGAAGACTTTACGGCCGGATTCCCTACCTGCTGGACCCGCAGCAAAAGCAGTGATGTGATCATAGAC
>JAVLBR010000348.1:0-1050 GCA_031581125.1 Schleiferiaceae bacterium | reverse complement strand
GTGGTGGCCTTCGACCAAACGAGCTAAAAGGAAGGAAGCAAGCTGCCCATTCACCCCCCCTGCCCCTATGGTCCCATGTCCGCCAGAGAGTTGGGCCCATACCGAAACATGACTCATATCATGTTATAGTTTGCGCACAATGCCTTATTTTGGAGGCAAAATAGAACCTCATGAAAGACCTCACCATTTTATTTCCCACTGATTTCTCCGAATACGGACGTCAAGCCCTGGAGGCCCTCCTTCCTACCATTAAAAAAGGGGGCAACCACCTCATCCTGGTGCATGCGGCCCGGCATACCCGGGTAGATGCCCAAAGTGATAAAGCCCTGGTAGAAGATGCTTTCGCCAATTTCCGCAAAAACACCCCGGAACTCGAGCAAGTCTCCTACGAGATGCGCTGGCACTTCGGGATCTCCAGCGACGTGGTATTGCAGGAGGCCGATAAAGTAGAGGTAGACCTGATCGTGATGCCCACGCGGGGCGCGCCGGGCATCGAGCGGCTCTGGGGCAGTAAAACCGACTCCGTGGTAAAACGCAGCATTACGCCGGTACTGGTGCTGCACGAAGCCGCCTTCCCCACCGAGGTGGAGCGCATTGCGCTGGCGGTAGATTACGAACAGCCCATAGAAAGCCACCGCTTATTTATGCTGAAAGAAATGACCCGCTTCTTTAAGGCCGAAGTGGATGTGGTGAATGTCCAGCGCCGCGAAAGCGAACTTACCCGCCCGGAAAAACGGCATCGCAAAATGCTCAGACAACAACTGCGGGATATACCCCACCGCTTCAGCCAGGCGCAGGGCGAAGAAGTAAGTGAAGGACTGACAGAACACGCCGAAAAGGAAAACGCTGGTATGGTAGCGGTGCTACCCCGTACCTTCGGCTTTATGGAAAAATTGTTTAGCGAACGGGTATCGCAACGATTGGTGTACAACAGTAAGTTGCCGCTGCTCATTTTAGCCTGATATGAAACGGCTGCGATAAATCTCCCCGCGGTAAAGGTTACGGCCGAAACAGGCATGGCGTCCCGCTGGGAACGAAACGGGCACAGGG
>JAVLBR010000349.1:0-1019 GCA_031581125.1 Schleiferiaceae bacterium | reverse complement strand
TTTGAAGGGCTACCGGGAAATTGAAACCCTGGACGGCCCGCCCGCTCCTCCTTCTGTGTGGTATTCAGAGGCGGCCCACTACCGGCGCTTACCCATGGAAAAGGCTTTTTTTGCCCCGGGCCACCTGCTCATGTATCGCTTGATGGAAAGCTTGGACAACCCCGCCCAAAAGGGCGCCAAAGAGGAGCAGGCCACCGAGCATTTTCTGGAGGTAAAGCAGGTTAAGGCCGAAAAATTTGGGGCAGGGGGTAGGGATTCAGCCATAGCGAGACGGGTATTGGAATGGGCCTTTTTGCTTGAGGCGCCGCAAGTATCCGCTCTGTAAAGGGGAAGGCATGCCTATTATGCTCTGGATGCGCAAGTGATAAGGCCCAAATCGCGAAAAAGTAGTTTCAGTACCTAGCCCAGGCTTGCAAGAAGCTTGGGAGCATTCTTTAATGGGGCGTCTCTGGAGTCCCTTTCTGCCGCAAAAGGCAGAGCCCTGAGAAGGTAAGCAATCCATTTAAAATGAGATGCTCAAAGCTCATGGTGTAGCCAAACCATTGGGGGGCGTTTTGTTTTACAATGAAACTTAGAAGGGGGGCGATCACGGCTACCAGAGGCACAAGGGCATCCCGTACCGGCCAGCGGGTAAAAAGCCCAAAAGCGTAAAGCCCCAGCAAAGGGCCGTAGGTATAGCCCGCGGCGGTGAAGAGCTCCTTGATCACGCTGTCGTCATTGAGCTGGCGAAATACCAATATGACCCCCAGGAGTAGAAGGGAAAAGGAAGCATGAACCAGGACGCGGGTACTTTTGGCCGACAGGCCGCCAAAACCGCGAGTACCGCCCTCGGCTTCCAGGCCCAAAATATCGATACTAAAGGAGGTAGTGAGAGAAGTGAGGGCCGAGTCGGCGCTGCTGTAGGCGGCGGCGATAAGGCCCAAAACGAAAAAGACGATGACGGTCTGCCCGAGCTCACCGCTTAAGGCCACGGCGGGGAAAAGGGCGTCCGGGCTGTCAAAGGCGATGCCCTTGCGGGC
>JAVLBR010000334.1:0-1293 GCA_031581125.1 Schleiferiaceae bacterium | reverse complement strand
CTCTATGGACAGACACTATTTAAGGTCTCTATCACTGGTAAGATCACGGCGTGGAGCAGAAAACAGGCCATAAAGATGGAGCCAGCCCAAATCTTCCCTTCGACTACGTTGCTTTAGCCCCGGTTTTCAATAAGCGGGAAAATATTTCCCTCAGCGGGAGGGCCCGTTCAGCGTCCATATAGCTCACAAACTAAGTCGCGGCGGCTCTTATTTAAATTCCCCCTACCTTTTCATCGAATTTCGTCTATTGCGCTCATTTAGCCTTTTTTGGAAGAAAATATTTATTAATTTGCACCGGTAAAATAGTTAATTTGCTCTTTGCCAGAGCTTAAAACTGCTACACCCCTAAAGCCTGCTGTGGCCTTTTGTCGATGGGAGTAGAAGCCAGCAAGCATGGCAAAGTTCCTTGTCCATCGTAAGGCAATAATTTATGGTTCATAACTAGTCGGCATCGACCAAAATAAATAATCTTACCCACCCGGTATTTATAAGTATTTAACTAATAAAACAAATAAAAATAATTTATGATTGCAATCATCACCTATGACCGGCCTCACCGCAAAACGCAAGATGTCATCACCAAATTACTTTTAAATGGCTATTCCGAGTTGCATTTGGTGGTCATCCCCTGGGTGAAACGGAAAAATTTCAAACCCATTTTCCAGCATAGACCATCCCAATGTGTAGACATAAGCGTGGCTAAGCTATCAGATAGGTTAAATTTAACCTATTCAAAAGTTGAGCTAGAAAAATTAAACCAGTTTTTTACGGAGAAAAATTTTGATCATATCCTCATTGCGGGAGCGGGATTGCTGCCGCCTGACTTAGCCACCCATCATAATATAATCAATGCACACCCTGGATACCTTCCCAATGTAAAAGGCCTTGATGCGCTAAAATGGGCCATCTATGAAGGGCAAACAATCGGAGTAACTACTCATTATATTTCTGATCAAGCAGACGAAGGGGCGCTTATCGAAAAAAAGTTTATTCCCATTTATTACGAAGACACCTTTCACAGCCTGGCTTACCGGGTGTACGAAAACGAGATAGAGATGATGGCCCACGCTGTAAAGTTAATTGACCATGGAGAGGCGCCACTCGAATCCCTCAGCGATGACCGCTATCACGCGCATAAAAGGATGCCTCACCATCATGAATTGATCATGATGGATCGATTTGAAGAACTAAGAAGAAAATCATTCTCAAGTCGGGATTTATAGGTATGCCCTACTAGTGTCAAGTCAAGCTTAAACCTACGGGTAATGCGGGGTATCTTTTGAGGTATCTCTG
>JAVLBR010000344.1:0-1107 GCA_031581125.1 Schleiferiaceae bacterium | reverse complement strand
CTATTTAGCTTTCGGCCTTCTGCTCGAAGAGGCGATCTACAAAAGACCGCTTATCAAACACCTGAAGGTCTTCCATTTTCTCTCCTACGCCGATGTATTTTACGGGCACCTGCAGTTGATCAGAGATGCCGATGGCCACGCCGCCTTTGGCGGTGCCGTCCAGTTTGGTAAGGGCCAGGGCCGTGATCTCGGTGGTTTTGGCAAATTGGCGGGCCTGCTCCAGGGCATTTTGTCCCGTAGAGGCGTCCAGGACCAAAAGGATTTCATGCGGTGCTTCGGGACTTAATTTTTGCATCACGCGCTTTATTTTACCGAGCTCATTCATGAGATTCACCTTGTTGTGAAGGCGGCCCGCCGTATCAATAATGACCACATCAGCATTCCGAGACTGGGCACTTTGCAACGTATCATAGGCTACCGATGCCGGATCTGAGCCCATGGGCTGCTTAATAATGGGGACGTTTACCCGCTCACTCCAAATGGTAAGCTGATCAACGGCGGCGGCCCGGAAAGTATCGGCGGCCCCCAGCACTACGCTCAGCCCCGCCTGCTGGAATTGATGGGCCAGCTTACCGATAGTGGTCGTCTTGCCCACGCCGTTTACGCCTACCACCATGATGACGTAAGGCCGGGTATTTTCGGGCACTTCAAAGCGCGCTTCCGCGTTGGTTTCATCCCCGGTGAGCAGTCCGGCAATTTCGTCGCGGAGAATGTCATTGAGCTCATCGGTGCCCAGGTATTTATCCCGCGCCACGCGTGCTTCGATCCTTTCGATGATTTTTACAGTGGTTTCCACTCCCACATCAGAGGTCACGAGCACCTCTTCCAGTTCGTCCAGTACCTCGGTGTCTACGTGGCGTTTTCCGGCCACGGCTTTACTTAGCTTGCCAAAAACGTTGCTGCGTGTCTTTTCCAGCCCCTGATCTAACTTTTCTGCCTGGGGCTTGCTTTTGAATACTTTATCGAATAATCCCATGTATATAAGGCAATAAAAGGAAAGTGCAAATATCCGAAATAAACCAGATAGGCTGAGGGGAAGCCAGAAACCGTAGACGGCGGATGGCCCGCCGCACTTGGTGTCTGTCTTTAGAGTCGGTCAGCTTCGTT
>JAVLBR010000335.1:0-1275 GCA_031581125.1 Schleiferiaceae bacterium | reverse complement strand
CTTTATAGACAGACACTATTTAGGTAACTTTGTCTGCTCTTAGCGGCACCAAACCCTCCTTACGCGCCTTCCATGACCCAAGACTTCGAGCGGAAAATCCGCATTTACGGCCACATGAGCATAGTGGTTACCTTTTTGGTAGCCTTGGTGGTTATGGGGCATACCTTTTTGATCCCGCTGGCATTCTCTTTTCTGTTTGCCATCGTCTTTAATCCGTTTGTTCGTTTTTTAGAGCGCTTCCGTTTTCCCCGTGTTTTGGCCATCGTGTTGGTACTACTCATTTTTTTAACCCTGCTCAGCGGATTGATATGGCTTACGGCCCTCCAGCTGGGCCAGCTCATGGAAGACCTGCCCGGCATTCAACAACGGATAATAGACCTTTTTAACACCACGCTTCGGGACCTGGAAAGCCGCCTGGGCGTAGAACTCCTTAAGACCAACGACTGGTGGCAAAATGCCCTGGAGAAAGCGGTGCCCGTGGTGACCAATTTTGTGAACACCACCTCCTCGGTGGCTACTTTTCTGGTACAGGTGCCCATTTATGTGTTTTTAATCCTGCTCTACCGGGAAAAATTTACCCGGTTTTTATCAGCCATTTGGAAAGAAGATGGCCAAGCCCAAAGCCGTACCGATGAAATTAAGCAGGTAGTGCAGAGCTATGTAAGTGGTCTTTTCATCGTAATCCTGGTGCTGGCGGTGCTCAATTCCGTGGGGCTTTTGATCCTGGGCATCAAGTACGCGATCTTCTTCGGCATATTCTCGGCGGTACTTACCGTTATCCCCTACCTGGGGAACTTCCTGGGTGGGCTGCTCCCTTTTCTGGTAGCGCTGGTTACCAAAGACTCTGCCTGGTACGCGGTGGGGGTGATAGCCATCTATGCGGTGGTGCAGTTCCTGGAGGGGAATTTCATAACGCCCAATATCATGGGGGCCCGGGTAAGCGTGAACCCCATGGCGGCGCTGGTGGCCTTAATCATCGGGGGGCAACTACTGGGGATAGCGGGCATTATCCTGGCGATTCCCGCGCTAGGCATCATTAAAACCCTGCTGGCCCACAGCAATACCCTCTGGCCCTGGGTGCTGCTCATTGAAGACCGCAACCGCGAGCGAAAGTAAGGGGGCTTGAGCCCTTCTCCCATAACATAACTCATAATCTACTAATTTACAACGGATTAATTCTTTTCCGATCGAGGTCATTTTGTGGTGCTAATGAGCCCTTCGTAATCCCTAAACAGAAGGTTGCGTACGGGGGAGTTTTCCTCCTTCATTTGTCTG
>JAVLBR010000333.1:0-1301 GCA_031581125.1 Schleiferiaceae bacterium | reverse complement strand
TTTAAGTATCTCCTTCGTCAGAAGAAGCGGCGGAAAGCCCCGCTTGGCGAAAAACCTGCGGGAAATTAACCTCCCCAAAATCGAGGGTGCGCATGGGGAAAGGGATGGTGATGCCGTGGGCGTCAAAACCCTTTTTGATGGCCATGATGGCCTGGTGGCGTAAGCTCAGGAAATCTTTTTCCGCATTGGCAAAGGGCAGCCAGATCTGAACCACCATATTGATGCTACTGCTGCCAAAATCGGTATAAAAAACCAGTACCTGCCCAGGTTCTACGCCCGATAGGGCTTCCACCGATTCCCGGGCCACTCGCTGGGCCAAGTCGAGATTGGTCTTGTAATGGACGCCCACGGGAAGGTCTATCCGGCGGCGCTGGGTGCGGGAGTAATTTTGAATCGGTTTTTTGAAAACCTCCGCGTTAGGAATCATAACATACTGTCCCTGTAGGGTTTTTAAATCGGTAGTCCGGAGGTGAATTTTCAGGACCGTGCCGTAAAAACCATTGGTTTCGATGAGGTCGCCTTCGCGGAAAGGCTTGCGGATGCTCATCATGATACCGGCTATAAAGTTGCTGGCTATTTCCTGAAAAGCAAAACCAAGGGCAAGGCTTATGATACCAGCACCGGCCAGGAGGGAGGCTACGGCGCCGTCCAGCTTAAGCACGCTGAGGGAAATAAAGAGACCTACGGAGAGTACTGCCAGGTAGAGGCTGCTGCCGAGGAGGTCGCGCAGGCTCTCGTTATCGGTAAGGCGGCGCATGAGGCGCTCAAAAAGCCGGCGGAGCATTTTACCAAGCGCTACAAAGGCTAGGAAAAGGAGAAGGGCCACCAGAAAATTGGGCAACATCTGTACGGCCAGCTCCAGCCAGTCGCTCAGTTTATCCTGAATAAGGTCGTAAACATGTCCGGGCGTCATGCGGCTAAAGATGCGAATAAATTTTTAAGCGGACTTTTTGCGCTTGACCAACCAGCCGGCCAGGAAGCTGCTGAGGCTGGGCAGCAGGGCCTGAAGCCATTTTTGCTTGCTCCTTTTACCACTAAGCAAGCTTACTACAGCACGGGTAATATTGAAAGATTGCTTGAGGCGCGCGGTGGATTTGCCCAGTCCATACCACTCTTTTTCGAGCCGTTCTTTGCGCTGGCGGTTTTCGCCTTTTAGCTGGGCTATACGTGCTTCTAGTTCCTTACGGTTTCGCATGGTCGTTATTTGAAGATGGGCTCATTTCTCCATTGGCTTGCGCAGAAGTAGTCTCTTTTCCTCCCGTATCGGCCTTTTGTTCTTTCTGGAGGTAGAAGCGGATAAT
>JAVLBR010000340.1:0-1173 GCA_031581125.1 Schleiferiaceae bacterium | reverse complement strand
CTCGTAATAGAGTTTATAATAAGCACGGCCCTGATTATCCACCCCTTTTTCGATCAGGCGCCTGTCGCCATGCACATAAATGTGGAAGTTTTTATCCAGTTTGATCACGCTCTTAAAGACCTTTTGCTTGCGTTTTACCGCTTCTTCTGATATATCAAAGGCCTCCTCCTCTTCCCCCGGCAGGCGTTCCGCTACATAGGCCCGGAAGCGGTCTGCCACCTGCGGATCCTCAAATACCTGCTGGCCATAACTTTCCGCCTCATAGGTTTCCTGCTCCTCCAGGTAGCTTCGGCTGCGCTGCATAAAGCCTATGGCTTCGTCCTTTTCCAGGGGTGCTTCCTGTTCCAGGTCCTCCTCTACAAATTGTTTGGTCAGGCTTACCAGTTGGCTGGTTTGGCTATAGGCCGTGCGGCGCCGTTCCAGCTGTAGAAACCGGTCAAACCAAAATTGCGTTTCCTCGCCCTTATTGCGATTGTCTACGCAGAGCACTTGATAGCCCTCCGCCCCATCTTGGTTCAGGATCAGGCAGGCCTTGTCCACCTTGCCCGGGCTTATTCCGCGATAGCTGTAGAGCTCTATATTCCCCTCTGCTTCTTCCGTGAATAGAAAGGGCTGCTTTTCCTCTGACTTGAAAAGCGCCAGCGCGGGCCCTTCGTAGGCTTCCACCCGCACGTTTTCGAGCAAAACGACCAGCAACTCCCCGCTACGTACCTGCGGATGCTGGCTGGCATTGTAGAGCAGCCGGGCCAGCTGCTGGGAGGCTTCCATAAAGGGCGCTTGGTCTTGCCAAAGGCGCTGCGCCACATCGTACACCGGGTTGAGCGCCAGATCCGTGGGGTGCCAGAATTGATAATATTCCGGCTCCCGAAAAGCCTTAGCCAGGTATTCCCAGAGTACCTTTAGGGTGGGTTCATCCAGCCCGGTTTCGCCCGCACTGAGTCCCAGGCCTTCCTCTTTTACCGGATTACCTACATAATGTACCGCCAGGTGGCTCAGGCGGCTGCCGCTTTGCTGTATCATCTCCTTTGTTTTGTTAGGCCTGCCGGCCAAAAGTACAGCATCACCGCCAGCCACCGTTTCTTTTTAAAGGAGCGGCGAATTAGCCTAGTAACTACCCTCCGCGGAAGCGCCATGGGGTCAAAAGTAACTAGTGTTTGTCCGCACAGTCAAGTG
>JAVLBR010000309.1:0-1684 GCA_031581125.1 Schleiferiaceae bacterium | reverse complement strand
TGGCTGCGGATTAGCTAATTGGCTCAGGATAAATGATACATCGAAGACCTATTGCCCTTGGATAGGGTCTAAACCTTCCTGTTTTACATTTCACCAAGACCGTCAAAACATATTTCCATAGCTCCGCAGTTTACAAAAAGTAACGATCGGCAATTGCGCGTTTTGCTTATCGCGTCTGGCAACCACGATAAAGGGATGAAACGATCCTACCCAAACAAGGCTTTTCTATGCCGAAAATTTCCCGTGAGGGTGTCATGCTTTATACATTCTCACTTAAAAATTCGGTCCAACTTATAATTTTTGTTTGTTTTATTATTTTGAGCTCCAATAAATCATAATCCCCTGTCAACAAATAATCTGATTGACTATCAAGTGCAAGACTTAAAAGAAAGTTATCTTTATAATCTCTACAAACGGATACTTTGGTTGAAACTTCAACTAGCTTTCCAAAACTATCAAACAATTGCAATAAGTCAGTTATATTTTTTTCGGTAAAGAATTTTTCAAGTTTTGGCCGCTTTGCCACCGTAACAAACTCTTCAATTAACTCTTTTGAAAATATGAGTTGGATTCTGTTATTAAGCAATAAATCATCAATTTCATGGAGTCGATGTGAAATAAGGAAGCTAATCCAAAGGTTGGTGTCAAGGATAATCTTTTTACTTTTCATAACGAGACGCTCTGACTGCCTCTACTTCCTTGATAATTTCTTCATCGGAAGGGGAAGCATCAGACTTGGCCCTCAACTCATCTAAAAGCTCCTTTAAATCAGACTTATCATTTGCATTAGCTATTCTGATCAAATTCATATCCGCCAGATCCTTAAGAAGCGCTTTAGCTTTCGGGTTTAGTATGTCAATTCTTAAAGATTCCATTTTGCATTAAGTATTTTAAATTTTCGTTCAAACGTCAATTTTCTCGATATACCCCCTAACTTCTTCCAATTCGACACACCATCCCGCCAAACGTTTGGCTAAGCACACCACGCCAGGAAACTTCTAGCTCTAAAACAAACATAAGGAAATTTTTGCGCCCTGCGCGGTTTAGCTAATCTTACAAAACCTCCCCGCCGTTGATAAGTCCAGCGCACAAATAACGCAACGGTCGCCGCGATGGCGCGGCGTACGCGGCATTAGGAAAGCGTTCGCTTAATGCCAGTTGGTACTTGGCAAATCATAAGCCGCCCGCAGAATATCACTCTGGCTTACCTGGCCCAGCAAGAAGCCATTGCCCACCACCGGAAAGCGCCGGAAGCGCCGTTTGAGAAAGGCCTGGGCTGCCTCCAGCACGGTGGTATCGGGACTTAGCGTGTACACCTCGGTAGTCATCCGGTCGCCCACTTTTCCGTAAGCCCCCGGGGCATTGTTATACTTGCCAGAAACCACCTCTTTCAGGCAGTCCCCCTCGGAAATCATCCCCACCAGCTTTTCCTGGTCATCTATTACCGGCGCGCCGGAAATACGTTTGGCGATAAGCCATTTGGTTACCTCCTCCAGGTCGTCCTCCGGTTTAAAGGTAATTAGCTTTTTGCTCATGCACTGGGCTACGCTACGGTGCTCCAGCGGCTGCACTTTGGGTTCGGGCCTTTTGCCCCGGTAATTCTTAACCATAACGCCATCCTTTTTAGTTGGGTTAAGGTAATGAATTTTTGGCAATGCGCTTCCTCCCTTGCTTAGTGTCTGTC
>JAVLBR010000316.1:0-1604 GCA_031581125.1 Schleiferiaceae bacterium | reverse complement strand
TGCTCGTGGGTGAGGCCGGCGGCGATGAGGCGGTAAAAGGCGAGGTCAAATTCACGCGCCTGGGTGAGCTGAATGATCTGGTTGTAATTAAGCGTGATGTGAGGCATGGCGTGGGGGTTTAACGGTTGGCTAATTCAAGGAGGACGTCGGCATGACAGGGCAGGTCGAGCGGACAGTAGCAGGCGAGGTCCTTGCCGCGCAGGGCTTCTAGGTCTCGGCCCGGGAGCGGCCGACGCTCAAGGAGCTCGCGATAGCATTCTACCGCCAAGGCGTGGGCTTCGCGCTGGGTGAGATGGCTATACTGGCGGCTGCGAAGGATGCGGTGCGCCAGGGTGCCCTCGTAGCTATGTGGGAGAAATACGAGGTAGTATTCTTTTCCAGGCATCTGGGCCACCCGGAAGGGGTTGCTAAACCGAGAAGGGCGGGCCACGCGAAGGGCGTTATCCGGCAAGCGAAAGCCACGGCGGCGGTGAAAGCGGAGGCGGTGGGGCATGGCTATTTCTTTTTGTTTTTGATTTTTTCTTTAAGCCCCAGCCAGGAGCCGATAAGGCCGCCGGCCAGGCTGCAAAGGATTACGGGCAAATAAGCCCAGTTCCAGTCGGTCAGCAGCTGCTGCATGGACATGGCACCCACGGTGAGGGAGGCCAGCCAGGACAGGTGCACGATGCCGCCGGAGAGGAGCACCTGCGGGAGGTTGCGGTCCGCTACGGCGCGGACGTTCCAGGTGCGGCAGCCTATGAAAATGAGCTGCGATACGAATACGGTGAGGGACATTTCTAAAATCATGGGGTCTTGCTTTAAAAGAATCCGGTGTCGTTGTACGGGCTTTCGGTTTGCGTTTCGGCGTTTTCGGCCAGGTATTCGGCGATGCTCATCACCGCGGCCACGGGGCCGTCCACCTTCTCGGTAGAGCGGGCCTTTTGGATTTTTATATTATCGTTGGCATCCCGGTAGAGCATGACGTTGCCCATCATCCAGGACATGACGGGGTTGTTTTCGTGAGTCATTTTTCCGGAAAGCAGCAGGCGCTCCAGCTCCTTGGTGGGGTAGCTCATGTGGATCATGCCCTGCTGCTGCTCGGTGGTCTTAATGCCACCCGCGATAAGGCGCTGCACGATGCCATTAAAGGCCAGGTAGCGGTCGTAAGCCAGGCTGGAGACGCGGTAGTGGGCGCAGATCTCGGCGATTTCCGTGGCCAGCTGGTCCTGGTCGATGACGTTGCCCGGCAGTTCCCGGAGGTAGCCGGCGGTGACCCACTGACGGAAGTCCATGTTATAGCGCTCCACGCGCTTATCGAGCGCCTCCCCGGGCACCCAGAAGTAGTACTTCTGATGCAGCCAGCCGTCGAGTGGATTAAAGAAGGTCAGCGCCAGGGCGTTAAAGTCGGAGGTGGCGGCCAGGTCAAGGCCACCGTAAACCACCAGCTCCGGGGCCTGCAGCTGCTCTTCGGTAATGGCCGTATCTGGCACGCCGGCCTCCCAATGCTCTTCGCTTATCCAGCGCTCATCGGTGCCGGTCCAGAGGTTGAAGTGGTAGCGCTTAACGGCGTTCTCCTGAGTGGGGTCGTTTTTGGCTTTGTTCACCAGGTCGGCCAGGTCGCGCTC
>JAVLBR010000314.1:0-1662 GCA_031581125.1 Schleiferiaceae bacterium | reverse complement strand
CGCCCACTTTCAAGAAACCGCAATGGCCCGGCGCCGGAAGCCCGATAGAGGCCATGGAGCCGGCCAGCGGGGAAGGAGTTAGCATACCTCTTCCAAGATTATTCAAGTTCCACCTTCTCAAAAAAGGACTTTCCCTGGGCGTAAGGCATTAACTTTTTATGCTGTAGCCTGCCCGCAATGATGGCCGGATGAGTATTAAATTGCTTTGCAAACTGCTGGATCGTTTCCTCATCCAGTAGAGCAGCGTGAATGATAGTTTGCTCTTCCTCTTCGGTAAGAAGCCACTCTGCGGCAAAGTCATCGGCTTCTTTTTCCTTCTCCATATCCTTATCTGAATATTCCACATCTTCAAGGAAAATGTCCTTTTTACGGTGAAGAATGATATGGCCAGCTTCATGGAAGAAAGTAAACCAAAAGATATCATTTCTCTTGTGACGTCCGGTAAGCTGGATTAAAGGAATGCCATTAATCCAGCGGGTTGCGCCATTGAGCGGGGCTTTGGGTAAGCAGGGGGTATGCACCACCTTTACGCCCGCCTCAGCGCACAAGGATTGAAGCTGCTCAAAGAAATCTTTTGGATGATTGGCTATCAATGTTTTAATCTTAGTCAACTGTGATTTAAATACCTTTTCATTGTAAGCTTCCACCGCCAGTTCAGCAGCCTGAAGCTGCCCTTTACGCAGCCAAGCCGAAATAGCGTAGGGTTGGCTTGTACCAGACAGGGAAACCCGGAAAGCAATTTTCAATTGTTGATTGAAATAGTATTGCTCCCAGGCATTGTGGTTGGCAAAGCCGAAAAACGCTAAAAGTTCTGCCGCTTTGCCTTTCCAGGTGGTTTGTTTAGCAATCCAGCCACAGCGAGCCATAGCAGCCACGGGAAATGATTTGGCCCATTCTACTGCTGCCTCTATGGCTTCTTCATGCTTCACTCTTGCTTTATACTCATCATAGCTCTGCTGATGGTTCATCCAGAATTGAGCGGGGATTTTGGTCACCTTCTCAAACTGAACGGCCATATCAGGCGTAATCGAGCTTTCCCCTTTCAATACTGCGGTAATCGTTTTTTCCGGCTTAGCTACCCTAATGGCAAACTCTTTAGGTCCCATGCCCATTTCTTCTAGCTTCTCTTCAAGCGTTTCTCCGGGATGGGGTCTGGATTGCGGGAAGTACTGATTTTGCTGTGCCATGATTACTTTTCCTTGTGATAGTTTATAATCTCTATTACTTCAATTCCAACAATTCTGCACCATACGTACTGACCATCTTCATTGCTAGGGATAGGGTCTTCCTGTGGTTTAAAGATCAAGCGGTAAGGTTGGTCAAGATCACAGGCCCACTGCCCCTTACGGTCATTCCTTAATTCATGATAATTGCCAGGTAAGTTGCGGACGTGTTCCAGCGTTTCTGCGTCTGCAAGCTGGGCCAGCCTCCTTTTTAATAGGTTCGCCCTCACCTTCCCCAACTCCTTTTGCATCCGGCGGTCATTGTTGGCTAGCTTCTCAAGTTTTTTGGTAGCAAAGTTAATGTTCACAGCAAAGTTAAGGTTTATTTAATTAACACAAAGTGTAAATTACCTATAAAATATTGCCAATTTCACGCCATTTGAGCCCCCTACTTCCCAATACAGAACTTCCCGAAAATGGCCCCCAGAATATCGCGGTC
>JAVLBR010000313.1:0-1663 GCA_031581125.1 Schleiferiaceae bacterium | reverse complement strand
ATGGACATATCCCCGGTAAACCGGGACAGCGCAATACCCGGCTTTCGGCATTTTGCCAAATTAAGATCTCGCGGGAGGGCTGCTGCGCAGCCCTCCCGCTTTTTTTGTCTGCTGGAGAGGCCGGTCAACAATTAGGCCCCCACAGCCCTTACCTTTGCCCGTTTCGTAACCGCCGAGAATATTCGATTTTCCCCTTCTGATGAACAAGGATGTAAAACCCTACCGGGAACTGGACAGCAGCAAGAAAGAACAGGTGGCGCAGATGTTTGACAACATCAGTGCCAACTACGACTTTCTTAACCACCTCCTCTCCCTGAGCATAGACAAAGGCTGGCGCCGCAAAGTGGTGCGCCTGATCCGCCAGGATAAGCCGCAGCAGATCCTGGATGTGGCCACCGGCACGGCCGACCTCGCCATTGCCATGGCCAAAATAGCCCCCGAAAAAGTGGTAGGGGTAGACATCTCCGAGGGGATGCTGGAAGTAGGCCGGCAAAAGGTCCGCAAAAAAGGCCTCACCGAACTGGTGACCCTGGAAAACGGCGATTCGGAAAACCTCCCCTACCCCGATGCTTCCTTTGATGCCATAACGGTGGCCTTTGGGGTGCGCAATTTTGAAAACCTGGAAAAAGGCCTGCGGGAAATGTACCGGGTGCTACGCCCGGGGGGCAAGCTTTTGGTGCTGGAATTTTCCCAGCCCACCCGCTTTCCCTTTAAGCAGCTTTACAACTTCTATTTTCGCAATATCCTGCCCTTGCTGGGCAAGCTGGTCTCCCGTGATCAGAGCGCTTATACCTATCTCCCCGAATCCGTAGGGGCATTCCCCTTTGGAAAGCAGATGACGGACATCCTGGCGCAGTGTGGCTACCAGCACAACCGCTTTATCCCGGTGACTTTTGGGGTGGCTACCATTTACGAGAGCGTAAAATAATAGCGGCCTCCTTACGTTGGTACCTGTTGATATGCGAAGGCTCCTCCTTTTTTCCCTAGTATTAGGCCTTACGGCCGGTGCCCTGCAAGCGCAAGACCGCCTGCAAAACATGCCCCGGTACGACAACCGCAAGCTGCACTTCGGCTTTTCCATCGGGGTCAATTACATGGGCTTTAAAATAGACCCCATCCCCAATCTGGCCGGCCTGCGGGAATTTAAAAACGTGAAAAATGTAGTAGAGCCGGGCTATACCATTTCCATTATTTCTAATCTTCGTCTGGGACATCATTTTGACCTGCGCTTTCTGCCGGGCTTCGCCAGTACGGTGCGCAATCTGGAGTTTCAGGTACTGGACAATAACGACCAGCTCGTACTGGAAGAGCGCAACATAGAATCGGCCCTGCTGGAGTTTCCCCTGCACCTAAAATTCAAATCCGAACGGATAGGCAACTACCGGCTCTACGTGGTGGGCGGGGCTAAGTACACGCTGGACCTCAGCAGCGACGAGGACTCCGAAGACGATCGGGTGTTTAAGCTACAGCAAGACGACTTTGGCTACCAGGCGGGCGTGGGTATAGATATTTATTTCGAGTTTTTCAAATTCTCTCCGCAGCTCATCGCCACCTTTGGCGCTACCAACCTGCGGGTGGCCGATGGCACCCTGCTGGTAGCGGGCATCCAAAACTTGCAAACGCGCTCCATCTTGCTGAATCTTACTTTTGAGTAAGGCGCTTG
>JAVLBR010000054.1:0-13068 GCA_031581125.1 Schleiferiaceae bacterium | reverse complement strand
GGTCGCCATAAGTACTGGCTATATCAATCGCCTCTTCGGGATTGATCCGGCTTTGGAATCCGTTTTTGGCTACCGTCCATTGCATAAGGCAAAGGTAGGGGTCAGACGATGATGCCGCTTACATAACTCTTCCGTGGCCGCTCGCCGGAAACACATTTGGCCGGTGAGGCCCAAAACAAATGCCCTAAGGCGCGCAGCCCGCGGCGCCGGCCGAAGGGGCGGGCAAGGCGGGGCTCAGATAGGGTATGTCCAGGGCCATGCCCCGAAGGATGAGCAGGCTGCTGAGGAGCACTATGGCGATGGGGGCGAGCTGCTGGTAACTGAGCCCCAGGCGGAGGAGGAGCTGCTGGCCCAGGAGATTGAAGGCAAAAAGTAAAGGCAGGGTGCCGGCGCCAAAGGCGAGCATCTGGGCGGCGCCACTGAGCGGCCCGGCCGCGCCCATGGCGGTAAGGGCGGCGGCGTACACCATGCCGCAGGGCAGTAGCCCGTTGAGAAAACCCCAACCGGCAAAGCGCAGGCCCCGGGGCAGGGGGTCCAAACCGCTGCGGAGCTGATGAAAAAAGGGCAAGAGCAGGGCGTAAAGCTGGCGGTCCCAGCGGAGCAGGCGCAACACCAAATACCCTACCAGGAGGGTGATGCCGGCGATGAGGGCAAAATCTGCCTGCCAGTGCGCTACCCCGATGGCCCGCCCCAGGAGCGCTGCCAGGCCGCCTATACCGGCGTAGGCCAGGAGGCGGCCCAGGTGGTAGCTGAGCCACTGGCCTACGGCGCCGCCTTGCAACCAGGAGCCCATCACCACGGCCTGGAGGGGCCCGCACATGGCCAGGCAGTGCAGGGAGGAAACCAGCCCAAAAGTGAAGGCGATCCAGATCATGGGAGCCGAATGCTGGGTTCGAAGTAATAGGGCTGATCGAGGCCCTGCAGCTCGATCTTGGCGATCCACTTGCCGGGCCGGAGCTTTTCGGTGGGCAGGACGTAATCGGCCACGGGCCAGCTTTCCTGCTCCAGGGTGAAATCCGCCCGGGCATCGGTGAGGAAGTACATCTGCAGTTTAATGGCGGCGGTGTCGCCTTCCAGGGCCGCAGGGAAATCTACTTTAAGCTGGCCGTCCTGGCGCACTAAGCGACAGGTTTCCTGGAGGGCCGCCGCATTGCGCTTGCCCTGGAGGGTGGCCTCGTATTCCATCTCGGCCTGGTAGTAGTCCTCGCGTACCAGGTCATAGCGCATGGTGAATACCCGGTAGAGGGCGTAGCCCATGCCGCTGGCGAAGAGGACGAGCGAAAGGGCGATGCCGGTACCCCAATTCCATTTCCATTTTTTCATGATCGAGCTGCTTTAGGGAAGGGATTATTCTTGAAAGGTGGGGCTCACCAAGGGGCCCGTGAAACCGGTTTTGATGGTTTCGATGCGTTCTTCTTGGTGGTACACCCCTACTTCTACATCGGTGGAGGTGCCTTCGAGGGCGTCTTGGGGCAGGGTGATGATCACGGCTCCCTCCGCCATCTTACTGGGCGCTACCTGGATAAGGCTATCGCCGGCGGTGCGCAAGCTGCCGCCGGCGGGCGCAAGCAGCTGGAAGTGGTAGGCCCGCTTTTCGGGGGTCTTGTTCATCAGCTTGAAGTTGTAAGCATTGCTAAATTGATTTTCGCCTACCTTCTGAAAGCGCTGGCCGGGCACACGGAGGAAAATGGCCTGTACGGGGGAGCGACTGGCCACCAGGAAACCAAATATGCCCAGCAGGATCACCAGCACGGCGCTGTAGGCCTTTACCCGGGCGGTCCAGATTTTCTTTTTGCCTTCGGCAATGTTGTTTTCACTGTCGTAGCGAATCAAACCACGGGGCTTCCCTACCTTGTCCATGATGCTATCGCAGGCATCGATGCAGGCGGTACAGTTGATGCATTCCAGCTGGGTACCATCCCGAATATCGATGCCGGTGGGGCATACGTCTACGCACTGGTGGCAGTCGATGCAGTCGCCCTTGCCGAGCGCTTCGCGGTCTTCTTTTTTGCGGTATTTGCCGCGCTTTTCGCCGCGGAGGTAATCGTAGGCGATCACAATGGAGTTGCGATCGAGCAGCGCGCCCTGGAGCCGGCCGTAGGGGCATACCATGATGCAAACCTGCTCGCGAAACCAGGCAAAGACGAAATAAAAAACGCCGGAAAAACCGATCATGGCGCTGAGGCCCGCCAGGTGCTGGCTAGGCGGATCGCTCACGATTCCCCACCAGGCTTCGTTGCCAATGATGTACATCAGGAAGAAATTGGAGATCAAGAAAGCAATGCCGTAAAAGATCACGTTTTTGCTCACGCGCTTGCGGATCTTCTCGGGGTTTTTCCAGGACATGCGGGAAAGCTTGAGCTGCTTGTTGCGATCGCCTTCAATCCAGTACTCGATGCGGCGGAAAACGTGCTCCATGAAGATGGTTTGCGGGCAGATCCACCCGCAAAAGAGCCGCCCAAAGGCTACGGTAAACACGGCGATAAAGAGGATGCCGCTGATGGCGGCGAGCACGAAGAGAAAGAAATCGGCCGGCCAGAATATCTGACCGAAGATGACAAATTTCCGCTCCAGCACGTTGAGCATGAGCATGGGCTGGCCGTCAATTCGCAGGAAGGGGAAAGAGAAAAAGATGGCCAGCAGGACGTAACTCACGTAGCGCCGGTAGTTGGTCAATCGGCCGGCGGGCTTTTTGGGGAAAAGCCATTTGCGGCCGCCTTTTTCATCAATGGTGCCTATGGAGTCACGGAAGGACTCATCTTTCGCCAGGGTTTCCTGCAGCAGTTTTTCCGTGTCTTGGGTAGCCATAAGGGGGGTTATTCTGGGGGTTAAAGGCTGGCTGTGGCCGCGGCGCTATCCGTAGGGGCCGCGGTACTATCTGCGGCGGCGTCCTGGGTTCCCAGCTCTTCGTAGTTTACCTTTTCGCCCTGGGGCTCTTTCGGATCGGCCGGATCGGTGCCGCGGAGGGTAAGCACGTAGGAGGCCACGTCCTGCATTTCTTTGGGGCTCAACTGATCTTTCCAAGGCACCATTCCTTTGGCGGGTACGCCGTATTTAATGGTGCTAAAGACGTCCTTGATGGAGGCCCCGTGCAGCCAGTAACGGTCGGTAAGGTTGGGGCCCACGCCGCCACCGCCGTCTTTTTGGTGGCACACGGCACACTTGGCGTCAAAGATGGCTTTGCCGGCCAGGAGGCGCTTTTCGGCCGATACGGGCGTTACGTTGGTTTCGTCCACCAGGTTGGCTGCATTTGCCAGATAGGCTTCTTTCTGTTTTTCCGCTGCGGCCATTTCCATCTTAAACTCCTCTTTTTGCAGGGGGGCGGAATCGAAAACATGGTAGCGCAGCAAATAGACCACGGCAAACAAGATGGAAATATAAAAGCCGGCCAGCCACCAGGGGGGCAGGTTGTTGTCCAGCTCCCGAATGCCGTCGTAGTTATGGTCGGTGGCTACCTCTTCTTCCTGCTCTACGGGGGTGGCATCGGTGATCTTGTGCATAATGCGCTGCAGGAAGTCTTCCTCGGATTCTTCCTCCGCCTCTTCTTCAGTGGCTTCCGCCTCCGCGGGGAGGGTTCCATTCTTCTTGGCCAGCATGTATTTCATGGCGTCCAGGGCCTGATAAGTGGCCACAAAACCAATGAGCAAGAAGACCACGGCGGCCCCTACGAGCCAGTTTACCGGGTCACTTAAAAAGTCGGCTGCGGACTGTTGCTTGAGGTTGGCTATGCCGATGGAACCGGCCATCAGCAAGAGCACGAAAACGAGGAGGATTCTATTAAGCTTTTTCATGACGGGGGGCTTGTTGGTCGTTATCAAGGGGGAGCGCGCTCACTTCTTCTATGCTTTGGGGGCTTTTGCGGAAGGCATATACCAGCACCGCCACAAAGCAGGTAAAGAAGATGAGGAAGGAGATGATGGGGTAAATGGAGACCCCATCGATGGTTTCCATGGTGTGTTTGATGAATTTAAGCATGAGGTCTATTTTTCCGCTACTGTGGGGGCGGGGGCCACCGTAGATTGAGCGGGTTCGTATTCCGGTTTGATGTCTTGTCCCAGCCGCTGGAGGTAGGCGATGAGGGCTACAATTTCCTGCCGGGGCGATACTTGCGTGCCATCGAGCTGGCCTTCCAGTTCTTCGGCTATTTGGCTGGCCTGGGCGTGGAGGTAGTAGTTGGCGCTGTCCACGTAACCCTCGCGATAAGGCACGCCCAGGGATACCATGGCGCTCAGCTTGGCTTTGGTAGCGGTAGTGTCCAGGGCATCGGTAAAGAGCCACTCGTAGGTAGGCATAATAGAGCCCGGGCTCATGCTGGTGGGCTCCAGCATATGGTTGTAATGCCAGCTATGGGGGTATTTTCCGCCCACGCGGTGCAGGTCGGGCCCAGTCCGCTTACTTCCCCAGAGGAAGGGGTGGTCGTAGACAAATTCTCCCGCCTTGGAGTAGTCGCCGTAGCGGGCCACTTCACTGCGGAAGGGGCGTACCATCTGGCTATGGCAGGCATTACAGCCTTCCCGGATGTAGAGGTCGCGTCCTTCCAGCTCCAGGGCGGTATAGGGTTTTACACTTTCGATGGTGGGCACGTTGCTTTTCACCATGATGGTGGGGACAATTTCGATGATACCACCGATGAGGATCACCACCGTACTCCATATCATGAGCTGCACGGGCTTGCGCTCAATCCAGCGGTGCCAGTACTCGCCCTTGGGCTTGCCGAAGCTTTTGGCCAGGGGCAGGGCGCTGGCCTCTTCCTGGGCCATAAAGCTGCCACTGCGCACGGTGCGGACCACGTTGACCACCATCAGGATCATGCCGGTCACGTAGAGGCTACCACCGATGGCCCGGGTGAGATAGAGCGGAATAAGCTGGGTGACGGTTTCCAGAAAGTTGCCATACACCAGGGTACCATCGGGATTAAATTCTTTCCACATCAGGCTTTGGGTAAATCCGCTCACGTACATGGGCACCACCCAGAGCACGATGCCCAGGGTACCGATCCAGAAGTGGGCATTGGCCAGTTTTTCAGAAAAGAGGCTGGTGCGGTACATCTTAGGCATCAGCCAGTAGATCATCCCAAAAATGAGAAAGCCGTTCCAGCCCAGGGTGCCTACGTGCACGTGGGCGGGGATCCAGTCCGTGTAATGGGCGATGGCATTGAGGTTTTTCAGGCTCAAGAGCGGACCTTCCAGGGTACTCATGCCGTAGGCCGTAATGGCTACCACAAAGAACTTGAGCACCGCACTATCGCGCACCTTATCCCAGGCGCCGCGGAGGGTGAGCAGGCCATTGAGCATGCCGCCCCAGGAGGGGAAAATGAGCATGATAGAGAAGACCGTGCCCAGGCTCTGCGCCCAGTCGGGCAAGCTGGTGTACAGCAGGTGGTGGGGCCCCGCCCAGATGTAGATAAAGATCAGCGCCCAGAAGTGAATGATGGACAGGCGGTAGGAGTACACCGGCCGGTTGGCCGCCTTGGGCACGAAATAATACATCAGGCCCAGTACGGGCGTGGTAAGGAAGAAGGCCACTGCATTGTGCCCGTACCACCACTGCACCAGGGCATCCTGCACCCCGGCAAAGATGGAATAGGAATTGAGAAAACCTACCGGCAGGGCCAGGTTGTTAACGATGTGCAGTACCGCTACGGTAACGAAGGTGGCTATGTAAAACCAGATGGCCACGTAGAGGTGGCGTTCGCGGCGCTTGAGAATGGTCCAAAACATGTTGACCCCAAAAATGACCCACACCAGGGCTATGGCGATGTCGATGGGCCACTGCAGCTCGGCGTACTCCTTGGAAGACGTAATGCCCAGGGGCAGCGTCACTACGGCGGAGAGGATGATAAGCTGCCAGCCCCAGAAGTGGACCTTGCTAAGAAAGTCGCTGGCCATGCGGGCTTTGAGCAGCCGCTGCAGGGAATAATACACCCCGGCAAAAATGGCATTGCCTACAAAGGCAAAGATGGCCCCGTTGGTATGCAGGGCCCGCAGGCGGCCAAAGGTGAGCCAGGAGGCTACGTTCCACTCGGGAAAGACCAACTGAAAGGCGATCAGAATGCCCACCAGGAGGGCGATCACCCCCCAGACGATGGTAGCCACGGTAAAGTTCCGGGCCGTGGTATTGTCATAATGAAAAGTCTCTGCTTGCGTCATTTTGAGGATTCTTGAGAGGTTTGATATTCAGAGGTTTTGCGAGTGTTGTCTTTGAGCATGCGTACACTGGGGGCGTAGTCATCGTCATACTGCCCGCTGCGGATGCTCCAGATAAAAGCCCCCAGAAAGGCTACTGCCACCAGGAAACTCACCGCGATAAGAAGGTAAATAGCCGTCATAGAGGGGTTTGCTTGGTTTTTTAAGGTTTTACGAGTTCAAAACTAAGGGAGGCCCCAAGGGCAAAGAATGATATTTATCAGCCGGGCGGTTTTCTCCCCTAAAATTTAAAAAAGCCGGAAAAGGCCTTGAGAAAGACCTCTTCCGGCTGGTTTTTATGCCCTGTTTAGCGTCCAGGTGAACAAGCCTAATCTAGTGTCTGTCTACAGAGTTGAGTGTCTGTTCTAGAAAGTTCGCTAACGAGGCTTGCGCAGCCCAAAAAAGCGGAGTTTACTAGGGTAAATGAGCATTTTTTGGGCAAGCGTAACGAAGTTAGCGGACTTTATAGACAGACACTAATCTAGAAGCCGATGGTAGCTTCCAGCATAGCCCCATTAAAGTTACCCTCATGTAGCAGGCTGCTATTGCCATAGCCGTTGTAATCCTGGTTCACATACTCGGCTTTGAGAAGTACGTTGGGCGTCATGTACCAGCCCGCGCCAAAGGCGTAGCGGCTCACATCTACCTGATTGGGATCCACAGTAGGGTTAAAATTGGGCTGACCTCCTTCTACGCTATTGAATTTACCGCCCGCATAAAACTGCTCCCGGTTGCCAAAGCGGTACAATAGTTCCGCATGCAGTTGGGTCCAGGTGCGCGTTTGCGCTTCACCGCTTATTTTACCGCTTACGGTTTCGAAGGTCCCGAAGAATTCAAGGCCCTGGAATTTCACAAAGGGGTTGATCATGATGGCATTTACCTCATTGATCATGCTGGGATTCACCCGGCCCGTACGAAAGTCATCGGTGGCATTGGCATCCTGGTCGGCCATGGTAAGGTAGTAGCGGCTACCGGCCCGGTCGCCAAAGTAGAGGAAGTTAGTCTGTCCTTCGGCACTGCCGTAATAAGAACCGGTAAGGCGCACCCGCAGGTCTTCATTTATTTGCTTGTCGTAGCCTATTTTACCCAGGATAGCAGGCGTGGGCTCCACCCCTGGATCATCTACGCTCTGGTTGAGGTCGCCATTGGTAGCGCCTACCATCACCAGGAAGTCGCCCGGCGTAAAGTACAGCTCAGCACCGGCTTCGGTATTGAAAGCGTCCATGATCAGATTGCCCACGAAGGGGTTATAAATGGCCCGGGCATTATCGGTGCGGCGGAAGTGATAGTCGCCGTAATTGATCTCCATCATACCCACTTTCACCGTGGTGAAGTCCATTAGGTTTTCCAGGAGTCCTTCGCGGAGGAAGTTAAGGTTCCCTATTTGCACATAGCCGCCTTTCACCCAGCTATCCGGGTGGTGGCGAGAGCTCAGGTAAGTGCGCAAATGCATCCGCACCCCATCAGCCAGGGCCACATCCAGGTCCAGATTGGCGGTAGGCAGGTTAAAGTTGTTGCGGATGTCTATCAGCGTATCGGCGGTAGTACCGGTGCTGTGGCTCAGTGCCTGGTACTGCACGGCAAAACCACCGCCCAGGCGTACGTTAAAGCCCTCCCAGGGCTCGTCGGTTTCCAGGGCTTCAAATTGATGAATACCGGTTTGGCTGGGAGATCTAAATTGCTGCATGTCCCGGTCTTGATCCAGGTTTTGCGCGGAAAGGCCAGTGGCGATAAAAAAGGCCACCAGCAGGCTGAAGGTGAAACGAAAGGATTTCATAGCTAACTTGATTTTAGGGATTGATTACGGATTTGAAAAAAGGGCGCGCTGCTTAATTAGTGTCTGTCTATAAAGTCCAATAACTTCGTTGCGATCGTCCTCAAAATGCTCATTTACCCTAGTAAACTGCGCTTTTATCGTCCTCTCGCGCCTCGTTCTTGAACTTTCTAGAACAGACATCGGACAGTATGGACAGACACTAATTATAGCGGAGCGAGAAGTTTACAGTTACATAGTCGCCGGTGGTCACACTGCCAAACATGAAGCTGGGCGGCTCCACCCCGAAGGAGCTCATCTTAAAACGGCTGCTGCCTTTCAGAGTCACCCCCTCATCGCTGAGCACCGCCCTCACGGGGATGTCCATCGTGCGGGTTTTACCGGCTATGCTTAGTTGGCCCCGGGTGGTGAGTTTTACCTCTCCCTGACCCAGCCATTCCTGGCTCAGCACCTCGGTAAGCCCATATTTAATTTGCGGATGCTCCTCACTTTTGAGCGCTTCATACATATTGCTATTCATGGGGCTTTTACCGCTTTCCAGGGTTTCTACCGGCACGGTAAGCTGCAGGGCATTGATGGCCAGCCGCTTTTCAAAACGATCTACGTCCATAGTACCCCGCAGGTCTTCGGCTTTCACCGTCCAGTCGTGCAGCGTACTGGTACCCTCTATAGCCATAGTAGACTGCGCCTTATCGGTTTGGTAAGTCACCAAGGGTTCCGGATTGAGTAGGGGGGCCATCAGCAGGCCCAAAGTGATTGCGAGCGTCTTCATATCAATGGCTTTTTGTTAGCAACAAAGGTGACGCGGCTCCCCTGCCCTGGAAATGATCCTTATCAGCTTTTAAAGTGATTTTTATCATGTTTTTCGGTAGCCTGGCCTTGGTAGGGCCTGGCGGCCAAATGTGCATCGCCCCGCGGCTTGCTTTTTCTCGTTTTGGTCCTTTTTTTCACGGTGAGGTTACGGCGAGCCAAAGGGGTAACCTCCCCTATCCACCAGTGCAGCGGTCTTACCCGTGGCCTTCCAAGAGGAAAGGCCTTCCCGGGCCCCATCCACATTTGGCCGGGAGGCCTAAACCCCCAAAAAGGCCAGACGGCGCCGGGCCCGGCGGCGGATGAGCAGAGTCACGAAGAGCACCACCGTAATGGACGATAGGGGCATGAGCACCGCCGCCACCAGCGGGCTTACCACCCCCGCCAGGGCCAGGGATAGGCCCACCAAGTTATAGAGAAAGGAAAGCCCAAAGGCGGCCTTGATGACCTGCTGGCCGTACTGGGCCAAGGCCAGCATGGCCGGTAAGCCCGGCAAGGCACCCGCGCGCAAGACGGCGTCGCTGGCAGGGAAGTAGTTTACATGTTCTTCACAGAGGCTCACCCCTACATCGCTTTGCTGCAAGGCGCCAGCATCGTTAAGCCCATCGCCCAGCATCATGACCTGGTGGCCCTGGGCCTGGGCCTTTTCCAGGTAAGCGAGTTTTTCATGGGGCGATTGCTGGAAACGAAGCTCGGCCGCCGGCCCCAGCAAGGCCTGAAAGCGTTCCTGCTCGGCCGGATGATCGCCACTGAGCAGGGATAGCGCGTAGCGCTTCCGCAAGGGGGCCAGCACTTGCGGGAGCTCTGGACGCAGCTCCTGCTGAAAACGAAAATAGCCGCGGTATACGCCATCGATGGCCAGCGCTACATGGGTGGCGGCGGGCGCCTCCTGTCCCAGATAACGGGCGCTGCCCAGGCGAAGATGGAAACGGCCCACGCGCGCGGTGATGCCCTGACCGCGGTGTTCTGTGAAATTTTCCAGAGGCTGCGGAGGCAGCTGGGCGGAGGCGGGGTGGAGGTAGCGCACCAGGGGCGGCAGCAAGGGGTGATGCCCCTTCTGGGCCAGAAGAGCTACCGCCTCTTGCTCCTCGGGGCTGAGGGGCTTGCCCGCCCAGCTTACTTCCATATGATCGGTGCGGGTGAGGGTGCCCGTCTTATCAAACACCAGGTGACTGAGCCGGGTAAGCGCGGGGAGCACCTGGTGGTTTTTCAGGTAAAAACCGTAACGCCCCAACGCGCGCACCAGGCTGCCATGGGCAAAGGGCTCCGCCAGCGCCAGGGCACAGGGACAGGCTACTATCAGCACCGCGGTAACCACTTGCAGGGCGGTGCCGGCGCCCTGCGGCCACCAAAGCATCCCGCCCAGGAGGGCCAGCAGCAGGATGGCCGGGGTGAAAAAACGGCTGATCCGGTCGGAAAGGCTGCGCTGGCCTTGGGGTTTAGTGGGCCCCGCTCCTTCCTGGGCCCAGAGACGGGCCAGGTAGCTCTGGTCTACCGGGGCGGAAAGAATAAAATCAGCCGCAGCCCCGGTAAGCCGGGCCCCGGCAAAAACGGCCTGCCCGGCCCGCTTGGTTACCGGTAGCGACTCCCCGGTGAGGTAACTATAATCCAGGGTGGCCTGGCCGTGGTGAAGATCGGCATCGGCGGGCAGCACTTCTCCCTCCCGGAGGCGAATACGGTCGTTTTTCTGGAGGTCCTCCACCGCCGTGGCTTGCTCGCGGCCGTCGGGCAGTACGCGGTATGCGGCCAGGGGCAGGAAGGCGTCCAGCTGACGGTCAAAGCTAAAGTTGGCGTAGGTCTTCTGCTGGTACCACTTGCCGATGAGCAGGAAAAACACCAGCCCGGCCAGGCTGTCAAAATAGCCAGCTCCCACCCCGGCCAGGACTTCGTAGGTACTGCGGCCAAAGAGCACCAGGATGCCCAAAACGATAGGCACATCAATGCTCAGAAATCCGGCGCGCAGCGCTTTAAAGGCCTGCTTAAAATAAGGCTGGGCACTGTAAAGCAGTACTGGTAAGCTAAAGAACAGCATCAGGTAACGGAAAAAGCTTTGCAGGGCCGGGTCCTGGGCCAGGCTGCTGTGCAGGTATTCCGGCAGGGCCAGCAGCATGGTGTTGCCAAAAAAGAAGCCCGCTACGCCCAGGCGGATGAGCAGGGTATGGCGCGTTTTATCGGGCCCGCCCAGGCGGGTTTGAAAATCGGGCGGGTAGCCGATAAAATCCAGGAGCGCTGCCACCTTGGAGAGCGCTATGGCTTCGGTCTGGTACACCAGGACCGCTTCTTTGCGCCCAAAGTGAACCTCCACCTGCAGCAAGGCCGGCTCTACTTCGCTCAGATTTTCGAGCAGGTATATGCAACTGGAGCAATGGATGGCAGGCAAGTGCAGGGTAAGGCGCGCCTGGCCGCCTTCCTGGAAGTCCAGCACCTTGGCCCGCACGCGTGGCTCATCCAGGTAGGCGTAGCGCCGGAGCGGCAGCGCTTCCTCCGCGTAGCGCTTGCCGGAGGCGTTCATCATTTCGTCTACCATCTGGCAGCCCGTACAGCAATACACCTTTTCTTCCGCGCCGTACACCGGCTCGGCGATGGGCTGCTGGCAGTGCGCACAATCCTGGAGCGCCGGCGGGTTTTCTTTCATAAATGCAAAATTGTAACGCGCCTCCTTTCAGAGATATGACATATATCATATCTTTGAAACAGCTATGGGAAAAACGGATCAACTCGAACCTCCGCATCACTGCCAGCTCTGTAACAACCGGGCCAGCAGCGCTTTTCGGGAGCTTAGTGCGGAGACCCTGGACACGGTAAGTCACCTGAAAACCTGCGCAGCTTTCAAAAAAGGCCAGGTAATGCTCCACGAAGGGGCCCGCCCGCAAGGCGTTTATTGCATTCATAAAGGCAAACTGAAATTTTACCGGCTGGGCAGCGAGGGTAAGGAACAAATCGTGCGCTTTGCCACCGATGGCGATCTGGTGGGCTACCGCAGCATCCTCAGCGATGAACCCATCGGGGCTTCCGTAACCGCCCTGGAAGACACCTTCGCCTGCTACATCCCCAAGAGTTCCTTCTTTGAAGTAATTGAGCAAAACCCCAAGTTTTCCCTCAACCTCCTCCACGTAAGTTGCCACGAGCTGGGCGAAGCGGGCAAAATGATCACCAGCCTGGCCCAAAAAACAGTGCGCCAGCGCCTGGCCGAAATTTTTCTGGTGCTCCGCGCCACCTTTGGGGAAGACGAGGAAGGCTACCTGGACCTCAAGCTCACCCGCGAGGAAATCGCCAACATGGTGGGCACCGCCACCGAATCGGCCATTCGGCTTATTTCTGAGCTCCGCTCGGAGGGCACCATCAGCACCGCGGGCAGGCGGGTGAAGATCGAAGATCCCGGCGCTCTGCGCGCCCTGGCAGCGGTGGTGGATTAGCCTTATTTCCCCCGTATTTTTTGGGCTTCCGCCAAATGTGAATCAACCTTTTAGCGGCTTTTTCGCCATTGATACCCCTTATTCTAAGAGGGTAGCTCCGGCAGCCGGGCACCAAAATTTGGCCCGTCCTGATAAAAATCATTTTTGGCCCTGCGAGAGGCGTCTACTTTAGCCTGCAAAGACAGAGCCCTGTGTGTGATGATGATATTTTAAAAGAATTACAAGCCGCCTTGCCTTTTGAAGCAGATCCGGTGCTCCTGGAAGAGATCGTCACCCAGAGCTGCTCTATCCCCTTCGTAGGCGCGGGCGAGAAATTTTTCAAGCCTGGCGATCCGGCCAAAGGCTTCTACTGGCTCCTCTCCGGTGCCGCCCGGATGGTGATCCCGGAAGATGCGCCTCTGGAGCTCCCGCGCGGCTTCATGCTGGGCCTGGACAGCTTCTTGCTGCGCCGGCCTCACCCCTTTGCCATCGAAACCGCCGCGGAGGGCGCCCATACCCTCTTTGTAAACCGGGTGAGTTACGCCCATTTCAGCGAACACAAGAGCTTTCACCGGCTTATCAATAAGCAGATCCTTTACCACCTCGACGCCTACCGCCGCCGCCTGGCAGCCCCCCAGGCCGCCGGCTTTTCCGATCCGGGCCCGGATCCTTATCGATTAAGGTAGTGTCTGCGCTGGGGTATTGCCCCAGGCGCCAGGTCCCGGGGCTATCCCTTTTTATTGTTGAACTGGGTAACTGTTGATTGGTGCGGGGTAGATATGGGATCTTAGATCGCTTCGCTTTTGGATTTTAGACGAGAAAGGTTGTTTTACAGAAGTTTTGGGCGGTGAGGTTTGGAAGGCACAGAGCCCCGAAATGCTTCGGGGCAGGCACAGAGCCTCGC
>JAVLBR010000312.1:0-1666 GCA_031581125.1 Schleiferiaceae bacterium | reverse complement strand
CCCGCCGGTTTACAATTCGAATTTAATGCCCTGGGCCAGGGGGATTTCGGTAGAATAATTGATGGTGGTGGTTTGCCGGCGCATATAGGCTTTCCAGGCGTCGGAGCCGCTTTCGCGGCCGCCGCCGGTATCTTTTTCGCCGCCAAAGGCGCCGCCAATTTCCGCCCCGCTGGTGCCGATGTTTACATTGGCTATGCCGCAATCGCTGCCCGCTGCGGAGAGAAACTGCTCACTTTCGCGCAGGTTGGTGCTCATCAGCGCGGAAGAAAGCCCTTGCGGTACGCCGTTTTGCATGGCAATGGCCTCCTCCATGGTCTGGTACTTCATCACGTAGAGAATGGGCGCAAAGGTTTCGTGCTGCACGATCTCGTAGTGGTTTTCCACTTCCGCTATGCAGGGCTTCACGTAGCACTCGCTGCCGTACTCGCTGGCCGGCAGGCGGCCACCTTCCACCAGCATTTTACCGCCCTGGGCGGGAATGGCTTCCAGGGCCTTTTCGTAGTTGGCCACCGCATCGGTATCGATCAGCGGGCCCACGTGGTTGTTGGTATCCAGGGGATTGCCTATTTTCAGTTGCTTATAAGCTTTTTGAAGCTTGCTCACCACCTCATCATAAATGTTTTCGTGAATGATGAGCCGGCGGGTGCTGGTGCAGCGCTGGCCACAAGTGCCCACGGCGCCAAATACGGCCCCCACCAGGGTACTTTCCAGGTCGGCATTTTCGGTGATGATAATGGCGTTGTTGCCCCCCAGTTCCAGGAGGCTTTTGCCCAGGCGCTTGGCCACGGCCTGGCCTACCTGGCGACCCATGTTGATGGAGCCGGTAGCCGATACCAGGGGCAGGCGCTCGTCGTGGCTCAGCCATTCGCCGGCTTCTACATCGCCTATGATCACGTTGCTGATGCCTTCCGGGAGGTCATTTTCGGCCAGTACTTCCGCAAAGAGCTTTTGGCAGGCCAGGGCGCAGAGGGCCACTTTTTCGGAGGGTTTCCAGATGGTTACGTCGCCGCAAGCCCAGGCAATGGCGGTGTTCCAGCACCACACGGCCACGGGAAAGTTAAAGGCGCTGATGATGCCCACCGGCCCCAGCGGATGGTACTGCTCGTACATGCGGTGGTTGGGCCGCTCACTGTGCATGGTGAAGCCGTGCAGCTGGCGGGAGAGGCCCAGGGCAAGATCGCAGATGTCGATCATTTCCTGCACTTCGCCCCAGCCTTCTTGCAGAGATTTGCCCATTTCGAGCGATACCAGTCGCCCCAGCATATCTTTGTTTTCCCGGAGCTTTAGGCCGTACTGGCGCACGATTTCGCCCCGCTCCGGAGCGGGCGTCACGCGCCAGGTTTGGAAAGCTTTCTGGGCTTTTTCCACGACGGCGTCGTACTCTTCGCGAGTGGTCCAGGTTACGCTCGCCAGCTCCGAGCCATCGATGGGGGTTACGCTGCTCAGCTTGCTGCCTTGGCCGGTAGACTGTTGGCCGGTCCAAGTACCATGGTTATGGGGCTCTATGCCAAGGTTTTGCAGGATTTCTTTAACGTTGATATCGCTCATATTTTCGGGTTTTCCGGCGAAAGTAGGGTTTTTTGCGCAGCCCATTTATCCGGGTCCTTTTTTAGGCCTCACCGGCCAAATGTGTTTTGCGGCCACGTGCCTGGCCTGCCGGCCTTAC
>JAVLBR010000311.1:1333-1669 GCA_031581125.1 Schleiferiaceae bacterium | reverse complement strand
GGCTGACAGGATTATAGCCGCGGGGTGTGAACCCCGGGGGACGCAAGCCCCTAAAACCCCACACCGCTATGAGCAAAACCAAAGGTTTTGCTCTGCGCTCCAACTGAGTGGACTTAGCCTCCTCCGGAGGCCTGGCTAGAAGAGGCGTCTCCATTGCTACCAAGATCAGGCCCCCCTGGGGCCTTCCGGTGGGACGCACATAGGTGACGCGCCAACCGGGTGGCACAAAAACGAAGCTTTAGGATTTCCACCGCAGACTGCCCCCTACCGGAGAGCTCCGGAGGAGCGACCGCTCGGTAGCACAGCGGTTCACACGTGCGGTTAGGCGCTCCAGCG
>JAVLBR010000311.1:0-1323 GCA_031581125.1 Schleiferiaceae bacterium | reverse complement strand
ATTCCGGAGTGGATTTGGCCTCCTCCGGAGGCCGAGGGTGGGGCGTTTATTGCCCGCCGGGCTACCAAGCTTAAGCCCCGCTGGGGCTTCGCCGGGCGGCCCGCCGGGCATGCATGCCTACGTTCAAAGCAGGTATTGGGTAACGCGGCGATCGCGGCGAATCCACTGCGGGCGCAGCGATACCAAAGCTGACCCCCAATTCCGGGCGCTCTTGGTCCAGGTGGGTTATGTTAGTATGTTTACTTATTTTCGAAAAGTATACTACTTAAAGAACTTACCCTGATATGAAATATCTCATAACCCTTCTCCTGCTTACCGGAGGCCTCCTGCTCACCGCCCAGAAGGAAGTGCAGAAACCAAAGCAAAATCAAATCGAAATCTTTTACAACGTTTCTGAATTTTTTGATGGAAGCCCGACCAACTGGCTTTTTCTGCAGCGGGATGACGATGGAGGAGGAGAAAGCGAATTGCGCTTACCGGCTACCTTTGGGGTGCAGTATGCCCACCGGATCAATGCCCGGTCGCACTTCCAATTAAGCGCTTCGGTGTACGATAAATATTATAATTATGATGCTGACAGACCACTTAAAAATCAAGTAATGCAGCGCAGCATGTACCGCTTTTCCGTACGCTATTTACGGGAGATTTGGGGCAATAAAAAAGGCCGGATCAGTTTACTGGGGGGCTTAAATTATCGCTTGGGCTTTGAAGATTATTATCCGCTAGGTGGTCCTGTTCCTGCTTGGGGTTTGGTTGGCACGGAGACCTTAAATGATTTTGGTATCAGTGCTGGCGTACGGCTGGTCAAGCCGGTCTTTGGAGATTTTTTCCTGTCCCTGGAGGCCAGTTACACGCGTTACCTTTTCTTTGGTAAAGGTGACACTTTCGATTCAGGGTCACCCAAATCCTCCCCGCAAAATTTGACGCTGAGGTATGGCCTGGGCTACCGTTTTTAAAGGTAAGCAACAGGTTGGAGACACTTGAGCTGGGATATTTAGCGCCCTCAGGGAAAGCGCGCAGGGGAGGTATGTTGATGACCTGTTCTAGCCTGGGGCAAGGCAGATGGGGGGCGCTGATTCTTCCTGAACCAGGAGGGGAGAGCGGGGGTGAAGCCCCCAAAGACCTGGCAAGCTATAGGCTATGGCCTTGCTCGCGCTGTTATTTGATTTACGTACTCCATGCCCCAGCGCCCCCCGGAAAAGCCTGAAGGGTTACTGGATTATAGCCTGTCTCGCCCGAGGCCAGGCCCGGTGGCACCGCGCTACCAATCCCGGCTGCTTACCGGGAAAAGATCAACTGCAACTGCTCCTGCAGCCGCCCCAG
>JAVLBR010000053.1:0-13110 GCA_031581125.1 Schleiferiaceae bacterium | reverse complement strand
ACAAACACTAGATAGTGTCTGTCTATAAAGTCCAATCTCGCCCGTGGCGAGACTCCGGTTTGTAGGGCTACGCAAGCCTTCCCGAATGAGTCGGGACAGGCCCCGAAAATTCGGGCCATTCCCCTAAGACGTTGGTAAGCGCCTTTTTAGGCCAGACACTCGACTCCGCTCCGGGCACCAAACGGCAGAGCTTTCCTAAACCTTTGTGCTAGAAAAAAACGGTTGTTCAGGCGGAGCGAAGTTGACGCCCCTCCACAGCTTGGACATTTTATGCCACCAGAATTTGTGGCGGCGGTGCCGCTCCAGGGGGGGGTAAAATCTATCTGTGAAGCGGTCTAATATCTAATCTCCACCCCCTGACCAATTAGACAGTTTCCCAATTACACAATTTAAGGCTTACAGGATCAGCGGTCTAAGGTCCAGTGTCTACTCCTCCCTTGCCTCACGCCCCTCACCGATTAAACAGTTACCCAGTTCAACAATTCAACCTCATCGACCGTAGCCACCTAAGGTCTAAGCCCTACGGACGGCTTCAGCCCTTCTTCACCACCCGCTGGTATATGGCCAGGCCGGTTCCGATCACCATAAGGATGGACCCCAGCCACAGGATATTGATCAAGGGGAACACAATCGCCTTCATCACGATGAAAGGCTTCTCCTCTGCGTTGGCTTCAGACCAGGCCGTGATTTTAATCCGCTTGGTTTCCTGCTCTACCGAAGCAAAGCGAAACTTATAGCCCAGCGAGTCCATCACCGCATCTTCAAAGCTTTCCTGGTTGCCTTCAATCTTGTAACTAGGGCGGAGAGTGAATTCCTGCCCCATCACGTTGATCAGACGAGCGGCCGCCGTGAGCCTGATGCGCTGCACCTGGCCGGTCTCTTCGTTCATGCCCGCATTTACCATCAAGCTATCCAGCACAATGAAGTGGTTCTTGTAGATCGCCGTATCCCCTTGCCCCAGCAGCACTTCCTGCTCATCGGTGTAACCATCTTCGGTTTCCGGCTCCAGGTAAGAAGAATAGGTAACGTGCGTGTAAAGGTCTTTATCCCAATAATGGCGGGTATCCGGATTGGGGGTAGGCCCCATGTTATCGCTCATCTGCAGATAGGGATGAAGGGTGAAGAGCGAATCGGCTTCCGCGGTAGTATCGCTGAGGTACTGCACCGTGTAGTACTGCTTTTGGATGCTATCGCTCATTCCCTGGAACACGGCCGTGTAGGGCCCCAGCGGGATGGTATCGCCCAGCTCCATCAGCGCATTCTCATTGGCCGGAAGGTCTTCGCTTAAGAATACCCGGCTACTGGAAATAACCGATTGCTTAGCATTGGAAATAAGCGCCCCCAAAAGCAGGAGCCCGATACCCAGGTGGGCCACGCTGCTGCCCGATAAGGTGAGCCGCCCCCGTCCTTTCACCAGCCAGTAGTCCAGATTACTTACGGCCGCCAAAATGCTGGTGACCAGCAAAACAAGGTAAATGGGTTGGTTCCAGAAACCGTAAAGCTGGGCCAAAAGTGCACTTAAAAGCAGCGTAATGATGGCCGAGCGCCGGAAGGAACGCCAAAACAGGTGGGCATTGGTCTTTCCGTAATTCAGAAACTGCCCCACCGCAATAAGCCCCACGATAATGATGGCAAAAGGCACCTGGAAGCTGTTGTAATGTTCGATGGCATCCAGGGGGGGCGCCATTTTATCGCCCATCAAGGGCAGTACGCCCTCCGGCCCGATCAGCTTGTTGATCACCGGGATGCTGGTGCTAAAAATGATTTGAAAGCCGCTTACCAGGAGGGTCAGGCTACCGATAAACATCCAAAACTCCCGGCTGCTAAGGTTATCGTCTCCCTTGGCACTGGGAATCTGTTTCCAGCGGTACGCCATCAGCCCGAGCGCTACCAGCACAAAAAAGCCCAGGTAGATCAAAAGCTGACCACTCATGCCCAGATCTACGAACGCATGCACGCTGCTATCGCCCAGCACGCCACTCCGGGTAAGGAAAGTAGAGTAAAGCACCAGCAAAAAGCCCAGCAAGCTCAGCGCAAAAGCTGCGCGCAGGCCCGTGCGTTTATGGCGGTAAATCAAAAGCAAGTGGGCTGCCCCCACGATGATAAGCCAGGGCACCAGGGAGGAATTCTCTACCGGATCCCAGGCCCAAAAGCCGCCAAAACTCAAGGCCTCGTAAGCCCAGGCGCCACCCATTAAGATGCCCAATCCCAGAATACCCACGCTGAAGAAAGTCCAGGGCAAGGCGGGTTTAACCCAAGACTTAAAATCGCCGCGAAGCAGGGCGGCAATACCAAAGGCAAAAGGCACCAGGGTGGAAGCAAAACCCAGGAATAACACCGGGGGATGGATGGTCATCCAGTAATTTTGCAGGAGTGGATTCAGCCCGGCCCCATCCATGAAGGCGGGAAACCGCTCCAGGTAGTCTGCTACCTCGGTCCAGGGGGCGCCTATGTTTTCGGGCACATGGCGCATGAGCACAAAGGGGCTGCTGCCTATCTTCACTCCCAGCGGGTAAAGCCCTAAAATCATGCTGGCCAAAAAACCCTGTACCGCGGCAAAAACCGCCATAACCGGCGCTTCCCATTTGCGGGCGGTATACATCAGGATAAGGCCCAGCACGACGTGCCAAAACAGCCATAGGATAAAACTGCCTTCCTGCCCTTCCCAAAAAGCGCTAAACATGTAGCGCAGTGGCAAGGCATTGCTGGTATGTTCAAAAACGTAATTGTACTCGTAGTACTGCTGGAGCATGATGTAAAACAGCATGCCCACTACCCCCAGTACGCCCACCGCGTGGGCCCAGAAAGCGCCCCGCGCCAGCTTTCCATACCCGGCGATTTCTTTTTGGTGATAAAGCAAGTAGGCGATAGCTGCTACCAAAGCGCCTACAAAAGCAAGACTACTAAAGGCCCGGCCCAATTGGCCAGCCCACAGGTGCTCCCCTACATATTCCATCTACAGCTCCTTAATAAGTTTGACCGGCCATTTGCTGCTGGTCGTTGTATTTGCTCGGGCACTTCATGAGGATTTCCCGCGCTACGAAGGCACTATCGGTAGCGTGCCCTTTCATGGTGATCTCTTCACTCCGTTCAAAATCCTGTGGCTTCGGCTCCCGGTAAACTACCTGACGGACATCTCCATTTTTATCTACCGCTTGGAAGGTAAATAAATTGGCCCGGGCATCGTAGTTCATCGGCGCCTCTTTGTCGAGCTGGCCTATCACTGTGTACTCCGTTCCGGGTTGGGCCTCGGCCTGTAAAAATCCTACGTAGGTAGAGGCATCGTTGATGGCCACCATGATGGCCCCTACGGCTACGGCTATCACCAATATGAGGGCTATGTGCGTACGCTTCATTTCTCTTTCTTTTCCAGTTTGCGCAATTTGCGATCCAGCTGCAGCAAGTAAAACACTATGCCCAGAAAGATGATCACAATAATGCCTACTACCACGTAAATTTTGCCACTGGCACGCAGGCCTTCGGCCATTTTTCCTTCTGGCCTTTGGCCAAATGTGACTGCCGCAAAAATCAGGCTAAAACAGGCAGTAAGAAGGGCCTTTTTCATAGAGATTGTTTAAGTCGTTGATAACGAACCCGTAGCTGGCTGATCCAAAAGCCCACTAAAATCCAACCCAGTACAGCACTGTAAAAAACGGGCCGCATATTATTGTTCAGATCGTACTTGTTAAAGCCGGGATTGCCTCCGTTGCCGGGGTGCAGGCTATCGGTAAGACGCGGCAAAATACCGATGAAAACGATCATCATCACGTAGGCAAAAATATTGTACACCGCGCCCAGGCGCCCCCTTTTTTGGCCGTCTTCTACCGCCTGGCGCAGGACAAAATAGGCCAGGTAGATGAGCATGGTCACCGCCGTGCCGTTCAGTTTAGGGTCATTTACCCAGAAAGCCCCCCAGGTAAAACGGGCCCACACACTGCCGGTTACCAGGCCCAGGCCGGCCAGTACAAAACCGGTCATGGCCATCTCCCGGGCCCTCACATCTGAGAGCGCCTGGCCGTCGCGCAGGTGCATAATGCTGTACACCAGGCTTCCGCTCATCAGCGCGATCATGGCAAACCACATAGGCACGTGGTAATAAAGCACCCGAATGGTTTCGTGCAGGATGGGCAAGGCAGGCACCGGCCCCAAAATTCCCCAGATAAGGGAGAAAAGAATCAGTAAAACACCCAGTAATTTCCACCAATATTGGCGCATGAATAAACTACTTTTTAGGATCTGTCCATAGAGTCCGGTGTCTCGTCTAGAAAGTTCAAGAACGAGGCGCGAGAGGACGATAAAACCGCAGTTTACTGAAGTAAATGAGGATTTTGAGGACGATCGCAACGAAGTTATTGGACTTTATAGACAGACACAATTTAGTCGCGCCAAAGGTACGGAAATAATAGCAAAGCCAGGGCGGCGGAGAGCAGGCCCAGCAAGGCCAGCACCGCCAGTAGCGGGGCATTGAGCGCCCAGGAAAAACCGGTAAGGGCTTCATTGCTCACCCGGCTCAGGGTGACCACCTGCGGATACAGCAGCGGTATGCTGAGAATAGCCGGCAGGGCCGGATTAGAACCTGCCTTGGCCGCCAGGCCAGCCGTAAAGGTGAGCACCCCGCTAAAGCCGGCCGAAGCCAGGGCAATAATAAGCACGAAGGCCCCCCAATCGGCCAGCTCAGGGCCCAGCAAAAAGCCCAGGAACCCGGCGGTAAAGAGCCCGAGCAGCAGCAGGTAAAGGAAGTGATAGGCCATCTTGCCCAAGATGAGGGAACGGACCGGAACCCAGCCGTAGTAGAGCAAAAAGCGCCGCTCGGCCTCAAAGTAAAAGCTGCGGTAGGCGGCCTGGACCGCCGCAAATAAGAAGATGACCCAAAAGATGGCGTTCCAGGTTTTAAGGCCCATGGCGCCGCCAAAAACTAGGTAAGTCAGATAGCCCGTGCTCAATACATAAATAAGCAGGGAGAAATAGCTCTGCCGCTGGAGCCATTCCAAGCGAACTTGCAGCCGCAGTACCAAAACCACCGATCGAAGCATGCCGGCAAAGGTAGCGGATAGGACCCGGCAACCCCGAATATCAGCCGCCCTCCGAAATGCAAACTGTTTATGATTAGTTTTAATTAACTTCGTGCACCGTTAAAATAAAAAGATGCTATGGTGATTAGGAAGAATGTAGCCGGTGCTTTTCTGTTGGGAAGCTTAATGAGCCTGATGGCCTGTCAAAACCAGAGCGGGTCCGGGGCCCAAAGCGGGCTCGGTAAGCCAGAAACAGCGCCAGCTAAAAATTTGACCGCCAGCTCCAATGCCCCAAAAAGCGAACTTATGAATACCCTCCACGACTATTCCGCGCAGACCCTCCAGGGCGAGCCCTTTGCCATGAGCGAACTGGAAGGAAAGCGCGTCCTGATCGTAAATACTGCCAGTGAATGTGGCTTTACCCCGCAGTACGAAGGCTTACAAAAGCTCTACGAACAGCACGGCGGAAAAGATTTTACCATCATTGGTTTCCCCAGCAACGACTTTGGCCGGCAAGAACCCGGTAGCAACGAAGAAATCGAGGCGTTCTGCCAGAAAAACTTCGGGGTAACTTTCCCCATGATGGCCAAAACACCCGTGACTGGAGCGGATAAGCATCCGGTGTATGCCTGGCTTACCGATAAGAACCAAAACGGGGTAGCCGATGCCAAGGTGAGCTGGAACTTCAACAAGTTCCTGATCGATGAGAATGGCAACTGGATCGCCCACTATCCCAGCCAGGTGAAGCCTATGGATAAGGCTATCGTGAGTTTTGCCCGGGGCGAGCAGCAGTGATTAGTGTCTGTCTATAAAGTCTGCTCTCACCCGTGGCGAGACCCATCCCGCCGTTGCTGAAACCAAACTAAGGAATGAAAGCCCTTCAGTTTTTAACGGTGGCCTGCTGAAAGTCGCCGAGCAGGAATGCATTTCCGGAACTGCTTGCAGGTAATTTCATGCCAGTATTGTGAAGAGCGCACCCCCGCTCTCCCCTCCTTAAAAAAGGAGGGGTAGGGGTGGTTGTAATTTTGCTATTGAGTGTCTGTTTATAAAGTCCGGTAGCTGCGTTATGCTTGCTTTGAAAACAGTCATCCCGAAAGCATTCGGGACTCCTTGATTTTCAAAGCTACGTCTCGCCACTGGCGAGACTCTCGAACTTTCTAGAACAGACACTCGACTGTATGGACGGACACTAATTAGCCCCTGCATGAAAGAATTATGCGCCCGGTCCCTTTTCCTGCACCCCTTGCCAGGTCAGAGTCGCTCGCTGCTGGATAGCCTGCCAATCTTCTTTCCCGTAATCCCGAAGACGTTCCAGGTAGGCTTGATCCAATAAGCTTTCGTCCGGGGAAGCTGGCCAAATGCGCCCCAAGCTGAGCAAGCTGTAGCGCAGGCCTTCCCGGAAGAGCTTCAGCAGGAAGTGAGCAGGGCCCCAGGGGGCCATTCGGCGCTTGCTTAAGTTGAGGTGCCCGGATACCCGCCGCAGAAAGAGCAGCTGCCGCTTGCTGTAGGAGGTATGTTTGCGGGAGCGATCTATGTCGTCCAGCGAGAGGTGGACGCCCATGCTGCGGGCCAGTACCTGGTAAAATGCTTCGGGCTGCTCCTTAAGATCATCATAACAGAAAACCAGGGGCGCCGCGCTAAAGTGCGCTTCCAGGACCCGCAGGTAGCGGCGGTAATCGAGGTCTTGCCGCCGGAAGTATCCGCTGTCTCCGTCCAGATCAATAAAGTCTTGGAGCGGGCCAGCAAATCCGTTTTTGACAAAGCGCCGGTACTGGGAGGCCATGTAGCTATCATGACGGCGGAATACAATGAGGGGCTGCGCCTGCGGCACCTTTTGGGCAAACCAGCGCACTTCCTCCTCAAACTGCTGATCGAATTCGCGCGATACCAAATAACGAGCCGCCTCCCCTCGCTGGATGAGGGCGGGCGCCTGCCGGTAACGCGTCCGCTGGATGTAGTGGAGGCCCTGCAGTTTGGGGAATACCCGGTATTGCAAAAAGGTGGTCCCCGTTTTACTCAATCCCACGTGGAAGAAGACCTCCGGCGCCTGGCTCATATGCTTTTTGGGCTGATGATGAATAGGGCGCAAAAGTAGCGGACGGCGATAACACATTTGGCCGGGAGGCCTAAAAAAAAGCCCCGCTGGGCGGGAAACCAGGCGCTACCAAGGCTAGCGCTGCCAGATGCGGATCTGGTCGCCATCTACCTTGATGCGGATCTCCTGGAGGGTGGTATCCTCCAGGCGGCCCAGGGCTTTCAGCTTTTCTAGTTCTTTGAGGGCCTCTAGCTGGCTAAGCTCTCCCAGGCCTTCCAGTTTGATGTCCAGGTTTTGGAGGGCCTCCTTACGGCGCCGCAGCTCTTCCGTGCGGGCTTCAAGCGCACCTTCCCGGCGCTCGGCGGGATCGGTGCGTTTTACATCGGCCGGGCAATCTACGCAGGTGAGGCCCTGCGGTTTCATGGTCCACTGGTAGCCGCCCATGTCCCAGTCCCAGGTGTCGTGGACATTGTCCACATCATCAAGAATGGCTTCCATGCCGCCCTCGATAAGGACCGTATCGCCCGGGCGCAGATAAAGGGTCAATTCCACATCCTGCCCCCGGAAGCGGCTCCCCTTGGGCAGGAGATAGTAATTCCGGAAGGTGAGGGTATCCTGGGCATAAGAAAAGGGGTAGTTCACCGCCCGGGCATACTGGAGGGCCTGCTTTTCGGTGGGGCCCTGGGAGGTCACTTCGGTGGCCAGGTAGCTATAATTCCGGGGGGAGCGCCGAATGTCAAAATCCACCCCCTGGATGGCCAAAAGGCTATCGCTAAAGAGGTGAAGATGGCGTACCCCGTCGTCTTCCTCGAGCTCTTCGCTGAGAGAATCCCAGGGCAGGCTCAATACGTGGTACCGGCGCGTACTGTCCAGGGGTAAGCGCTGGGTATAAGCATTCTCTTCGTCAAATTCCCGGCCTATCTGGATGCCGGAATAGGTGGTCATAACCAGGCCTACGGCAATGAGGATAAGCATACCGTTGCGGGTGTTGGGGTGCAGGGCGGTGGTTTGCGTAATGAGCTGAATGGCAAAATGAACGATAAAGATGAGCAAGGGCACGCCGATGAGCAAGAGTCCGATGGTGACGATATTGGCCATTTCTTCGTCCGGCAGCAGAAAGCCAAAGCCTTCCCGCAGGGGCAGATCCTGCAGGAGATCGCCCGAGTAAAAGAGCCCGCCGAAAATGAGGGAGAGAAGGCCAAGGCCAATGCCAATGAGCAAGAGCACCCCTACAAACTTGAGGAGAAAACGAAAGATGGTGCCCAGGACCTGACCAAAACGGCTGAGGAAATGACCCAGGGTGGAATGGCTACGGGACGGGACGGGCCGCCCCATTTCGATGGTGGATAAGTTTACCGGCTGGCCCCGCATGCGAAGCCGGTCGGTGGTGGTGTGGGCCTTGGGCACGGCCAGCCATAGGATGAAATAGATGAGAATGGATAGGCCGCCCGTAAAAAGGAGCACCAAAAACAGAAGGCGGAGCCAAATGACATCAATGCCAAAGTAATGGGCCAGGCCACTGGCCACCCCGCCGAGGATGCGGCTGTCGGGATCGCGAAAGAGCTTTTTGGTAGCGGTGTAGCTGCCGGGATCAGCGGAAGCACCGGTGCCGGCTTCCTGGGTGGCATCATCCAGGTAATCTTCCGGATGGCCCATTACGCTGATCACTTCTTCTACCATGGAAAGGCTTATCACGCCCTCCGGGCCGCTGCGTTTTTCCTGGAAGAGCTCGGCCATGCGCAGTTCCACATCGCTTATGATCTCGCTCTTCCCGGGGGTTTTGGCCAATTTATTTTGGAGGCTGTTGAGGTAACTTTCGAGGCGGGCAAAGGCGTCTTCATCGATGTGAAAGACGGTGCCGCCCAAATTGATGTTGAGGGTCTTTTTCATGAGGGGTTGGGATTTTGTTGGGTGGCTTTTACGGCTTGTGCCAGTTGCTGCCAGGTTTTTTGCAACTCTTGCTGGGCGGCACAACCCGCTTCGGTGATGCTGTAATATTTGCGCGGAGGCCCGGCGGTAGATTCTTCCCAGCGGTATTCGAGCAGGCCATCGTTTTTAAGCCGGGTAAGCAGGGGGTATAAGGTCCCTTCTACCACGATGAGCTCTTGCTCCTTCAGGGCGGAGATGATCTCATTGGCGTAGGCAGAACGCTGATGGAGCAATTGTAAAATGCAGAGCTCCAGAATGCCCTTGCGCATTTGTGCTTTGGTGTTATCTACCTTCATGAACGGGATTTTTCGAGCTGGACATCGCCCGTAAGGCTTATCAGCCATTGCCGCTGGCCCTGGGCTTCCTGCACGAGTAAGCAAAGCTGCTTTTGCCCGGCCGCGGTGGTGGCGCCCAGTACCTTCATGGCGGGGTCCGGGGCGGAAAGACCGGGTGCGGGAACCCGCTGAAAACCGAGCGCCAAAAGCGTCTTGGCCAGCACGGCCTGGGTGGTGATGGGCTCCCGCATGAGCAGCACCCGCACCTTTTCCAGGCGACCACTGCAGGTAAGCTGGAGGCTGGGATGGCCCAAGTCCAGCGAAAAGGAATCGTCTGCCCCCGGATGATAGTCCAGGGCCACACACTGGGGGTACTGCGATAGTTCTTGATAAAGGCTTTCCAGGGGCGGCGCCTGTCCGGCGAGCGAAAGGCTGCCCAAGAGGGGGATAAGGAGAAAGAAGGATTTCATCGCGGTTTTTGGTTTTCGTTTGTGGGGGCAAAGATAAAGCCCTCCAAAGGTACTATGCAATGCCAAGTAGCTGGTAGGGCGGTAAATGGTGGAAATGGGGGGCTCAATGGAGGATTTGGGCTTTTAAGCTTGCTTTCAAGCCTTTGCTCCCTTAGGCGCGTTCAAAGCTTTTCGTCATGACATCCATTGGGGGCTTTAAGCCTGGAGCAGGCCCGCAAGCATGGCACAAAAAAACCCACCCGGTCGAGGCGGGGTGGGTTTTAAGTCAGTCTCAAAGTTACCGCGTAAGTCACCTCGCCTGGTTACCCACTCGTATTATAGAAGGCACGACGGGAGTCGTGTGTTAGCGGGGCTAGCGCAGCTTCTAAAAGCGGAGTCTCGCCAGAGGCGAGAAGAGGATTTTGAGGACGATCGTCTCGCTAGAAGCGAGAGTAGACTTTATAGACAGCCCCTAAAGAAGCGTCATCCAGCCGTAGGGGTCTTCCCTTCTCCCCTGGCGAATGTCGGTAAGCGTTTTCTTGATGCGCATGCCATGCCCATCCCTTGGGGTAGGAATTTCGTAATCGGTGCCCCGGTAGCCGATGGTGGAAATAGGGCTGATCACCGCGGCGGTGCCCATGCCAAAGGCTTCTTTTAGACGTCCGCCCTGCGCGGCTTCGATTACCTCAGGCACCTTAATGGGCCGCTCCTCCACCTGAAGGTCTCCTTCCGCTCGCAGCATTTGCAGGATGGAGTCCCGGGTAATGCCGGGCAGGATCCGGTCACTTAGGGGGGGCGTTACGAAGGTGTTGTCTATGATGAACCCAATATTCATGGTGCCGCTTTCCTCTACCAGCTCGTGGCTGGCATGGTCGGTCCATATTACCTGGGTATAGCCCTGCTTTTTGGCTTCGTCGGTGGGCAGAAACGCCCCGGCGTAGTTGCCCGCACATTTAGTAGCGCCTACCCCCCCGGTGGCGCTGCGGGTATAGCGTTCTTCTACCTTCACTTTCACGTTGCCCGCATAATAGGGCCCCACGGGGGAGGTGATCACGCAGAGGGTGAAGTTTTCCGAGGGCCGGGCTGCCACAAACTCGGAGCTGCCAAACATAAAGGGCCGAATGTAGAGGGACGACTCCAGGTCGTCCGGCACCCAGCCGCGGTCCAGGTCTATCAAAGTTTTAACGCCCGCCACAAAATCCGGCACCGGGTATTCGGGCATAAACATCCGCCGGGCGGAGTTATTGAGCCGCTCGGCATTCTTTTCCAGGCGGAATATGCCCACCTTACCATCTTCCCGGTGGTAGGCTTTCTGCCCTTCAAAAATGGCCTGCCCATAGTGCAGGGTGTGCATGGCGGGGGTAAAGGAGAAGGGGCCGTAAGGCTTTATTTCTGCCTCTTCCCAGGCCCCATTGCGGTAATGACATACCAGCATGTGGTCGCTAAATTGGGTGCCAAATACCAGATTCCTAAAATCGGCCTGGGGCAATCGCGATTCATCAATTTTTGTAATCTTCATGTAATAAAGGGTTTAAGGAGGACCAGCCCAGCAAGTGCTCACCCGCAAAGGGATGCCGGCACAGCCATGGCTGCTTCGTACGCTTGAGAAGCTGGCCTAAGGGAGTGGTGTTGAACGTTTGTATCTTTGCCGCTATGAACAAACCAATAATTATGAAAAAGATCGCGCTCTTCTCAGCCCTCATCCTGGGCTTAATCGCTTGCAAAAATAACACAAACCAGCCGGAAGGAGACGGTTCGGCTTCCCCGGACACCTTAGCTACTAAGGCTCAAATGGATGCTCCGGCCCCCCATTATTTTGGCGACACCATTTCGCCCGAGGGCGCCGTGGAAGCCCAGAAGCTTAGCACCCTCATGGGCCAAAAAGACAGCCTCCAGGTGAAAGTGGCGGGCACCATTAACTCCTCCTGCTCCAAGAAAGGCTGCTGGATGAAAATGGACCTCGGCAAAGGCCAGGAAATGCGCATCAGTTTTAAAGATTACGGCTTCTTCGTACCTAAAAACCTGAATGGGGAAAAGGCCATTGTGGATGGCTACGCCCACATCGATACCCTGGACGTCCCCTACCTCCGCCACCTGGCCGAAGATGCCGGCAAGTCCAAGGAAGAAATTGAGGCCATCACCGAACCGGAAATAAGCCTCAACTACGTAGCCCACGGCGTAATCCTCAAAGGCTAAGCCCATGAAACGCTTGCTCCTCATAGGATGCCTCGCTGGGGCATCCTTTTTTTTCGGCTGCCAGCAAAATGCCGGTAAAAAAGCCAGCGAAAAAAGCTCCTCAAAGGAAGAAAATGCTTCAAAAGAGCTGGAAATGTACCAGCCCAGCGAATTGGCCCGGCTTATGCGCCGCATGTACGAAGAAAACCTGGCCCTAAGAGACACCCTCCTGGCCGGTAAGCTCCCCGCCACTTTTCCGGAAAACTTCCAGCGCATTCACAGCGCCCCGTCTACCAGTGGAGAGCACAAGGAGGCCACCTTTAAAGCCCTGGCCCAGCAATATACCCGCCACTACGATAGCCTCAAAGCGGCCCCCAACCCCCGCGCCGCCAAGGCGGCTTACAATGGCATGGTGCAAACTTGCGCCGCCTGCCATCAAAACTACTGCCGCGGCCCCCTGGGCAAGATCAAACGCATGCGCATCAGCGCCGCTCAGCTATGAGCGAGCCGCTGGCCCGGTACACCACGGCCGATGGCAGCCCTACCCTCTACCTGGCTGCACTGGACCAGCACTATCACTCCATTCACGGCGCCCAGCAAGAGTCGGAACACGTATTCCTGAAAACCGGCCTACACTCCCTTCCGGCCCAGTCGCGGATCGATTTGCTGGAGGTGGGCTTCGGGACCGGTCTCAATGCCCTCCTTACCGCGCGGTATGCCCAGCAGCAGGGGCAGTTCATTCACTACACGGCCCTGGAAAAATACCCCTTGTCCCCCGCCACCTGGCAAACCTTATCCTACCCCCGCGCCGGCCCTGCCGCCTGGCTGCAAGCCCTGCACCAAGCCCCCTGGTCAGAAAACTATGCGCTCCACCGCTTTTTCCAGCTCCATAAACAGGAGGGCGACCTCCGGACCACCGCCTTCCCCCCTGCCCTATTTGACCTGGTTTATTTTGATGCCTTTGCCCCCGAGGCCCAGCCAGACCTCTGGACCGAAAAGATCTTCAGCGCCCTGTATGCCAGCTTGCGTCCCGGCGGAGTCTTGGTCACCTACTGCGTTAAAGGCAGCGTCCGCCGCGCCTTAAAAGCCGCCGGCTTTGCCGTAGAGAAGAAGCCGGGCCCTCCGGGCAAAAGAGAGATCACGCGGGCGGAAAAGCTGCGGTTTTAATTGGTGTCTGTCTAAAAAAGTAAGCTCCGGCCAAAGGCGAGATCCTTGAATTTCGCTCCAAGCGAAAC
>JAVLBR010000310.1:0-1681 GCA_031581125.1 Schleiferiaceae bacterium | reverse complement strand
ACCGTCAGACTGTCTAAATACTCCACACCTCTTTGTGGATAGCTTTTTTCCCGTAATGCTGTGGATGCCTGGGTTTTCTCGACCTTAGTAATATGGAACATCAAGTAGGTTTAGTCCGTAGCCAAGGGCTACGGTCCTTCGACCGGCCCGAAGTTGTGAAACACGGGCTAAACCGGCAGGCAGCGCTGTTCCCCACGGCTATAGATGATATCATCCCTGATGATAATGTGGTCAGATTGATTGACCAGTTTGTGGATCATCTGAACCTTGGGGAACTGGGTTTTAGCAAAGTTCGGCACAAGGGTGAGGGACGTCCCCGATGGCGGGGCCTACGGGATAAACCACCTTACCATCCCGGTGATCTCTTAAAACTGTACATCTACGGTTATCTTCACCCCGTTGTTTGTTCAAACTACGGGGTAAATCGCTATCGCTCCTCCCGAGAGCTCGAGCGTGAATGTCAGCGTAACGTTGAGCTTATGTGGTTGCTATGTGGGCTTCACCCCGTAGGTTTGCAAAACCAACGGGGTAAACCCGGATCACAATACGATCGCCAACTTTAGACGAGATCATCCCAAGGCAATCAAGCGCGTCTTCCGCCATACTGTTGCAATCGCCAAGAATCACGATTTGATCGGTGGGGTGCTCATCGCCGGCGACTCCACCAAACTCCGCGCTCAGAACTCCAAGAAGAATAATTCACCCCGTTGGATTCGCTACAATTATGAAAACCTATTACGTTTACGTCTTAATCTCGCTCGAAGACCATATGCTCTACACAGGCTATACGGCTGATTTAGAAAAAAGAGTAGCCCTCCACAATGAAGGTAAGGTAGCCTCTACCAGAAAAAGGCGACCTTTAAAGCTTATTTATTGGGAGGGCTGTCTTAATCAGCAGGATGCGACCCGGCGGGAAAAGTACCTTAAATCTGGAAACGGTAAAATCTATCTCCAAAATAGACTGAAATGTTATTTCCAGAATCCTACGGGGTAAACGAGAAGAAGATCCAGCAGCACCTGGACTATATTGAGCGCAAACTGGAGGAGCACGAAGCGGCCCTGGCCGAGGCCGATGGAGATGAGGAGAAGGAGCAAGAAATTCGGGATCAGATACAACACCGCAAGGAGCAAAAGCAACGCTATCAAGGGCTGAAGAAACAACTCGACGCCAGCGATGAAAACCAGATCTCTACCAGTGACCCAGAAAGCCGGCACCTGATGGTGCGCAATAATATCACCGAAGTAGCTTATAACCTCCAAACCACCGTAGATGCCCGGCATAAACTACTGCTGGATTATCAGGTCACCAACACTAATGACTCCCGTGCCTTGGCGCCCATGGTGGCGCGCGCCAAGAGCATCATAGGCCACCCTTTTACGGTACTTTTTGACAAAGGCTACCATAACGGTCAGCAAATAGCCCAGTGTCACAACTGGGGAATAGACACCCTGGTCGCGCCCCGCGATACCGCGCGCCCAAATGGGCAACAGCGCGTACGGGAATACGAGATCGAGAACTTCACCTACAACAGGAAGGAAGACTACTATGAATGTCCGGAGGGACAGAAACTTACCACCAACGGCCACACCTACAAAAAGGGCAAATACTATCAGGTAAAACACTATAAGACCAAAGCCTGCTTAAGCTGCAAGTTCCGCCAGCTGTGCACCAAAAGTCCTC
>JAVLBR010000052.1:0-13311 GCA_031581125.1 Schleiferiaceae bacterium | reverse complement strand
GGACGATCGTCTCGCTAGAAGCGAGATTGGACTTTATAGACAGACACTATTTAGGCTAGCTATTGCCCCTTCACTTTCTGATAAGTGCGGTACTCAAAAGCATGGGGATGCTTTTCATCGGCCGGGTGTGCTTCGCGGGCGGTTAGTTGCCATTTCTGCGGATCCCATTCGGGAAAGTAAGTGTCGCCCTTGTAAGCGTGATGGATGTAGGTAAGCTCCATGCTATCTGTGTAGGGCAGGGCCAGCTCGTAAATTTTGGCGCCCCCGATCACAAAGGGTTGCGGGTCGTTTTCCGCTTTACGGAGGGCTTCTTCCAGGGTGTGGACCACGATGCAGCCGGGGGCCTGGTAATCCTTTTGCTGGGTTATGACCACGTTGGTCCGGCCGGGCAGTGGCCGGTTTACGCTTTCAAAGGTTTTGCGCCCCATGAGCACGTGATGGCCCAGGGTAAGCTTTTTAAAGCGCTTCAGATCGTTGGGAAAGCGCCAGATGAGCTGGTTGTCCTTGCCAATCACCCGGTTTTCGGCCAGGGCGGCAATCATGGTTAAATTCATGGGAGTAGGTTTATCCATTTAAGGGAAGCTTTCAAGGGGCGTATTCCTACCCACATAGCGGCTTTAACAAAGCTGTTCCTCCCTTGGTGGCAAAGATAGCAACTTGGGGCCGAAAGGCTTAAACAACTTTGTCCACGGGCCTATTCCGGCTATTTAGCCGAAGGCTGCGCCCCCCAAGAAAATGCCACCACGGGGAAAAGCTCATTCCTAAAATCTCGGTACAAGATGGGGGGTAAATCACTTTTGGCCCAGCGGGCCTAGCCCACTGAACAAATGGGGCGCCCGCCCCTTTCTAAAGGCGAAGCCTAGCAAAAAGGGGCTTTTGCCAACGCCCTTTTTTGGGCTATTTTCGCATCATCTATTTTTGGAATAACCCTTTAAGCAAGTTTGGACGATATGAAGGTTCTTGTTTGTATCAGCCACGTACCTGATACCACCACCAAAATCAAATTTACCGACGATAATAGCGCCCTGGATAAAGAAGGGGTGCAATTTGTGATTAACCCGTATGATGAATTTGGCCTTACCCGGGCGGTATGGCTGAAGGAAAAAGAGGGCGCGGAAGTGACCGTGCTTACCGTAGGCGGCGCCGAAGTGGAGCCTACCCTGCGGAAGGCGCTGGCCATAGGGGCCGATAATGCCATCCGGGTGGACCAGGAAGCGGTAGATGGCTTCCAGGTAGCCAAGCAAATAGCCGCGGTGGCCGAAGCGGAGCAGTACGACCTGATCATAGCGGGCCGAGAATCCATAGATTACAATGGCGGCCAGGTGGGCGGCATGCTGGCGGCGCTCCTCCAGCAACCCTTCATCAATGCCTGCGTAGGGATGGAAGTGGAAGGTGATAAAGCTGAGCTGACCCGCGAAATAGACGGCGGTAAGGAAAAGCTATCCGCTCAAATGCCCTTTGTGATAGGGGGCCAAAAAGGACTGGTGGAAGAAAGCGACCTAAAGATCCCTAACATGCGCGGCATCATGCAGGCCCGGAAAAAACCACTGGACGTGCGGCAGCCCGCCGAGGTAGAAGCACGCACTAAGGTGGGTACTTTTGAAAAGCCCGCGCCTAAGGGAGACGTGAAGATGGTAGATGCGGAAAACATGGACGAACTGGTTCGTCTCCTGCACGAAGAGGCCAAAGCCCTCTAAGCGGTCGGGCCGGATTTTTTTAAGAAAACACTAAAGAATACAAGCAATGTCTGTACTGGTATATCTGGAAAATTGGGACGGAAACTTTAAAAAAACCACTTGGGAAGCGGCTACTTATGCGGCCAAAACGGCCGAAATGCTGGGCACCGAAGCCTACGGGGTGTCCATAGGGCAGCCGGAAGAGGACCTGGCCCAGGCCGGAAACTACGGCCTTAAAGAAGTAATAGAGCTAAAGGATGAGGCTTTGAAAAGCTTCGATGCCAACGCCTACGGCCAAGCCGTGGCGCAAGTGGCCCAAGAGAAAGAAGCCACTACCGTGATAATAAGTGGTACGTTCAACGGTAAAGCCCTGGCGCCTGCTCTTACCGTGGCGCTGGAGGCGGCCCTGCTTACCAACGTAACCCAACTGCCTAAAAGCACCGAGCCATTTACCGTCCGGCGCAGCGTTTTCTCTTCCAAGGGTTTCAACGAACTGAGCAGCCAGGCCGATAAGCAGGTGGTAGTATTCGTGCCCAACAGCATAGCTCCCGAAAAAGTAGAGGGCAGCGCCAGCCTATCGGAAGGCAGCGCCCAGGTAGGAGATGCCCCGCGGGTAGAGGTGAAAGAAGTAGACCGCGTGAAAGGCCAGATTCCCCTTCCCGAAGCGGAACGCGTGGTGTCTGGCGGCCGGGGGCTCAAAGGCCCTGAAAACTGGGATATGCTGGAAGAACTGGCCGAAGTACTGGATGCCGGTACCGCCTGTAGCAAGCCCGTAAGCGACATGGAATGGCGCCCCCACGCTGAGCACGTGGGCCAAACCGGGATAGCCATTAAACCCGACCTTTACGTGGCCATAGGCATTTCCGGGGCTATCCAACACCTGGCCGGGGTAAGTGCCTCCAAAACCATTGTAGCCATTAATAACGACCCGGAAGCGCCGTTTTTCAAGGCGGCTGATTACGGGGTAGTAGGGGACGCCTTTGAAGTGGTGCCCCGTCTTACCGAAGCGGTTAAGGAATTTAAGGCCCAGAATTAATATGGAGCCTGTAAAGCTCTACGTAAAAGGCCTTTCCTACAGCCAGACGCAAACCGGGGCCTACGCCCTGGTGCTGGCCGAGGAAAAAGGCGACAAGCGCCTGCCCATTATCATCGGAGGGTTTGAGGCCCAGAGCATCGCTATTGCCCTCAAAAAGGATATGAACCCGCCGCGCCCCCTTACGCACGACCTTTTTAAGTCTTTTGCCGAGCAGTTTGCCATTTCCCTTAAGGAGGTGATCATTCACAAGCTGGAAGATGGCGTATTTTTCTCCATTCTGGTATGCGTACGGGAAGGGGAGGAGCAGGTGCTCGACGCGCGCACCAGTGACGCCGTAGCCCTGGCCATCCGATTTGGGACCCCCATTTATACCTATCGGGAGATTTTGGACGAAGCCGGCGTGCTCCTGCAAGATAGCGGCGAAGGCATGGAAGAAACGGGAGAACCCACCTCTACGGCGGGCAGCGAACAAGAATTTGCCAGTCCTGAAGAGAGCCCCCGCAAGGGCAAGGCCATGCCCAATCTGGCCAGCCAATCGCTTAGCCAGCTCAACCAGCTGCTTGATGAGGCCGTAAAAGAAGAAGATTATGAAAAAGCGGCCCGCATCCGCGATGAGATCGACCGTCGGCAAAGCTGACCGGGCCGCTGCGCAGCATGTCTTGTTCCCCAAAACGGGCTTTAAAAGCCGGTTTTGGGGATTACTTTTGCTATGCACCCTGGGGCCGCTTTCCCTGGTGCAGGCCCAAGGCGAATTGGCGCGCCGTTGGCATTTCCAGGCCGTTACCAATTTGGCAGGCGATAGCCTCCTGCCCATCGATAGCAGTGATTATCTGCTCATGCGCCCTGATGGGACCTTCCACTACGAATTGGTCGCCAAAGACAGTTTACGGGCCGCTGGCACCTATCGCCGGGTGGGCGATAGCCTGATTTACCGCTACCGGCTCCCCAGCGATACCCAGCGTTTTTATACCCTTCAGCGGCTCACGGATTCGGTCTTGGTGTTTCAGGAAGGGAAAGTGCGCTTTCACTTTGGGCTAGAGCCCCCCGCAGAAGGCGCTCCCTCAGCAGGCGCCCTCCCGCTGCAGTACGACTTTCAAAACAGCGAATTCACCTGGGCCAATATTGGGCGGGGCTTACTGGGCATGGCCGTCCTTTTATTCATCGCCTTCTTACTCTCCAGCCACCGGCGCAGTATCAATTGGGCCCTGGTAGCCAAGGGGCTCATTATCCAGGTGCTGTTTGCCCTGGCCATTCTCAAATTTCCCCCGGCCCGCAGCACCTTTGACGCGCTCAGTAGCTTCTTCGTTACCCTGCTCAGTTTTGCCTCTGATGGGGCCGAGTTTCTCTTTGGCAGCCTTATCACCGATACCGATTCCCTGGGCTATATCTTTGCTTTTCAGGTGCTGCCCACGGTTATCTTCTTTTCCGCGCTTACCGCCTTGCTTTTCTACTACGGTATTCTCCAGAAGGTGGTTTACGGTTTTGCCTGGTTTATGCGCCGCACCCTGCGCCTTAGCGGGGCCGAAAGCCTCGCCGCGGCCGGTAATATTTTCTTGGGGCAAACCGAATCGCCCCTCCTGGTAAAACCCTACATCCAAAAAATGACCCGCAGCGAGCTCCTCTGCCTTATGAGCGGCGGTATGGCCACCATTGCGGGCGGTGTATTGGCGGCGTATATCGGTTTTTTGGGGGGCGAAGACCCCGCCCAGCAGGCCTTTTTTGCCAAGCACCTCCTCGCGGCCTCCCTCATGAGCGCTCCCGCCGCGGTAGTAGCTTCCAAAATTTTGGTCCCCGAAACCAAGACGGTAAACCAAGACATGAAGCTCGAGGAGCAAAAGCTAGGCAGCAATGCCCTGGATGCCATTACCAACGGAACCACCGATGGCCTGCGGCTGGCCGTTAATGTAGGCGCCATGTTGCTGGTCTTCATCGCGCTTATAGCCCTAGCCAATGCCCTCCTCGAAGATGGCCTCGGCAGCTGGACAGGCCTCAATGCCTGGGTGCAGGAGCTCACCCACGGGCAGTATCAGGGCCTGAGCTTGCAATTTATTTTGGGCTACACCCTGGCCCCGCTTACCTGGCTCATGGGCGTATCCAGTGCCGATGTGGTCTTAGTAGGCCAGCTGCTGGGCGAGAAGACCATTCTCAACGAATTCGTGGCCTATGTGTCCCTCGGCGAAATGGTGGAAGCAGGCCGCTTTAGCGACGAGAAGAGCGTCATCATAGCCACCTACATCCTTTGTGGTTTTGCCAATTTTGCCAGCATCGGCATCCAGATCGGGGGCATCGGGGCGCTGGCCCCCAGCCGCCGGAGCGAACTTTCCGAGCTGGGCGTACGCGCCCTGGTAGCCGGCACCCTGGCCTGTCTATTCACAGCCGTCATCGTGGGCATGCTCATTTGAGTACAGATGTTTTTTTTAGGCCTCCCGGCCAAATGTGGTAGCGGCACGCCTAGCGGCCATTAGCCTTTATTCGAGTCAGTCATTCCTAGGTGTTATACCTTTATATCAGTAAAAAACTACTGCCATTATGACAGTGTGCACGGTTTTTGTAACAATTTTTAAGGACTGAAAAATAATATAAATCCTCAATACCTTCATGAAAGTATTGGTAATAGGTGCGGGCAACATGGGACTTGCCTACGCCGAAGCCATCGCCAAAAGCGACATGCTTAAAGACCGCGATCTGATGATCTCGGACAATGCTCCCGAAAAAACCAAAGAACTCCGCAAAAAAAGTCACTTCGACGTATATGACCACCTTCGGGACTGCGTAAGCAAGGCCGATATTATCTTCATCGCCGTAAAGCCCTACCACACCGAAGAGCTCTTTGACACCCTGCAGCCGTTGGTAGACGAAGGGCAAATCGTGATCTCCATTATGGCCGGGGTCACCATCGAGTACATGCAAGAGAAGCTCAACCTCCGCAAAGTAGTTCGCGCCATGCCCAACCTGCCGGCTCAGGTAGGCAAAGGGCTTACCTCTTTCACTGCTGCTGACGAAGTCTCCCGCCTGGAGCTCAGTACCGTAGAGTCTTTACTGGATACCACCGGCCGCTCGGTACGCCTGGACACGGAAAACGATGTGGATGCCTCCACCGGTATTTCCGGCAGCGGTCCGGCTTACGTTTTCTACTTTATGCAGAGCATGCTGGAAGCCGCCGAAAAAATGGGCTTCTCTGATCACGATGCCAAGGTGCTGGTGAGCACCACCTTTGAGGGCGCCGTAGAGCTCTTCAAGAAAAACAATCTTACCCCGGCCAAATGGATGGACCGCGTAGCCTCTAAAGGCGGGACCACCCGCGCTGCCCTGGACTCCATGGAAGACAATAACGTAAAAGAACGCATCAAAGAAGCCGCTTACGCCGCCTTTAACCGGGCTGTAGAGCTGGGTAAAGAAAGCAATACGTAGATGAGTGCTCCCGAAGATGTAAAAAAGATAGTGGTGAAGGTGGGGACCAACGTGATGGTAAACCGCGACAACCGCATCATGCTCCCCACCCTTAAGAAACTAGTGGCCCAGATCGCCACCCTCTACGAGCAGGGTATTGAAACCATTTTGGTGTCTTCCGGATCGGTCATAGCTGGAAAAGAAGTGATGGATAATACCATCCAGGATGATACCGTGCGCCGCCAGGTTTATTCTGCCGTGGGGCAGCCCAGGATGATGCGGCATTATTACAGCATCTTTCACGAATACGGCATGCGTTGCGGCCAGGTCCTGGCTACCAAAAGAGACTTTAGCCCCGGTAAGCACCGCGAAAACATGATCAATTGTTACAACGGTTTGCTTTCACAAGGGGTGGTGCCCATCGCCAATGAAGATGATGCGGTATCGCTCTCCATGAGTATGTTTTCCGATAACGATGAACTGGCCAGCCTGGTGGCCGAGCTTATTGAAGTGGATATGCTCATCTTGCTCACCGATACCGATGGCTTATTTACCGGTCACCCCGATGATGAGGCCAGCCGCCTGATCAGCAACGTTACTACCGAGCAAGACGTAGAAAAATTTATCCAAAAATCCGACAAAGGCGAAGCCGAGGGCCGCGGCGGTATGCACTCCAAACTGAGTGTAGCCAAGGCCACCGCTTCCAAAAACATCCCCACTTTCATAGCCAATGGCATGCGCGACAATGTGATCCTCGATCTCGTAGCCGGCAAAGAAGTGGGTACCCGGGTAACCTCGGACGAGGTTAACTAAGCCCCGGAACCTTGTAGGCTTTTTTGGCTGTCAAGGTTTTATATCAGAACCGGGAAAGTGGTGCTCCAGCCGTTTTTCCAACCATTATCCTGAAACGTTAAAAAATCATAGTATGCAACTCCTTTCTACAGACATTAAAAATAAAGTACTGGACCGCATGGTAGAACTGCTCCAGCAACGCCGCAATGAAGTGATCGCGGCCAACAAGAAAGACCTCGACGCCTTTAACCGCGATGACCAAGCCCTCTATGACCGCCTGGTAGTAGATAGCGCCAAGGTAGACGACATGGCCCGCGCCGTAAGCGAGGTACGCGCCCAGGAAGACCCCATCGGGAAGGTGCTTTACGACAACACCCTGAGCTCAGGCCTGCACGTGACCAATAAATCGGCCCCCTTCGGCACCATCATGATCATCTATGAATCTCGTCCGGATGTGACCATCGAGGCGGCAGTGCTGGCTTTTAAAGCCAATAACAAAATCCTCCTCAAGGGCGGTAAAGAGGCGCTCAACAGCAACCTCATTCTGGTAGAACTCTGGCACCAGGCCCTAAAAGAACATGGACTGGATAACGACTGGATTCAATACATGCAGAAAAGCCGGGAAGAAACCCAGGAATTCCTGCGCAATCCTGACCAGCCCCTGGACCTGATCGTGCCCCGCGGCGGCGAACGCCTCATTGACTTTGTAAAAGAACACGCCCGCTGCGCCGTGCTGGTGAGTGGCCGGGGCAACAACTTCGCTTACGTGGCCCCGGATGCCGACGTGGACCTGGCCATCAAGGTGATCGTAAACGCCAAGACCGACAAAATCTCCGGCTGCAATGCCCTGGACAAGGTTCTGGTGGATGCGCAGATGCCCCAGCGGGATGCCTTTGTCCAGAAGCTGGCCGAGGCCCTAAAAGCCAAGGACGTGGAGCTCATTGCCGATGAGCAAGTCCGTAAGGTACTCCCCGATGCGGGTCCCATTCCTGCAGAAGATGCCTGGTACGAAGAGTTTCTCGCCCTGAAAGCCCTCATCGCCCTTACCGATGATGAAGATGACGCCATCAAGCGCATCAACCATTACAGCGGCCACCACAGCGCTACCATCCTCACCCAGGACAAGGCCAAAGCGGCCCGTTTTATGGAGCAGATAGACAGCGCCGCGGTGTACCACAACGCTTCCACCCGCTTTACCGATGGCGGGCAGATGGGCGTAGGCGCCGAGCTGGCCATCAGCACCGATAAGTTGCACCATCGCGGCCCTCTGGGCTTGCCGCAGTTGGTCACCAATAAATACTACGTGCACGGGGAAGGGCACATCCGTTCCTAAACCCGTCATTTTGTAAATCCAGGTACAAGACGCCGCCCGGTACTGCACCGGGGGGCGTTTTTTTTTGGGGAGGGAGGGTCTTTATGCCCGGTCTCGCCATCTGCGAAACCAGGTTATTATCCTGCCAGCCTCTCGGGCTTTTCTGTTGAGGTGAGCTAAAAGGCCCCGCAGGCAAAAATGAAGGTTCGGGCCAGCCTACAGCACCTTGCTTGCCAGACCTTTAGGTTTTTCTCTCCCGTTCTCCCCTCCTTAAAAAAGGAGGGGTAGGGGTGGTTGTACTTTAAGCTTTTGCCTGGTCGTTTTCATTGGAACGCAAAACTTCCCCGGAATACCCGAATCCACTGAATGCGCTCCTATGGGCAACGCCCCTGCGAGGCGTCAGCTGGGTAGCCAGGCGGGCAATGAACCCTGCCATGGGCCTCCGGAGGAGGCCAAAACCATTCCGTTGGGGTGCTGAGCAAAACCTCCGGTTTTGCTCATTGGGTTGGGGTGTGGGGGAACGGGCTTTACCTGGGGTAAAACCCCAGGCTTTTGGGCGCAAGGTTTACAACCTTGGCCAGTGGGACGCAGGCATTGCGGAAGCAAAACCGGAGGTTTTGCTCATTGAGTTGGGGAGTGGGGCGGTTTGGTACCCGGCCTCGCCGCGGGCGAAACTCGGCTAAGAAATGAAAGCCCTTCAGGCTTTTCCGGTAAGGGCGCGGAAAAAGGCCCCGCCAGCAAGCATAAAGTTTCGGGTTAGCCTACAGCACCTTACTTGCCAGTCTTTTAGGATTTTATCTCCCGTTCTCCCCTCCTTAAAAAAAAGAGGGGTAGGGACGGTTGTAATTTAGGCATTTGCCTTGTGGGGGCGCTATAAATAGCAAGGGGTACACAAATCCACTGGCTGCGCTCCAATTGGCAAATCCCCAGCGGGGCGTCAGCTCGGTAGCCTGCCCGAGAAAATGGACCCCTAAAAGTCCCTATGCTGCCGTGGGAATGTTTTACTTTTGGCCGGTAGGCCGTATAAACCTCATGCCATGTATCAATACCATAAATTACTGCACTATATCATCGATGAAGGCGTGCGTAAAGAAGACCGCACGGGAGTAGGTACTTATTCCGTTTTTGGCTATCAAATGCGCTTCCCCCTAAGGGATGGTTTTCCCTTGCTGACCACCAAAAAAGTGCCTTTTCGGGCCATCGTACACGAGTTGCTTTGGTTTATCAGCGGCGATACCAATATCCGCTACCTGGTGCAAAACGGCGTCCATATTTGGAACGAATGGCCTTTTCAGCACTATCTGCAGGCCAAGGGACTGGATGAAAAGTACCCCAAGTACAGCGAGGGCTGGAAGGCGGCGTTAAAGGACTTTAAAGAGCGCGTGGCTACCGACGGGCCATTTGCCGAAAATTGGGGCGAACTGGGGCCGGTCTATGGCAAGCAATGGCGTGATTTTGAGGGGGTGGACCAACTCGCTAAGGTGGTGGAGGACCTCCAGCGAAACCCCGATAGCCGCCGCCATCTCGTCAGTGCCTGGAACCCGCCCGAAATCCCCAAAATGGCGGAAAGCGGCTTGCCGCCCTGCCACACGCTTTTTCAGTTCTACGTGGCGGAAGGGCGCCTGAGTTGCCAACTGTACCAACGCAGCGCGGATGTGTTCCTGGGGGTGCCTTTTAATATTGCTTCCTATGCTCTGCTTACCCACCTGATGGCCCAGGCTTGCGACCTGGAAGTAGGGGACTTCGTACACACCATGGGTGATGCGCATCTTTACGTAAACCACCTGGACCAGGCCAGGGAGCAGTTGGACCGCGCCCCACGGGCGCTGCCCAGCCTCCGGCTCAATCCTGAGGTGAGAGACCTCTTTGCCTTTGGCGTAGATGATATAGTCCTGGAAGACTACCATCCCCATCCGGCTATCAAGGCGCCCATTGCTGTGTAGATAGTGTCTGTCTATAAACTCGGTCAGCTTCGTTACGCTTGCTTCAAAAATGCTCTTTTACCCTTGTAAACTCCGCTTATTGAAGCTGCGCAAGCCTCCCCGAAATAATCGGGACAGGTGCTGACCAAATTTCTAGGACAGACACTCGACCCTTTAGGTAGCCACTAGTAAGTCGGCTGGATTGCCGATTTAGGCCCTTTCCGCCCTACCTTTGTGGCGTCAAGTATTCCTCCATCAAACTCTCCCCGCCATGAGCGATGCCACCCTCCAGCCCGTAACCGAAGAAACGGCCGGTGAATTAGGCCTCTTAGAAGGTGAATTCCAGAAAATATGCGAGATACTGGGCCGCGAGCCCAATTTCAACGAGCTCAGCATCTACTCCGTGATGTGGAGTGAGCACTGCAGCTACAAAAACAGCATCGTGTGGCTGAAAACCCTGCCCAAAGACGGGCCTCACATGCTGGTGAAAGCCGGGGAAGAAAATGCCGGCCTGGTAGATCTGGGGGAAGGCCTGGCCTGTGCTTTTAAAATAGAATCGCACAACCACCCCTCGGCGCTAGAGCCCTACCAGGGCGCGGCCACTGGGGTAGGGGGCATCAATCGCGATATTTTTACCATGGGCGCCCGGCCCATTGCCCAGCTCAATTCCCTCCGCTTCGGGGAGCTTACGGAAGACCGCACCAAATGGCTGCTCAACGGGGTGGTGCGCGGTATCGGCAATTATGGCAATTCCTTCGGCGTGCCCACCGTGGGGGGCGAAGTGTATTTTGACAAGAGCTATCATCAAAATCCGCTGGTGAATGCCTTTTCCGCTGGCATTATGCGCATTGGGGTGGATCCCGTGATCAGCGCTAAGGCGGAAGGGCCCGGCAATCCCGTTTTTATTATTGGTTCCTTTACCGGCAAGGACGGTATCGCTGGGGCAGCCTTTGCCTCTAAAGACCTTACCGATGCTTCCGTGGATGACATTCCCTCCGTGCAGGTGGGCGATCCCTTCCAGGAAAAACTGCTGCTGGAAGCCACCCTGGAGCTGGCCAAAACCGGCGCCATCGTAGGCATGCAAGACATGGGCGCCGCCGGCATTACCTGCTCTACCGCCGAAATGAGCGCCGCCGGCGGGGTGGGCATGGACATCCACCTGGACCGGGTGCCCACCCGCCAGGACGATATGCAGCCCTGGGAAATCCTGCTCTCCGAAAGCCAGGAACGCATGCTGGCGGTGGTCAAAAAAGGCCGCGAAGAGGAGGTGCGCCGCATCTTTGAAAAATGGGACCTGCCCTGCGCCGAAATAGGCGCCGTAGTGGACCGCGACCAACTTACCTACTACTGGAATGGAGCAGTGGTGGCGCAAACCCCGGCCGATCCGCTGGTGCTGGGCGGAGGCGCGCCGGTGTACTACCGCGAGTACCGCGAACCGGCTTATTACCAGGCTTACAAAGAATTTGACATCAACAGCACGACGGTGCCCCAAGACCTTAAAGCGGTGGGGGAGCGCCTGCTTCAGCATCCCAACATAGCGAGCAAGCGCTACGTGTACCAGCAGTACGACAGCATGGTGGGCACCATCAATATGAACACCAACCGCCCCTCCGATGCGGCGGTGGTGAATCTCAAAGACACCAAGCGTGCCCTGGCCATGACCGTTGATTGTAACGCCCGCTACGTGCACGCCGATCCCTACCAGGGCACCATGATAGCGGTGGCCGAAGCGGCGCGCAATATCGTCGTATCCGGCGGTCAGCCTTCCGCCATTACCAACTGCCTGAACTTTGGCAATCCCTACCAGCCGGAGGTTTACTGGCAGTTTGTAAACGCCATCAAAGGCATGGGCGCCGCCTGCGAAAAATTCCAAACGCCCGTGACCGGGGGCAACGTGAGCTTTTACAACCACACCGTGCGCGAGGAGCATACCGAACCGGTGTTTCCTACGCCGGCCATCGGCATGATCGGGGTGGTGGAGGACAAAAAGCACCATACTTCCCTGGCTTTCCAGCAGAAGGGCGATCTTATTTACATGTTGGGCGAAAACCGCAATGACCTCAACTCTTCCCAGTACCTGGTGCAGGAACACGGGGTGGAGGCCTCTCCGGTGCCTTTCTTTAGCCTGGAAGAGGAGTACGCCCTCCAGGAGCAGCTCAAAATGCTCATCCGCAAGGGCCTGCTCCAGAGTGCGCACGACGTATCAGAGGGGGGGCTCTGGGTAGCCCTGATGGAAAGCGCCATGAGCGGCCAGCTGGGCTTTGACGTCACCACCGACTCGGCCATTCGCGCCGATGCCTACCTCTTTGGCGAAAGCCAGAGCCGGGTAGTGGTAACGGTGGCCCAGGAGAAGGAAGCGGATTTTGTGGACCTGATGATGCTCAACGGGGTGGAATTTGACCTCCTCGGGCATGTCACCAAGGGCAGCATCCGCCTGGACGACCAGGACTGGGGCCACGTGGAGCAGTACACCCAGCTGTACGAGGAAGCCATCGAAAAGGAGATGTTGTCCTGAGATTATCCACGGGCCTCTACCGTTGCCACGCTGGGTCCTTAATGCCAGGGGGTACGGCCTCACCGGCCAAATGTGACTCATCCCGCTGGATGTCTTCTCGCCCTGGGGGCTCCTTACCCCCCGGGAGAATCCGTATTTTTGCGCCGGCATGCAAAGCAGGAACATGATGAATTGGAACCCCACCGCAGCAGACCCCGATACGCTCGAAAAGCCGGAGGTAGAACAAGACCTGGCCGATAAACGCAGCATAGTGCTGTACAACGATGATGTAAACACCTTTGACTGGGTAATTCAGTGCCTGATGGAGGTCTGCGAGCATACCCCTGAACAGGCAGAGCAGTGCAGCGTCATCGTCCATTACAAGGGTAAGTGCGCGGTGAAAAGCGGCAGCTACGAAGAGCTAGAACCCCAGTGCAGCGCTTTACTGGAAAGAGACCTCAGCGCGGAAATCCATTAGCCCCTCCCGCGCACCAGCCCCTTTTGCACCAGCTTCAAAAGCCCGCCCAAGGGCCGTCTAAAAAAAGCCGGGGCGCCTTGGCCAAAAAGAGTTTTGCCTTATATTTGCGCCCCGCTAAGGGCAGCGCCCTTATTTCGGCCTTGTAGCTCAACTGGATAGAGCGTCTGACTACGGATCAGAAGGTTGAGGGTTCGACTCCTTCCAAGGTCAC
>JAVLBR010000308.1:0-1694 GCA_031581125.1 Schleiferiaceae bacterium | reverse complement strand
GCCCGCTGAGAGGCCGGCAGAAGGGGTTTATGATAAAACCGGGACTTAAAGGCTGCACTCATTCGTTCCCGGGCATACGCCGGCAAAAGGGGGCGTAAAAATAATCGCCAGGGCCTGCGCAAAATAGTGGACCAGCGCCCATTTCGCGGCACCAGGCTGGGGTTCCGGCTTTTATAATCTGCTCCGCGAAAGTGGTAGACGGGCAAGTTCAAAAAGGATTGTAGTTCCTGTAAAAAAGCAGCCGGCCGCTCGCGCCAATCTTCCATAAAGAAAATACCTACCCGTTGACCAAATGCCTCCTGATATAGCTTTAAGGCTTCACTGTAAAAACTTGCCCCCAGGTAGTCATAAGCGGGCAGCCAGTGAGCCGCCTTGCGCCGTGGCCAGGCGGCCAGGGCTTCGTCCAAGGATAGACGCTCAGCAAATTGTTGATTATAAAGGTACTGGGAATAGAGCCTTTCTACAGGCGAACGGAGAACAAAGACCAGCTGCAGGTCGTCCGGCCGGGGGTGATATCGCCGCAAATTTTGCAGGACACGTGGTACCCAGGGCCGGTATAGTAAGCTGGTAGCCCGCTCGCCCCGGTAGCGTAAGCTTTCAAAAGGGGCAATGGCCTTTTGATAAGCTTCCCCGTTAGTGTTTGCTGCATAATGTTGTTTAACAAAAGTTTGGCGAGCCCCGTGTAAGCTCCAGAAACTGAGATCTTGCGGCGGGATACCTACTTGGGGGTGTTGGTTCAAAGCATAGGCCAGGGCGGTACTACCGCTTTTGGGCGGCCCGCCGAGGATAAAGTCCGGCCCACGGAAAGACTTAGTCATGGCCCAGGGGTTTTTCCAGGTATACGGCCACCTGATCCGCTATATGGCAGGACCAGGACCGGCTGAGCAGCCTTTCTTCCCAGGTGGCCCAGCTATCCAGGGCGCGGCGTGACGGACGGTACCCGGTTTGGTAAGGTGGGGTAACCGCTAAAACGGGAAAATACCGGGCCTGCTTGCCCATGAGCCGCCGCAAATGGGCATAAGAACGCAGGTACATGGGCTGCCACTGGCCCCCTATGCGTACTTGGAGCTGCCCCGGCCAGCGGCGGCCTATAGCTCGAAACCGCCCGCGCAGGAGATAGTAAATACTAGCACTAAGGCAAAACGGCGTAAGCTGCGCCGTTAAGAGGCGCCCTCCTGGCTTGAGGAGCTGGTAGAGGGCTCGGTGTTGTCGCAAAAATTCCGCGTCATCCACATAAGAAAAGGCACCGGTGGTGGCGTATATCCAGTCAAAAGGTCCGGCGGGAAAGTGCTCCGCCTGTAGATCTTCCGCCCGGCCTTGAAGCAATCTAAGTTGGCCCGCTGCATACGCTTGGGAATGTGCTTGGCGAGCCTGTTGCAACATTTGCCCGGAACCATCGCATCCTACCACCTGAAAGCCTTGTCTTAGAAAAAAGGGGAAATCATTGCCACTGCCACAGTTAAAATCCAAAAGCTTTTGGCCCGGCCAATCCGCAGGGGAAGAAAGTCGTGCCATCAATCGGTACATAAGCTGATGCCCCAAGACAAAAATAGGATTCTCGGCCGGCAACTGTCGGTAGCTTACCGCCTCTTGGTCCCAGCCCAGAGCATCCGGCGGAAACGCCGTTTCTGTACCGATATCCCGGTAGCCCTTCAAAAGTGGAGCTTTCCGTCTTTTCGGCCCAATTCGAATAC
>JAVLBR010000307.1:0-1732 GCA_031581125.1 Schleiferiaceae bacterium | reverse complement strand
AATCAATATACCCTGGTCAACCAACTGCCCATCGAAGGGCAGCAGCTCCGTATTCCGGACCTTATTCTCTATATCAATGGCCTACCCCTGGTGGTGTTTGAGCTGAAATCCGCTACCCGGGAACAGCCCCGCATCTACGATGCTTATCAACAATTAACCAGCCGCTACCGCAAAGACATTCCAGAGCTCTTTAAGTACAATGCCTTCTGCGTGATCTCAGACGGGGTCAATGCCAAAGTGGGCTCCTTCTTTGCGCCCTACGAGTTTTACTATGCCTGGCGGAAAATAACGGGAAACGAATCCGTGGAGCGGGACGGTGTGGATTCCACCTACAGCCTCATTCAAGGCCTTTTTGACCGCGAGCGCCTGCGCGATGTGATCCAAAATTTCATCTTTTTCCCCGATGCCAGCAAGAAGGAGGAGAAAGTCCTCTGCCGCTATCCCCAGTACTACGCCACCCGCAAACTCTTTGAAAACGTAAAAGCGCAACTTAAGCCCCACGGCGATGGCAAAGGAGGTACCTATTTTGGCGCTACCGGCTGCGGCAAAAGCTTCACCATGCTCTTCCTCACCCGCCTCTTGATGCGCGCTCCGGCCCTGTCCAGCCCCACCATCGTGCTGATCACCGATCGCAACGACCTGGACGATCAGCTCTCCGCGCAATTTGAAGGCGCCAAAGGCTACATAGGCGATAATGAAGTGCGCAGCGTCAGCAGCCGCCAGGAATTACGGGACTGCCTCCAGGGGCGTAACTCGGGCGGTGTATTCCTTACCACCATCCAGAAATTTACCGAAGATACCCATCTGCTCACCGAGCGCAGCAATGTGATTTGCATATCGGACGAGGCCCATCGTAGCCAGACCAATCTGGACCTTAAAGTGAAAATTAAGGATATGGGCGTGGTCAAGTCATTTGGCTTCGCCAAATATCTACATGAATCGCTCCCCCAAGCTACCTACGTAGGTTTTACCGGCACCCCGGTAGACGCTACCCTCGATGTGTTTGGGCCCGTGGTGGACTCCTACACCATGAATGAATCCGTAACGGATGAGATCACCGTGCGCATCGTTTATGAGGGCCGGGCGGCAAAAGTGCTATTGGACAACGAGAAGCTGCAGGACATCGAGAAATACTATCGCCAAATGGCGGCGGAAGGAGCCAATGAGTACCAAATCGAGGAAAGCAAAAAGGCTACCGCCAAAATGAACACCATCCTGGGAGACCGCGACCGGCTTAAAGCGGTAGCCGAGGATTTCGTGCAGCATTACGAGCAGCGCATAGCCGAAGGCGCCACCGTAAAAGGCAAAGCGATGTTTGTATGCAGCAGCCGGGAGATCGCATTTGAGTTATACCAAAATATCCTCGCCCTCCGTCCGGACTGGGGGCAGCCAAGGATTGCCGAGGAGGGCGCCGAATTGAGCTACGCCGAGCAGCGCAAACTCAAGTCCATGCCCCGCCTGAATATGGTCATGACCCGCAATAAAGACCGGGATAGCGCGGAACTTTATGCTCTCCTGGGCGACAAGACTTACAAAAAGGAGCTCGACCGCCAGTTTAAAGAGCCCAAGTCCAACTTTAAGATCGCCTTGGTGGTAGATATGTGGCTTACCGGATTTGACGTACCCTTCCTGGACACCCTCTACCTGGATAAGCCCCTCCAAAAACACACGCTTATCCAAACCATCTCCCGGGTCAATCGCAAGTACGAAGGCAAAAACAAAGGTCTGGTGG
>JAVLBR010000051.1:0-14008 GCA_031581125.1 Schleiferiaceae bacterium | reverse complement strand
CCCTTCGATACAATCTCGCTTACCAGCGAGATCACTCAGGCTGACACCGGGGTAAACTATTGGCTTTTAAGTTATGTAGCAAGTTATTCAAGTCTCCCCCGCCTTCCGCCTAAGGGCTCCAGGCACCTCCTTGTCTTCTCGCCATGGGCGAGAAGAGGACAAAACCGCCGCGCCTTGATTTGCTGGCGCTAGGGGTGGATAAAGCGGTAAGACTAGTGATTCGAGTTTTTCGTGTAAACCTTTATTACCTCTGCCCCCTCACCGCGGGCCAAAAAGCGTGGAACCGATCCGGATCATATTGGCGCCTTCTTCGATGGCTATTTGATAATCGCCACTCATGCCCATGGAGAGGATATCAAACGCGGCTAGATGGTCTACCGATTGCTGTTCTCGAAAAAAGGCCGCCAATCCGGCAAACTCCCGGCGCACTTGACCCTGATCATCGGTGAGGGTAGCCATGCCCATGAGGCCGCGGATTCGTAAATGGGGGTAGCTTTCGGCGGGGTCCTGGGCAAGAAGCGCCCGAGCTTCTTGATAGTCGAAACCAAATTTGGAATCTTCCCGGGCAATGTGGACTTGGAGAAGACAGTCAATCTGGCGGTCATTTTTAGCGGCCTCTTTATTGAGTTCCTTAAGTCGCTTAGGCTTATCCATGCCGTGCACCAAGTGCACAAAAGGGGCCATGTATTTGATCTTGTTGCTCTGCACATGCCCCACCATGTGCCACTTGATGTCCTTGGGGAGCTGATCGTACTTTTCGGCCATTTCCTGGACGCGGTTTTCCCCAAAGTGGCGCTGTCCTACCTCGTACGCCGCCTTAAGCATTTCCACTGGCTTGGTTTTGGATACGGCCACCAGTTCTACTTCCGCCGGCAGGTCTGCTCGAAAGGATTGAATTTTCTCCGCTACGGGATAGGCCATAACATAGATGTATTTTAGTGTAGCTTAACCCAAGCTTGATTATTAAGGTTCAGACAAAAAAAAGCCTTTTCCGCGGAAAAGGCTTTTTTAAAAAATGATTACATCAAAGAACATCTTACTTAAGCTCGTTGAGATGCTGGGCCAAACTTCCTTTCAAATTATTAGCTTTGTTCTTGTGGATGACGTTTCTTTTGGCCAGGCGATCGATAAGGCTGATTACCTTAGGCATTTTTTCTTCTACTTCTTTTTTATCTACACTGTTGCGCAGGGCTCGAACGGCGTTACGCATGGTTTTGTGATAGTAGCGATTCCGGTCACGTTTGACGGCGTCAGAACGGACGCGTTTGAGGGAAGAAGCGTGATTGGCCATAATTTACTTAAATGCGTTACTAAGTTAGCAGCCCCTAGGAGAATCGAACTCCTCTTTCCAGGATGAAAACCTGGCGTCCTAACCGATAGACGAAGGGGCCGGAACAAGCCTTTTCAAAAGGGAGTGCAAATGTAAAGTAATTTTCATTTTCCCGGCAAGGGGTAAAGAAAAAAATGTTTCCCGGGCTGGCTTTGCTGCGCAGCAGCTCGGTCAAAAAACCAATAAGTTTTTGAAGGTTCTTAATAAGCTTTGGCAAAAAGCACCCGTCCCTGAGAAGGCTTACCACTGTACACACAGCTGCCCGGTTCCTCTTTTTGGTCCAGGGGAATACAGCGGATGGTGGCTTTGGTCTCGTTTTTAATGGCTTCTTCCGTTTCGGCAGTGCCGTCCCAGTGGGCGGAAACAAAGCCCGCGGAGGAGGCAATCAGCTCTTTAAAAGTGACCCAATCATCGGCCTGGTGGGTTTTTTCTTTTTGCCGCTGGGCCGCTCTTTGGTATAGGCGGTCCTGTATTTCCGCCAGCAGCTTTTCCACTCGCTCCGCGATACCTGCTACGGGTACTACTTCCTTACTGAGCTCATCGCGCCGGGCCAACTCTACGGTGCCATTTTCCAAATCCCGGGGGCCCATGGCCAGGCGAATGGGCACCCCTTTGAGTTCGTACTCGGCAAATTTCCAGCCGGGCTTGTGGGTGTCGCGGTCGTCCAGGTGGACGCGGATGCCCGCCTTTTCCAGCTCTTCTTTAAGGGGGGCAATGGCGGCCCGCACCGCTTCCAGCTGCTCGGCACTGCGGTAAATGGGCACGATCACCACTTGGTGAGGGGCCAGGTAAGGCGGCAGCACCAGGCCATTGTCATCGGAGTGGGTCATGACCAAGGCGCCCATCAGGCGGGTAGAAACGCCCCAGGAAGTAGCCCACACGTATTCCTGTTGGCCTTCCTTAGAAGCATAGGTTACGTCAAAGGCTTTGGCAAAGTTCTGCCCTAAAAAGTGGGTAGTGCCCGCCTGCAGGGCCTTGCCATCTTGCATCAGGGCCTCGATGCAGTAGGTCTCCACCGCCCCGGCAAAACGTTCGCTGGCCGTCTTAACGCCCCGTACCACCGGGATGGCCATATACTGCTCCACGAAGTCGCCGTACAGCTTGAGCATCAGCTCGGCCTCTTCTACCGCTTCTTCCCGGGTGGTGTGCGCGGTATGGCCTTCCTGCCACAGAAATTCGGCGGTGCGCAAAAACAGGCGGGTGCGCATTTCCCAGCGTACCACGTTGGCCCATTGGTTGATCTTAAGGGGCAGGTCGCGGTAACTCTGGATCCAGCCTTTAAAGGTGTCCCAAATAACCGTTTCCGAAGTGGGGCGCACGATAAGCTCCTCTTCCAGGCGGGCATTTTCGTCTACCACGATGCCTTCGCCCTCGGGGCCCTCCTTAAGGCGGTAGTGGGTTACTACCGCGCATTCCTTGGCAAAACCATCCACGTGGGAGGCCTCCCGGGTGAAATAAGACTTGGGGATAAAAAGGGGGAAATAGGCATTCTGATGGCCCGTGGCTTTAAACTGGCGGTCTAGTTCTGCCTGGACTTTTTCCCAGATGGCGTAGCCGTAAGGCTTGATCACCATGCATCCCCGTACGGGACTATTTTCGGCCAGATCGGCCCCGGTAACCAATTCCTGGTACCATTTTGCGTAATTTTCGCTGCGCTTTGTCAACTTGCTGGCCATAGGGCAAAACTATCCTTGGTATAGAGTTTGTTATTCAAAGGGCAAAGCTACTTAGAAAAGCAAACCCCAAAAACAAACCGTCATGAAAACGCCCATCTTTCCCCTCGCCCTTGCCGCCCTGCTTTTGGCCGGCTGCAGCAGCCAAGAAAAGGTAGTGAACAACTACTACGACGACGGTCTTTACCACAATGAACCGTCTAACCAAAGCGGCGCTCCCGCACCAGCTGAGGATGGCAATTTTGCCCTGAACGATCTCGAAGAAGAAAACCAAGGTAATGCCTCCCAGGAATCCCTGGACTACTATGACCCGCAAGATGCCCGCAGCAATCCCCGCGGCAATGGCGGCTATAGTGCCGGTGGTGACCTTACCGTGAACAATTTTTACGGTAACGGCGGCGGCTGGAATACGGGCTTTTACGGTGGTAATTGGGGTTGGGGCTTTGGCATGGGCTTCAATACCTGGAACCCTTATATCTATGACCCATGGTTTTACAATCCCTGGCGTGGCCCCGGTTTTTACGGCGGCTGGGGTGCCCGTCGCTGGGGTTGGGGCGGACGTCCCTGGGGTTGGCGCTCGGCCGGCTGGTATGGGGCCGGCTGGGGATGGGGCGGTTTCAACAATTACCAGCTCGGCTACGCCCATGGATTTCAAAATGGCCTTTACGCGGGCGGCTTTTACCAAGGTGCCAACGACGCCTGGGCACGCAACCGCGTTTTTGTAAGCACCCGTACCCTGAGCGGCCGCACCGGCAGCTACGGTGCCCGCGGCACCCAAACTACCCGGCGCTACGACCGCAGCGGTAAGCGCAGCACCAATACCCGCATGGGCGGCCGCAACTACAATACCGGGCGCAGTGGCCGTTCCACGCAGAACACCCGCCGGGAAACGATACCCACCAGCCGCCTGGTAGCGCATACCGAGCGCAATGAGCGCTCTACCTCCCGCACCACGGCCCAACTGGGCCGAAGCGCGGCCAGTGGTGGCAGTTATTCCGGCCGTACTTACCGGGAAGCTTTTAATCGCACCGCGAGCCGCCGGGAAAGTGCCCGTCCCAGCGCTTCTACGGATGCCCGGCCTCAAGCCGATTTCCGGCGCAGCAGCCGCACTTACGCACCAGCCAGTGACCGGCAGCGCAGCTTCCAGGGGCGCACCCGTAGTTTAGAGCGGAGCAACCGCTCCAACCAGGCCCAGCCGCAGCGCAGGCCCAGCCGCAACGGGGCCGACCGTCCTACGCGCTCCGCGCCCAGCCGGCAGTATACCCCCAGCAGGAGCGCTAGCCCTAATCGAAACAACACCCCCAGCCGGAACGCTACCCCTAGCCGGAGCAATTCCCGTAACCGCAGCTACAGCCCCAGCCGCAGCAGCAGGCCTTCCCGCAGTACCTCTCCCAGCCGGAGCAGTAGCCCCAGCCGGAGTTACTCCCCCAGCCGGAGCAGCAGCCCCTCCCGCAGCGCTTCCCCCAGCCGCAGTTCAAGCGGGCGCAGCAGTGGCGGCCGGAGCTCCGGCGGGCGCAGCAGCCGCTCCTCCCGTGGGCGATAGGCCCTGGCCGGTTTTGATAAGTTAATTCTCCTAAAAAAAGAGCCCCACGCTTATGTCTTCTAAATGGACTTTCCTACTCTGCGGCCTCTTCCTCACGGGCCTGGCAAAAGCGCAAACCCCGGAAGAAGCCGCCCTTTTCTCCGAAGAAGGACTCTTCGGCACGCCCCGCTACCAGGCCATGAGCGGGGCCTTCACCTCGCTGGGGAATGACCTCAGCGGCCTGCGGCTCAATCCGGCCGGCATTGGTGTATTCCGGCATAATGAACTCAACGTCACCTTCGATTATCTGGATAAGCAACACCGCCTGGGGCCCTTCTACGGCACTACGGGCATTCATGAGCAGGGCGAGCTATCGCTGAGCAACATAGGCCTGGCCCTGCCCCTCCGCCAGGCATCCAAGGGCGACTTTGAATGGGCGCTGGGCATTAACTTCAATAAAACCAGCGACCTCAATCGGAGCTATACCATCATCGGCAGCCAGCCCAATAACTACACCCTGGGCGAATACTGGGGCGAATCTTCCGCCAATCAAAACGTGGACAATATCTCCAACGATGCCTTCGCCGCCTGGCAGGCCTATTTGCTGGTAGACACCATGACCCCTCCCCCCGACGAAGAAATCTTCATCCGTGATACCAACGCTTCTTATGCCTTTGGCACGCTGCAACCAGACGGCAGCGTCCAGAGCAGCGCCACGACCGAATTTGAGGTGCAGCAATACGGCAGTAGCGGTATCACCGAGTTTAGCTTTGGGGGCAATTACGACCGAACTTTCTTTTACGGCCTCACCATCGGTATTCCCACGCTGAATTACACCCGCGAAAGCTTCATTACCGAATACATCAACGAGCAAGACGCCGCCCCCTACAATGCGCGTAACTACACCTACCGCCGCCGCAGCGATCTTTCCGCTACCGGCTTTAATTTTAAGCTAGGTTTTATCTACACCCCCTCTCCCCTCTTCCGGCTGGGCGCCTCTTACCAATCGCCCAGTTGGTTTCAAGTAGACCAGACCTACGAATACGATATCGCGGCGCAGTTTAACGGGCCGCCCTTACAAGGCGTGAATGCCAATACCGAAAGCGAAACCTTCAGCACCAATCAGTACCATTACGCCCTGTGCCGGCCGGCCGTCTACCGGCTGGGCATCAGCAGCGTAATAGACGAGTGGCTCATTCTCAGCGCGGATTACCACTACACCGCGCCACAGAATACCGACCTCCGCCGGGGGGTTAATGGCTTCAATATTTCCCCTGAAAAACTGGCCACTTACCAAACCGGGATTGACAACTTTTTCAGCCCCACCCAGAACACCTTCGCCGTGGGCACCGAAATTCGCCTAAACCAGCGCTTTTACCTGCGGGGCGGGTACCGCTACCAAACCAGCGTGTATAAGCGGAAAGAGCGCGACTTTACCGTGAGCAACCGCCAGGGCTTCAGCGCCGGCCTGGGCGCTCAGTTTAACCAGTTGCTGCTCAACCTGAGCTTCAGCCAGCAGCGCCGTGACCTTACCGACGGCACCTATACCTACAGACGCGTCCAGGTACTTCAGGACGTAAACATCCGGCAGCGCCTCCTTCACTTTAGCGGGGGGCTCACCTACCGCTTTTAGCCGGCCCCTATCCACCGCTTACCCCGGTAGCGGATAGCCGGGATAGGAGCAAGCTCCCGCAGCGCAGCGAGGAAGCGGCGCGGATAGCCCGCCCGGCCCTGGCTATGGACCAGCCCGTGGGCTGCTCCCCTTGTTTTTTGTAGGCCTGGCGGCCAAATGTGCTAGCGGAACCGGGCAGCGCTGGTCCATTCTAAGGGACCCATTCAAAGCGGGCATTATTGGCTAAGTTTGCCTCCAAATAAGACTTTTATGTACAGATGGCTGCTCATGGCGCTGCTACCGATGATGGTAAGCGCGCAGGACACTACCGGTAATGGCCCCGCGCTGGGGAGTATGAAATGGCGCCACCTGGGGCCGGCGCTTACCTCGGGCCGCGTGGCCGATCTGGCCGTAAACCCCCAAAACCCTAACCAATACTACGTGGCGGCGGCCAGCGGGGGCGTATGGAAAACAGAAAACCGGGGGGTGACTTTTGCGCCTATTTTCGATAAAGAAAATTCTTATTCCATTGGCGCGGTAGAAATAAACCCCCATAATCCCCACGAAATATGGGTGGGCACCGGGGAAAACAATAACCAGCGCAGCGTGGCCTACGGCGATGGCCTGTATCGCAGCCGGGATGGCGGCAAAAGCTGGGAGCACATCGGGCTTAAGGAGAGCGAGCACATCGGCATGATCGCCTTTCACCCGGAAAAACCGGGGGTGATGTACGTGGCCGCTTACGGTCCGCTCTGGCGCGCGGGCGGCCAGCGCGGCATTTATAAGACCACCGACGGGGGCAAGAACTGGGAACGCATCTTGTCGGTGTCCGAGCATACCGGCTTTAACGAAATACACCTGGACCCCCGCCATCCGGAAACCCTCTACGCCACGGCGCATCAGCGCCGCCGGCACGTGTGGACCTACGTGAGCGGGGGCCCGGAAAGCGCCCTCTACAAAAGCACCGACGGCGGGGCTAGCTGGCAGGAGCTCAAAAAAGGCCTCCCGGGCGGCGATAAGGGCCGCATAGGCCTGGCCCTGGCACCGACCAATCCCGACCGCCTCTACGCCATGGTGGAAGGCCACGGCGTGTACCGCAGTGATGACCGCGGGGCGCATTTCCAAAAGGTAAATGACTACAACAGCAGCGGCAATTATTACGTGGAGCTGGTGCCCCACCCCAGCGATGTGAATACGCTCTACAGCCTGGATACCTACCTGCAGGTAAGCCACGATGGCGGGGAGAGCTGGACGGGAGCGCCCCGCGCCAAGCGGCACGTGGACGATCACGCCCTGTGGATAAATCCCGAAGACCCCGCCCACATGATAGTGGGTTGCGACGGGGGCGTGTACGACACCTACGATGCGGGCGCCCACTGGCATTTTAAACCCAATTTGCCCATCACCCAGTTTTACCGCGTGGCGGTAGATAATTCCCGTCCCTTTTATCACGTCTATGGCGGCACCCAGGACAATTTTAGCCTGGGCGGCCCCAGCCAAACCATCAACGACCGGGGCATCGTAAACAGCGACTGGTACATCACCAACACGGGCGATGGCTTTGAAACGCAAATAGACCCGAAAAACCCGGATATCGTGTACGCCCAGGCCCAGTACGGCTGGCTGGTGCGCTACGATAAGGTAAGCGGCGAGAGCGTAGGCCTCAAGCCCACGCCCCCCGCCGATTCGGCCGCCTACCGCTGGAACTGGGATGCCCCGCTGCTCATCAGCCCCCACGACCACGAGACCCTCTACTTTGCCGCCAATAAAGTTTTCCGCAGCCGGGACCGGGGTCAGCATTGGGACATCATAAGCCCCGACCTTACCCGGGAGCGCAACCGGCACGAAATCCCGGTGATGGGCGAGATCCAAAGCGTGGATGCCATCAGCTACGACCGCAGCACCAGCATCTATGGCAATATCGTAGCCCTGGACGAATCCCCCCTTCAAGAGGGACTGCTCTACGCGGGCACCGACGATGGCCTCCTCCAGGTGAGCGAAGACGGTGGCCAAACCTGGCGCCAGGAAGGTTCCTTCCCCGGCGTGCCCAAGTATACCTACGTGCAGCAAGTACTGGCCTCCCGCTACGATGCCCAAACCGTGTACGTGGTGTTTAACAACCACAAGAATGGGGACTTTAAACCCTACGTCCTTAAGAGCACCGACCGCGGCCAGAGCTGGCAAGCCATCAGTGGGGGCCTGCCCAAACGCGGTTCCGTGTACAGCCTCCAGCAAGACCATTTAGACCAAGACCTCCTTTTTGTGGGCACCGAATTTGGGGTACACTTTAGTGCCAACGGGGGCCAAAGCTGGCGCCAACTGAGCAGCGGCATGCCCACCATAGCGGTGCGCGACCTGGCCATCCAGCGACGAGAAAACGACCTGGTAGCAGCCAGTTTTGGCCGCGGCTTTTATGTCCTGGACGACTACAGCGTCCTGCGTCAGTACCAGGAGGTGACGGAACAGGCGGCCCACCTTTTCCCGGTTGATACGGCGCTGGTGTACATGGAGGCCTCTCCCAATGGTTACGGCAAAGCCGGATTCCAGGGGGCCAGCTACTACATGGCGCCCAATCCGCCGGTGGGCGCGGCCTTTGACCTCTACCTGAAGGAAGTGCCCCAAAGCCTCAAAGCCCAGCGCCAAAAAGCAGAAAAGGCAGCCCGCAAGGCCGGCCGCTCCATCACTTATCCTTCTCTGGATAGCCTCCGCGCCGAAAAGCAAGAAGAAACAAGCTACCTGCTCTGGGTGATCCGCAACGAAGCGGGCACGGAAATACGCCGCTTTACCGAAAAACCCCGCCAGGGCCTTCACCGCTACTACTGGGACGGCCGCCTTAGTGAACGGGCCCGCCTGAACCAGGATAAAGCGCCGCTTACCGAAGCGGGCCGGGCCAACCTGGCCCCGCCGGGCGATTACCAGGTAAGCGTGTACCTGAGCCATAAGGGCGAAGTGCTGCCCCTGGACCTGGAAAACAACACCTTCCATCTCCGCTGGCTCAACAACAATACCTTCCGGGCTCCTGATGTGAGCGGCCTGGCACAGTTTCAAGACAGCCTGGAAAGCACCTTCCGCCTTTACGAAGGCCTGAGCCAGCGCTTTAAGCAGCTGCAGGAATGGACGGGTAAGCTTAAAGCCACGGCCCGCAACACCCCCGGAGTGCCGGTGACCCTGCTGAACGACCTGCGCCAGGTGGAACAAGCACTGCCTCCCCTGGCCCGCCGGATGTACGGCGATAAGGTGAAGGAAGCGGAACACTTTGCCACGGCGCCCAATCTGGAGGAACGCCTGGCCATGGCCCGCTGGAACAGTTACCGCACCACCAGCGCTCCCACCGCCGAACAGCAGAAAAACCACCGTATCGTACGCCAATCGCTCGGAGAGATTGACCAACAACTGACGCGCCTACGCAGCGACTTGCTGCGGTTTTACGACATCTTGCAGCACAACGAGGCGCCGGTACTGCCAGAATTGGAAGCGGCGGGGTCTTAGCCTGTTAAGCTCCTTATATTACGGGAATACCTGGTAAAAATATTTCCTGGCACCCAATCCTTTTCGGTAATTAGGCCAAAAGGGCCTCCATACTGGGGTATCCCAAAATTTTTTAGAAAACTCCTGGAGCCATATCGCGGTAAATCCCATAATCCCTCAAAAGCACGGGTGTCAAAAAAGGGCAGTCAAAATAATATAAAACGTTTATAGTTTTTAAATACGGAGAGCGGTGTGTGCTCCTTCTCAAGAATGCTTGGGGCTTTTATACTTTTTCGATTGAAAGGTGGTGAAGTAATTAAAGAGCCATCAACTTTCCCTTAAGATCTTCTTCCCTATAAATTAACTAAGCAAGCTTATGGGTGCTCAGCCCCTCAATATCAAACCAGGCCCAGCGAGCTTAGAAATGTCGCTATTGAAACGCATCCCTAAATAAACAGTAATAAAAGGCCATCCAACATTCGGTATTTAACGAGAGGGGGCGGTAGGGGGGGGGCCGTAGCAAATCCTCCTTCGCAGCTCCCTCATCACCTCGAACAGCAGTTCCTCATAGCTGGCCTTACCAACAAGTCCATTATGGTGCTAAACGATTCAGTACCCAAGATTTATCTGTCCGCTGCTCATACACCATCCGGTCGTGCAGGCGGCTAGGACGACCTTGCCAAAATTCGATGAGAAGGGGGTTGAGCCGATATCCGCCCCAATGCGGGGGCCGCGGCACCACTTCCATCGCTCCGTATTGGGCTTGCACCGCCTTGAGACGCTGGTCTAAGACCCGACGACTTTCGATCGCTTCGCTTTGTGGAGAAACCCAAGCGCCCAACTGACTCCCTCGAGGCCTGCTTTTAAAGTACCCATCACTTTCTTCCTCAGGCAGTCTTTCGACCCAGCCTTCGATACGGATTTGTCGCTCCTGCTGCGGCCAGTAAAAAGTCAACGCCGCCTGAGGGTTTTCGGACAGTTGGCGACCCTTTTGACTGCGGTAGTTGGTGTAAAACTCAAAACCGCCGCGGTCCACGCCTTTCAGCAGAATGACCCGGGCCGTGACCCGTCCCTGGTTATCGGCGGTGGAAAGCAAGCAGGCATTGGGGTCATCTCCTTGCGCCTTTTCGTAATCAGCATACCACCGAGTAAATTGCTGCAGGGGGTTGGCAGCCATGTCCTCGAATGACAATAGGCCTTGCTCATAAGAGCGCCTGGTATTTTGCAGTTTTTCCTTCATGTTGTTTAGATCGTATTTAGAGGGGTAAAGCAGGCGCTAGCCAAAGCTTTTAAGTTACTGACGCCCGGAATGCGAAGATAAAGAGCGCCGGTTTAATACCATCCTCTAAGGTTTCACTCATTTCAAAACGCCATTGACACCTTACTTTCTCCATTGGATTTTCTAGACACTTTTTAGTACTTTTCCCGTTGGAAAACCAGGACAAACATCCTACTTTCGCCCCTATGAACGAGACCACCCCACCATTGCAAAATGGACAATTACTCATAGCCAAACCTCTGCTGGGCGATTTAAATTTCGAGCGCTCCGTGGTGCTCCTCACGGAACACAGCGCTGCCGGCTCGGTGGGGCTAGTTTTAAATCGGAAAGGCGACTATCAGTTTGACCAGCTCTCCGCAGACTTTCCCTTTATCGACCTGCCACTCTATTTTGGCGGTCCGGTTGAGCAAGATCACCTCTTTTTCTTGCACACCAAACCCGATCTGCTTCCCGAAAGCGTGGCGGTAAAGCACAATATAGCCTGGGGTGGCTCGCTGGAATCCCTTAAGGAAATGCATCAGATGAACTTAATCGGACCACAAGATGTACGGTTCTTCCTAGGTTACAGCGGCTGGGCTCCCGGTCAGTTAGAAAGTGAAGTCAAAAGTGATAGTTGGCTCATTACGGACACCAGCCAGCTAGACATTTTCAACACACCAGCCGAAGAGATGTGGACCGAGCTTATCAAGCAGCAAGGCGGAGAGTACCGCCTTTGGGCCCATGCCCCTGCTGACCCTAATCTGAATTAAGGACCCAGCTTTTTCCAGCTTCTCCCGTGCAAAAAAACTCTTTGAGCATGCGGTTCTACTTCTCAAGCTCCTTAAACATTTTTAGTTTTTCCTGTACTGAGCTGTTATCCATGCCATCAGAGCTTTGATTAACGAACTTTTTCTTCCAATAGCAGAAGGTTGCTGGATAAAGCGCAAAATTCTCCAGCGTAGCCTTAACGCTTATCCCGAGAGCCTCTCTCAGAATAGCCAGCTTTTCCTCTTTGGTGAACTTTTTAGTTCCTTTTTCGGTCTTTCTCGCACTCATAACTAGGATTTTTTTTTCGTAATCGTGTCCGAGGTATTAGGGGCCTCAACACATCTCGCATTCAATAGAATGACAGCAATACCAGCTTGCGAAGAGATTCGCGTAGCTCATGGTAAGCGGTAAGAGCGTAGGCCCCCTAGATTGTCTCCCACCCTCCATACCCTTTTGATCTATGCACTTCTAGCGAAAGGGACAGAACATCACCATTTGCGCACCGGTTTATGGCTAAATAACGGCATCGCGTACCAAAGAAAGCCTCACAAGGGAACCCTAAGCTATGCCTTGTGCACTGAAGTGACAATTAAAGTCAAAGACTTCATACGTGAAAAGGAAATTCGCTATGACGTTAATCCTAATAAACAGACATTAACTTAGCCCCCGTGTTTTGTATAATTGATATAGAGTCTTCCGGCGGCAAGTACGGCCAGGAAGCGATGATAGAAATAGCGGCTTTCCGCTACGACGGAACGGAGGTGGTGGACCAGCTGGTTAGCCTGGTGCATCCCCACCGTCCCGTCCAGGCCTTCGTGCAAAAAATGACCGGCATTACCCCCAAAATGCTACAGCGGGCCCCCCGCTTTCACGAGTTGGCCAAACGCCTGATCGAGATCACCGAAGATGCCGTGATCGTAGGCCATAATGTGCCCTTTGACTACCGCATGCTCCGCCAGGAGTTTGAGCGCTTGGGCTACCCCTACGAGCGCGATACCCTGGATACCATCAAACTGGCGGAAGAGCTGCTGCCCGATATGGAAAGCTACGGCCTTAGTAAGCTGTGCGATGCCTTGGGGCTTTACCGCAAGGATAAGCACCGGGCCGAAAGCGATGCCCGGGCTACCCTGGAGCTTTTTGAGATCCTGCGCAGCAAAGACCGCCAAAAAAAGATCAGCATCTTTGAGCAAAGCGTGCAAAGCAACGACCGGCTGAAAGACAAGCTCAAGGACTTCCAGACCATGATCAAGGCGCGGCGCGGTACTTTTTATATCCACGATGCCCAGGGCCAGCTGCTCTACCTGGGGGCTTCGGACAACATACCCGCGGCGGTAAACCGCCTCTTCATGGCGGACAGTGAGCGGGCCGCCAAACTGCGAGCGGAAAGCCACAGCGTACGCAGCGAAGCTACGGGCAACTGGCTGGTGGCGCGCATTAAGCGCAACGAAGAAATGGCCGAGGCCAAACCCCGCTACGGCCGCCGCCACAGCCCCCGCTTCCAACACGCGGTGGTGGCCCAAGGCAAGGGCGCCGCTGCACAGCTTCAGCTGGTTCTCCTGGAAAAACTGGGCAAGCGTACGCCCTTGCTTAAAACCGAACAAAACCGCGCCGGGTGGCGGGCCCTGCGGCATTTTAGCGGCTTTGAGGACCAACGCCGGGAAGCCCTGGTCAACTGGCTACAAGCGCCACCTAAGCAAGCGCTCATCGCAGGGCCGGGACGCTTTCGCGGCGAAGGCACCGCTTTTATCCTGGAGGAGGGACGCCTCCAAGGCTACCGCTTCTTTAAGCTTAACCAGCAGTGGCAAGACCGGGAAAGGCTCCAGCAAAACATGACCCCGGTTGATTCCCAGGAAGCCTACGACCATTGGCTGCGTTTGGGCCTGCTGGCCGGGGATTTCTGGTTGCTTGATTAACAGACTGTAGGACGGTAAATAGTGTGGTCCATACTGTGCGGTGTCTCGTCTAGAAAGTCCAAAAAAAGCTTGCCCCGAAGGATTTCGGGGCCTGTCCCTACTTATTCGGGGAGGCGCGAGAAGACTATAAAACCGCAGTCTCGCCAGTAGCGAGATCAGTCTTGCTGGAAGCCAGAAGGACGATCGTCTCGCCAGGGGCGAGAGACTTTATAGACAGACACTAAATAGCGCAGCGATCGCGGCGATCGCGCAGCGTCCGCCGCTTCACCTCTTCTGAGTCTCACAAAGGGAGCGCCAGCGACCCACTCGCTACGCTCGTTTTTTTGATGAGCACAGAGCACACAGAGTATAAGCACAGAGTTCACAGAGACTCCTAGAGGGACTCAGTGAGCTCGGTGCTTTTCCTCCGTGGCCTCTGTGCTACCATTTCAAGGGAGCGCCAGCGGCTGCCTTTAAATAACGCA
>JAVLBR010000306.1:0-1764 GCA_031581125.1 Schleiferiaceae bacterium | reverse complement strand
CACTAAGGTTTAGGAAAGCCCCACCCGTCTGGTGCCCTGAGCGGAGTCGAAGGGCTTGATGATCAAAGATTTAAAATTTAAAATATGACCAAAACTTAGATACGTCCGAAAGGTTGACACGATTTAAGCGGTTAACGATAAAAAAGAGAGTCACGCTCTTTCGTACCTACGGAAGCGGTTCCAATACTTTTTTGGGCTGCAGCAAAAAAGTACGAAGCGTATTCAGAGGGACCAATCAGGTAGGTTATGATAGGCGCATTAGCACCAGAAAAGACCCTCTATCAGATAAAACGTAACCTGCAGAATCACAGTATAACGTGTAATTCGGTATAGGGCAGAAGGGTTCGGCCTGGCTTCTGGGGTTAAAGCGCTGCTTTGGAGGGACCTTACCCCTTGGTAACCCCCATTTGCTCGAATTTCTCGAGCCGCTTATCCAGGAGTTTCTCCACGGGCGTTTTGCGAAGCGTTTGGATTTCCTCGAGCAAGCGTTGTTTCACCACTTCAAACATCTCCTCGCGGTTGCGATGAGCACCGCCCAGCGGTTCGGGGATGATGTCGTCTATCAGCTTATTCTTAAGCATATCTTCAGCGGTAAGTTTGAGGGCCTCTGCGGCCTGGGCTTTATAGTCCCAACTGCGCCAGAGGATGGAGCTACAACTTTCGGGAGAAATAACACTGTACCAGGTGTTCTCCAGCATAAGCACCCGGTCGCCCACGCCGATGCCCAGGGCTCCACCGGAGGCGCCTTCGCCTATGATAAGACAGATTATGGGCACCCGAAGCTTAGACATTTCGTAAATATTCCGCGCGATGGCCTCCCCCTGGCCTCTTTCTTCTGCTTCCAGGCCGGGGAAGGCGCCGGGGGTATCGATAAGGGTAACCACCGGCCGCTGGAATTTTTCGGCCATTTTCATTAGGCGCAGGGCCTTGCGATAGCCTTCGGGATTGGCCATCCCAAAGTTGCGGTATTGCCGCATTTTGGTGTTGACGCCCTTTTGCTGGCCCACAAACATCACCGGAAAATCCCCGAGCTTGCCCCAGCCACCTATCATGGCCTTATCGTCTTTTACGTGCCGGTCGCCGTGGAGCTCCAAAAACCCATTAGCGGTAATGGCTTCCAGGTAAGCCAGGGAGTAGGGCCGCTGGGGATGGCGGGAAAGCTGTACCCGCTGCCAGGCACTGAGGTTCTTGTAGACATTCTTCTTGGTGCTTACCAGCCGTTTTTCCAGCTCCCGGATGGATTTGGTCATATCTACCTCGGTCTCCTTTTCCAGGTCCCGAGATTTTTTTAGCTGAGCCTCAATTTCTTCTATTGGCTTTTCGAAGTCCAAATAATCCATTACTTGGTTTTAGTACAAGGGGTGCAAATTAGGGAAATTAGCTGCTACTGAGCATCATTTGTTCCTTAGTAAAATGGAAGAGGGCCAGGGGGACCCATTTCTTAAGCCACAGCACCTTTCAGCCACGCACGGGTAAAGCCTGAAGGGCCTTCATTTTTTAGCCGGGCTTCGCCTCCAGAAAAGCCTGCCCCGAAAGCATTCGGAGCCTGTCCCGACTATTCGGGGCCTGTCCCGATCCTTTCGGGGAGGCGCGAGAGGACGATAAAACCGCAGTCTCGCTAGAAGCGAGATGAGGATTTTGAGGACGATCGTCTCGCCACGGGCGAGATTGGACTTTATAGACAGACACTATTTAGTGCCTGTCCATAGAGTCGAGTGTCTGTCCTAGAAAGTTGGTCAGCGAGGCTTGCGCAGCTCCAAAAAG
>JAVLBR010000050.1:0-14204 GCA_031581125.1 Schleiferiaceae bacterium | reverse complement strand
AAAAAAACCTACATCCGCTCTGGCACCGCTATCCCTAGCAAGCCCATACCCCGGCGAATAGCCAGGGCGGTGGTGCGGGCCAGCTCCAGCCGGAAAGCCACGGCGGTGGCATCGGCATCGCTCAGGATGGGCACTTGCTGGTAGAGGCCGTTGAAGCGTTTGGTAAGATCGTACACGTAGTGCGCCAGCGCGGAGGGCGCCAGGTCTTGCGCCGCTTCTTCCAGTACCTGGGGGTACTGCAGCAAGGCTTTGATAAGCTCCCGTTCCTGGGGCGCCAAAGCGGCATACTGGGCCGCTTTTGCCGTAGGCAAGCCTTCTTTTTCGGCCTTGCGCAATAGGGTGCGAATGCGGGCATGCGTGTACTGGATAAAAGGCCCGGTATCGCCGTGAAAGTCTACGGACTCCTCCGGGTTAAAGGTCATCCGCTTGCGGGGGTCTACCCGGAGAATGAAGTATTTTAAGGCCCCCAGGCCTACGGTATGATAAAGCTGTTCCTTTTCTGCTTCCGCCATGCCGTCGGTTTTCCCCAGCTCCTCAGAAATGCGCCGGGCCGTGGCCACCATTTCGTCCATCAGGTCATCGGCATCCACCACGGTTCCTTCGCGAGATTTCATTTTACCGCTGGGCAGGTCCACCATGCCATAGCTCAGGTGGTAAAGATGGTGCGCCCAGGCGTAGCCCAGCTTTTTGAGGATGGCAAAAAGCACTTTGAAGTGGTGGTCCTGCTCATTGCCCACTACGTATATCATGCCTTCCAGGCCAAAATCCTCGTAGCGCTGAATAGCCGTACCGATGTCCTGCGTCATGTACACGCTGGTTCCATCGCGGCGCAGCAGCAGCTTTTCGCCCAGTTTTTCCTCGGCCAGGTCGCACCAGACGGAACCATCTTCTTTCCGGAAAAAAAGGTCCTTTTCCAGGCCGTCCATGACTACTTCCCGCCCCAGCAGGTAAGTTTCGCTTTCGTAGTAGTACTGGTCAAAATCCACCCCCAGCCGCCGGTAGGTTTCCTCGAAGCCCTGGTATACCCAGCCATTCATTTTGCGCCACAGGGCCACCACTTCTTCATCGCCCGCCTCCCAGCGTTGCAGCATTTGGCGGGCTTCCTGGAGCAGGGGTTCCTGCTCGGTAGCTTCCGCTTCGGTATGGCCCTCTTCTAGCAGGGCCTGGCGGTTTTCCTTATGGGCCTTATCAAAAGCCACGTAATACTTGCCCACCAGATGATCGCCCTTGAGGCCGCTGGATGGGGGCGTTTCCCCGGCGCCGTACTTCTGCCAGGCCAGCATGCTCTTACAGATGTGAATACCCCGGTCGTTGATGATCTGCACCTTGCGGGTGGTGTAGCCGGCCTCCCGCAGAATTTGGGCTACGGCGTAGCCCAGCAGGTTATTGCGGACGTGGCCCAGGTGGAGGGGCTTATTGGTATTGGGGGAGCTGTACTCCACCAGGAGCGTTTTATTTTGGCTGGGCCGGGGGCCAAATGTGCCCTGCTCCTCGTGCTGCAGCAGAGATGCTATCCAGTAGGCATCTCCCAGGGAAAGGTTCAGAAAACCCTTGACCACGTTGAAATCAGCGCCCTGCGGAAGGCGCGCTACCACCCAATCGCCGATTTGACGGGCCGTTTCCTCGGGCTTTTGGCGGCTCCAGCGGAGGTAGGGAAACACCACCAGGGTGAGGTCGCCCTCAAATTCCTTGCGGGTGGGCTGCCATTCCGGGGCATCGGCCTCCAGGCCATAGAGGGCTTTCAGTGCCTGTTGGGCTAGTTGGGCCAGTTGGGTTTTTAGTTCGTTCATGAGGGAAATACGTAAAAAGCAGCCCCGGCCAGGAGGGGCGCCGTTTTTTAAGTGCTTTGGGATTCTATTTTCTCGACCACGGGCTTAAAAATGCGGAAAGCCGCCTCCGCCATGCTATTGCCATTCATATCCAGCAGCGGATTGATTTCCACCATTTCGAAGGCCGCCAGCCGCTGATCTATTACCAGGTGGAGCAGGAGTTCGCGTGCCTCTTCTTCGGTGTAGCCATCGTCTACCGGCGTACCGGTTCCCACACTTACGATGGGATCCAGGCTATCTACATCAAAGGAGAGGTAGATTATATCACAATCTTGAAGGTGGTTCAGCGCCTTTTCGGCCGCGGCGGGCATGCCCAGCTCGCGGCATTGATCTACCGTAAGGTTAGGAATCTGATGCTTTTCCATCAGCTTATCTTCCGGCGCCTCCGTATCGCGCACCCCGAGGAAAAAGATATCCGCTGGGCGCAGGCGGGGGCTTTTGCCTTTCATTTCGTTCCAGTGCCAGATCGCCTCCTCGCCGGGTTCATTTTGCTGGTTTTCCAGGTTATCATCCCCCAGCGCCGATCCCAGGGGCATGCCGTGCACGTGGCCAGAAGGGCTGGTGTAGGGGCTGTGGAGATCAGCATGGGCATCTACCCATATAACCCCCAGGCGGCTCTTGGGGTAGGCCCGTTTTAAGGCCGCGATGGTCCCGCCCGCGTTGCTATGATCAGCGGCTATGACGCAGGGAAGGTGATCTTTCTCCTCCAAAGCACTGCCGAGTTCTCGCTCGATCCGCTCGTACATCATAGAAATGCCGTCGAGGTATTTGGCATGATCTTCCTGTGTGGGCCGAAAAAGGCGGTGGTTTTCAGTTTCAATCTGCTTCACCTGTCGCAAGTGAAAAAAAGGCCGGTCGTATTTAAGACTGGCTATTTGCAGCGCCTCCAGCCCCAGGCTGCTACCCCGGGTACCAGCCCCAAGCTCGGACATCACGCTGTAAAGGTGGGTTTTCATGAAGTAAAATTTTGCAGGGACGCGCAAAGTTAGGGTTCTGCTAGCAAGTAAAGCAGCTTGAGTTGCTACCTTCGCGGACATGAAGCAGACCTGTATTCATCACCTCAGCCAAATACTCCACATAGAAGACCAGGGCCGCCCCGTGCTGCGGGGGAAAGAGATGCAGCATTTTCCGCTTACCGAGCAAGCCTGGCTTCTGGTAGAAGGTTCCCGCATAAAGGACTACGGAACGGGCACCCCGCCCCCGGCAGATGAACAGGTAGATGCACAAGGGGGCCTGCTCCTCCCCTGCTGGGCCGATAGCCATAGCCACCTGGTGTACGCGGGTTCCCGGGAGGATGAATTTGCCCTTAAGCTTCGGGGCTATTCCTACCAACAAATTGCCCAGCAAGGGGGCGGCATCATCAATAGCGCTCTCAAGCTGCGCCAAACCGATGAAGAAACGCTCTACCACCAGGCCGCCGAAAGGCTCCAAGAACTCATGACCCTGGGCACCGGTGTGCTGGAGGTCAAAAGCGGCTACGGTCTTGACACCGAAAGTGAGCTCAAAATGCTCCGGGTGGCCCGGCGGCTCGGCCGGGATTTCCCCGTAGCCATTCGCACCAGCTTCCTGGGGGCCCACGCCATTCCCCCCGAGTTTAAGAACAAGCGGGCCGCCTACCTGGAGCGCATCAAAACGGAAATGCTCCCCGCCATCGCCGCAGAAAAGCTGGCCGATTATCTGGACGTGTTTTGCGAAGAAGGCTATTTCAGCCTGGCCGAGACCCTCGACCTTATGGAAGCCGGCGCCGGTTACGGCCTTCCGGCCAAATTACACCTCAATCAATTTACCAGCCTGGGCGCGGTGCCCGCCGCGGTAGCCCGAAAGGCCCGCTCGGTAGATCACCTGGAAGTAATGGAGCCGGCGGATGTAGAAGCCCTGGCCCATAGTAATACCATTGCTACGGCGCTCCCCGGCTGCTCTCACTACCTGGGCATTCCTTACACCCCGGCGCGGGAATTAATAGACCGGCAAGCCCTGGTGGCGGTAGCTACCGATTTTAACCCCGGTTCCGCCCCCAGTGGCAATATGAACCTGATGCTGGCCCTGGCTTGCACCAAAATGCGCCTAACCCCCGAAGAAGCCTATACCGCCTGCACCCTCAATGGCGCGGCCGCGGTAGACCTCAGCCACGATTACGGGAGTATAGAAAGGGGTAAAGTGGCCAGCTTCCTGATCACAAAACCCGGCCGCAGCCCGGCCAGCTTACCCTATCACTGGGGTCACCCGCATTTGGCCCAGGTTTGGCTCCAAGGCCAGCCCATTTAAGTGTAGAAAATATCCCTAATTTCTTGCCGCTATGTTTGAATTTCAAGACCGCGATGCCCTACGCGCCCTGGTGAATGTCCGGCCCGGAGAACAAAAACTAGGCACCTCCCTCCCGGTGATCCAGGGGTGGGATCAACTCGCTCAGCTCAAAGGGCGTTTTGTGCTGCTGGGCATAGAAGAGGATATCGGCGTAAAGGCCAACCTGGGCCGCCCGGGGGCGCGGGAGGCCTGGCCCAAGGTGCTCGCCGCCCTGGCCAATGTCCAGGACAACCCCTTCCTGAGAGCGGAAGAGCTGGTCGTAGCCGGACATTTCCGCTTTGCCGAGGGGCAAAAGGAAGCAGACCGCCTGGACCCCAGCATCCCGGCTGACCTGCAGCGACTCCGTGCGCTCACCGCCCAAGTAGACGGCGTGGTGGCCCCTCTTATTAAACGGATCAAGGCGCTGGGCAAGGTTCCCGTGGTGATAGGCGGGGGCCACAACAATGCTTACGGGCTTATCCGGGGCTGCAGTGAACAGCACGGGGAAGGGCTTTCCGTGCTGAACATCGACCCGCATGCGGATTTCCGGGCAGATGAAGGCCGCCACAGTGGCAATGGCTTTCGCCATGCCTTCCAGGAGGGCTGGCTGGCGCGCTATGCGGTTTTTGGTCTGGAAGAAGGGGCCAATAATCAGGAGATGATTGAACAGTTCCATCAGCATCCACAGCTCTACTACCTCAGCTACGACGAACTGCTTACCTTTTCCACCCAGGAACGGGATAAATTATTCAAGGACGCTTTACACTGGCTGGGCAGCAGCTCCATAGGTCTGGAGCTAGACTGCGATGCCCTGGACCGTTTTCCGGCCAGTGCCTATAACGTCTCGGGTTTTACCCTCCGCCAGGCGCGCCAACTGGTAAAAACCGCGGCGGCCTTGCGTCCGCCCCATTACTTTCACCTGCCCGAAGCGGCTCCGGCCTTGGCTCCCGATGAGGTTTCGGCCGGCGCTGTGGGCAAAATTTTGGCCCTGCTGATCACCGATTTTATCAAAGCCTACGGGAAGGCATAGCCCCGTGCGGAAAGGTTTTAAATTATTTCAAAAAAAACGCCGGACTTTCCAGCCCGGCGTTTTTTTTAATTGCTTGCTTTGAAGCCTTTATCGGATGAGCATAAAGCTTCCTTGCTTGGATTTTTCGATGCCCTCGGGAGTGGCATACTCTACGTAATAGAGGTACGTGCCAGCGGGCGCCGCTTCGTTGCCATTATTGTGGGTACCGTCCCATTTTTGCTCGGGGTCTTTGGTTTCAAAGATGCGTTTGCCCCAGCGGTTCACAATGTAGAAGTGGAAGCGGTCTACGTCCTCCATGGCTATCTCGGGCCCGAATTGCTGATTGCCCACAACATTACTTTGTGGGCGGAAGGCGTTGGGGATAAAGGCGCGCGCGCCTTGTTGCAGACATACTTCATTACTCTTGGCAAAGTAGGGCTGCCCAGTATTGGTGACCAAACCCTGTGGGTTGCTGCCCTCAACCGCCTTCACGTAGTAGCAGTACTTACTCACATCGGGGTTCTGGCGCAGGAGATCGGGCATATCGAAGTCTAAGAAAATGGTATCGCCTTTCTGGGTTTCGCCCACTTTCTCGAAGCTGCTTCCGTCTGCTTTTTTCCGGTAGATCTCATACCGGGCTACGTGCCCCAACCAATCCCGGTAGCTGTTCCAAACGAGCCGGTTGGTAAGGTCGCCTTGCTCTGTGCCTCGTACGCGCAAATTGCGCGAAATATTACTCACGGTATCGCGTCCGCCACAACTGTCAGTGGCCGAAACCCGGTAGTAGTAAACCTGCCGATCGGGTTTCACCCCGAAGTCCTGGAAGTTTATGATGTAAGGCGGTTGCGCAGGCTTAGCAATGGTAGCGATAGACTGGTAAGGTCCATAGTAAGACTGGGCCCGCTCTATCTGGTAATCTTTCACGTCAGCCTCACCATCTATGTAAGTGTTCAGCGTGATAGAGCCGCGGTTATTGTCGTTGGTCACCTGAGCTATATAGAGCTGGTCAGATTTATTGAGCACCTGCGGCTGTACACACAACTCGTTAGAGCTGGTGGTAATACCCTGAACGGTGTCGTAGGCCTCCACGGTATAGCAGTAGGTATTTTCGCGGTCCACACTTCTCTGCAGATAGGTGGTATCCGTAGGACCTCCTTCGAAGAGCAATACCCGGGGAAGCACGTTGCCATTGCCTTCGGTGATTTGTACGTACAGGTTATAGCCGTCAGCTCCCGTGGGGAAGCCTTCGTAGGTATTCCAGCTGAGCTTAGAAGTTCCTTCGCACTTGTCCAGGTAGTTGCGCAAGTGAATGGTTTTATGTTCCGTCGCTGCCAGGTCGTCACTGGCATTGCCACAGCTATCCAGGGAAACCAGCTTTACTTCTTCGGAACGGGAGTCGGCCTGGCTTCCGGGCCAAGCGTAGGGCGAGGGGCTCCCCGCGGGAATGGTATCTACCAGGATCCAGCCATTTTGAGGGTCATTGTAGAGGAGCTGAAAGGCCACAATATCATCTACGGAGTCGGTATTAAAGTCCAGAGCTGCTTTCCCATTTTGAACGGTAGCCCTTCTCAGGTAGACATTTTTCTTATTGGTCTTATCCTCAAAGGTACCGGTATCTATGGTAGAGCCACTAAAGCAATTGGCCACGGTATCGGGCACCCGTATTTGGAAGCCCACTTTCCTATTGCACACCTGAACGGTGTCCACGTAGTTGGTATTGGGCGTGGTGCCCGCCAGTTGCCAGTTGCCACTTCCGGCCGGTATTTCTTTCCATATTTCGTACTCACTGGCACCCGCTGGTAAATTACCGCTGGCAGAGTAAGGCGTCCACGATAAATCTGCGCGTTCCGGACTGCCCTGCGGCACCGGGTTCATGGTGAGGGTCATGTTCCGCCTTATGGGGCTCTTCCGGGAGAGGAAGTCACACGGTCCCGTACTCATCCGAATGTAGAAATAAGATACTTGCCCCTGGGAGGGTACGGTGGTACTGCTGGTGGTGCGATTGGTAATACTATCCACCACGGTAAAGGGCCCGTTGGGCGAGCTGGCCCCGTAAATTTTATAGTAGTTGAAACCCAGGATTTGCAGCGCACTGTCCATCTGCACCGGGTCCCAGGAAAGGGTCACCGTGCCATCCCGGTTTTTATTGACACAGGTAAACCGCGGCGGCTCCGGCTTACCGGCCAAGACCTGAACTATAATGGTAGCCAGACCAATCTTATTGGCCGAGCACCCGTCATCCTGCATTTTGATGGTAAAGAAATAGGTGTTGGTAGCCGAGCCACAGCCCCCGAAGTTTAGGTGCACACACTGCGGGATCCAGAAGAACTCTACCGTGTTTTGGATGGTGTTGGTAAAGCCCCCACTGGGGTTGAGGCTAGTGAGGGTGGCACAAGGAGCCGCCCCGTTACAGCCCGTCTGGCTGTTAGGACTGCTGGAGTTTATCTGCAGCCCGCCCGCTTTCATGGTAATGGACTGGAAGGTACCGTCGGAAAACTGGTCCAAATCCTTTCCCGTAAGCCGGAATTTCACTGTATCATCCGGGAACACGCTCGTGCGGTACACATTACCATTCCTATTCATGAAGGGATATACCGAGGTATCGATTTCTACGGTAGGCTTGCTGGCATTCACGTTACACTGGCTGGGCGCCAGGAAGTGGAAGGGTACGTCCCGGTACACTTCACCGATCAACTGGCCACAGCGATACTCCGATATTTTTACACAACTGGCATACCAGCCGGAAGCAGGGTTATAAACCTCGGTAGTCATTTCGCCACTCTCTGGATCTAGTGTATTGGGTCCATTAGAGGGATTTTCACTAGCATCCGGAAAAGGAGCTGCGCTGGAGTATCCGCCGCTCCAAGCAATAGGATTTCCGGCGCCTTGCAGGGGATCTGCCCAGTTAAATACCAGCGAGTCAATGTCTTTGTCCGAGGGAAGGTGGTTAAAGGTGTATTTAAAACCCTCGCAGGTTACCCCGTTGGCATCTTGGTCAAACTGGGGGCTATTGTCATAGCAGGTAGAAGTATTAAGCGGCTGGGAAGCTCCAGGCGGGGTGTAAGGATACATTTTGGCCCGTAGATAGTAGCCTCCGGTGTTGGTGTTTTCCAGGCCCGGCCGGCAACAACTGTTCCAGGAAAATTCCCAGCCGTTGGGCGGCGGCGTACCGCTTAAACTTACCGGACTACTCTGAAACACCCCTTTCTCGATCGCCCCATCGTCACCAGCGCTGCAGTCCAGCTGCGCGTTGGGGTCAGGACAAGTCGGAGAAACATCGGTGAGGCTTATTCTAGTTACACTGATGCTTCCTTGCGGACCATCAATAGTTTGAGTTCCGCTGGGCATGTTTATCCCGGTACAGTCCCGGTAAAGCACCAGGGTAAAAATGTAGTCTCCGTTTTGGGCACATTCCCAGTAAATTTCGCCGCCCAGCAAGTGAGAGGCTTTGGCTTGGGAAGTAAACAAGAGACCAACCAAGGCCAGCAGAAGTATTTTCGCGTATCGCATCATTTCACCTTTTTTCTATTCCCCAAAATAAGTAAATAATCACGAGACGGCCCCGCCCAAATTAGTCTGGGCGCTGTTTGGATGAGTCTTCGATGGGTTGCGGGCGGGGGAGGTTCCGGCAAGTCGTTTGGTATTCTGCCCAAATCTCCTCCACCACGGCGGCGGCCGGCTTTATTGCTCCTATCATACTACTCACCTGGCCTATTTCCAGCTCGCCCTGCTCCAGATCTCCTTCAAACATGCCTTTTTTGGCCCGCGCCCGGCCCAGCAGTTCCTTCAACTCCTCAGGGCTGGCATTATGCGCATAAGCCGTCTTCACCGCTTCGTAAAACCCGTTCTTCATCATCCGTACGGGGGCCAGCTCTTTGAGGGTAAGCACCGTATCCCCTTCCCCGGCGCCTATTACCCGCTCTTTAAAGTGGCGATGGGCGCTGCTTTCTTCGGTAGCCACAAAGCGGGAGCCTACCTGAATGGCCTCCGCCCCCAGGGCGAGGGCTGCGGTTAGGTGCCGCCCCGTGGCGTAGCCGCCCGCCCCTATCACCGGAATATCCAGCGCCGCCGCTACCTGGGGCAGCAGCACCATGGAGGTGGTCTCGTCCCGCCCGTTGTGCCCCCCGGCCTCAAAACCCTCGGCCACTACGGCATCTACGCCTACCTCCTGCGCTTTAAGGGCAAATTTCAGGGAGCTCACCACGTGCACCACTTTTATGCCTCGCTGTTGCAGCCAGGCGGTGTATTTTTTGGGATTCCCGGCCGAGGTAAAAACCACCGGCACCCCTGCTTCCGCTATGATCTCCAGATGCGCTTCTATTTGCGGGTACAGCATGGGGACGTTCACCCCAAAAGGCTTGGCGGTATACTTCTGGCACTTTTGAACATGCTCCCGCAACACCTCCGGATACATAGATCCGGAGCCGATAAGCCCCAGGCCCCCCGCATTGCTTACCGCTGCGGCCAGTTTCCAGCCACTGCACCAGATCATGCCCGCTTGAATAATGGGATAGCGGATGCCCAGTAAGCGCGTTAATCTATTTTCCATAACCCGCCCGCATTATTTTTTGGTGGTATACCCCCGCCTCGCTTTTCACCCGGAGCAGGTATAGGCCTTCGGCCAAATGTGGTTCGATCCGCAAGAGGCCGCCCGGCTTTATCACGCTCTGGCTCCGGTACACCCGGTTGCCCCGGAGGTCGGACAGCTCGATGCGCACTTCCATAGCCCTCGCAATGGCCCCTACCTGAAGATAGAGGCGCTGCCGGAAGGGCGTGGGGTACACTTTGAGCGGGAGCGTTTGGGCGCTTAATTGCTCCAGGCCCAGCAAAGAGGCTTGGTGAAAATCAGGGATGCCGTAGCCCAGCAAGCTGTCCGGTTGGTAGTATTGATGGGCACTGCGGCGGATTACGTCCAGCACCTCCTGGGCATGAGATTGCGGTTTGGCCTCCAGCAGACAAGCCGTAAGCCCCGCTACGATGGGGGCCGAGAACGAAGTCCCAAAACCACCTACCACCTGCCCGGAGCCGGTGGCCAACGTACTAAGCGCGCCCTGCGCGGCCACATCGGGTTTTATACGGCCATCGGCGGTGGGGCCTACGCTGCTAAAGTTAACGTAATCGCGGTCGCTGTTTACCGCCCCTACCGTCAGCACGCTATCCCCATCGGCCGGCGCCGTGATGTACTGCCAGGAGCTGCTGCCCGCATTGCCAGCGCTTACCACCACGGCTATGCCTTTTTGGGCCGCCATATCGGCCGCCCGGGTTACCAGGGCTACATCGCCATCCATGTCGGCGTAGGTAAAGTTGTCGGTAGAGTCATCAAATTTCGAATAACCAAGGGAACTATTGATCACATCGGCCCCTACGCTGTCGGCATACTCCGCAGCGGCCAGCCAGTTGTCCATTTCTACCGGGGTTTCCGAGCGGCCATCTTCTGAATTAAGGAGGTAATACGCCGCGTGGGGCGCCGTACCCACCATCCGGCCGGGGTCAAGGGCCGCCATAACCGAGAGCACGCTGGTGCCGTGGGTGCCGCCCCGGTACACATTGGTATCGTCATACACAAAAGAGTAAGTGCCCAAGACCCGATTCTGCCGGTGCAAGCTGTCCAATACCCCGATGGTATCTGCGCCGGCAAAACCGCCGTCCAGCACGGCGATGACCATCCCCCGGCCCGTGTGGCCGGAGTCGTGCAGGAGATGGCCGCGCAGCATTTCGATTTGCCCCTTGGCCAGACCGTAATCGAGGCCTTGCTGCGTCAGCTTCGGGGAGGCAGTGGTTTTTTCCCGGGCCACGGTCATCCCCTTTTGATGGCCCAGGGATTGCACTTTCCGTACCTGGGGCCAGGCCTGCACCTCAGCGGGGAGCCTTCCTTCTACCAGGGCGTAGTTCAACCAGCGGCTGGTAAAGGCTACTTCGAGGTCCAGGGCTTCCAGGGCGCTTAGGTAAGCGGGCGCTACCGGCAAATCCGAGGGGCCCAGGGGAATGTCCATGCGCTGGCGGCGCGCCAGGCTGCGGGGGCTCAAGAGCTTTTCGGGCGTATCGAGCAAAGCGCTCTGTGCGCCCTTATCGGTAAAATAGACCCGGTGGTACTGGCCGCACAAAAGCGCGGGCAACAGGAAAAGCAAGAGTAAAGGAACAAAGTAGTAACGACTGCACATAAATAAAGACTAAAATTTTACAAGGGGCCGGACCCACCTTTGGCCGGAAGGCCGCCCTCAACAATGCCTAAAAGGCAATAACGCCAGAGCCTATCAATTCCTGATCCTGATACCAGGCGGCAAACTGGCCGGGGGTGATGGCTTTCTGCGCCTGGTCAAAGATAAGATACAATCCCTGGCGCTCCGCGTACACGGTGGCCGGCTGGAGGGGCTGGCGGTAGCGAATGCGCACCTGAAAACGGGCTTGCTGGCCGGGGGCCAAACGATGGTCCGGGCGCACCCAGTGCTGCTGATCTGCCTCGATGAAGAGGCCTTCTTTATGCAGGGCCTGATGCTGGGCGCCCTGGCCCGTGTAGATGTAATTGGCCTCGGTATCGGTACCCAGGACAAAGAGGGGCTCAGCCGTGCCGCCTATGGCCAGGCCTTTGCGCTGGCCTACGGTGAAGTAGTGGGCGCCGGTATGCTCGCCTATGACCTTTCCGAGCTCGGGCTTAAAGGCATAGGGCGCCACCTGGCGGGCCAAAGCGGGTGGGTGCTGGGGCAACTCCACCCGGGGCAGCTCTGCCTGCGGGGCGATCTCTACTACGGGACCTTTGCGGGGAGCCAGCTTTTGCTGTAAGAAATCGGGCAGGCGCACCTTGCCCACAAAACAGAGCCCCTGAGAATCACGCTTTTCGGCGGTGACCAGCCCTTGTTCGGCGGCGATGGCGCGTACCTGGTCTTTTTGTAGATGACCGATGGGAAAAAGGGCGTGCCGGAGCTGCTCCTGGGTGAGCTGGCAGAGGAAGTAACTCTGGTCCTTTTGGGGATCGGCGCCGGCCAGGAGTTGATAATAAGAATGGCCATCGGCACCGGTGGTTTCTCCTTTTTGGCAGTAATGGCCGGTGGCCACGTAATCGGCCCCCAGTTCGAGGGCTTTTTGGAGGAAGGTGTCAAATTTTATTTCCCGATTGCAGAGCACATCGGGGTTGGGGGTACGCCCGGCTTGATACTCGGCAAACATATAATCGACGATGCGTTCTTTATACTCGGCGCTGAGGTCTATCACTTGAAAGGGGATGCCCAGGGCCTCTGCTACGAGCATGGCATCGTTGCTATCTTCTATCCAGGGGCATTCATCGTGGAGGGTTACGGACTCGTCATGCCAATTGCGCATGAAAAGCCCTATTACTTCATGTCCCTGCTCTACCAGGAGGTGCGCCGTAACGCTGCTGTCTACTCCTCCGCTTAATCCTACTACTACTCTCGCCATGGGGGGAACATTTACCAGTGCGGCATGGGCGCTACGGTGGAGGTGTCTTTTACAGAATCGGCGGGCGGTTGTTTGCTGCCATCGAGGGCCACCTTGAAGCCGTAGCGCCAGCGCTGTTTTTTTTCAATTTTTCCTTTGCGGGTAAAGAAGTACCAAATACCGTGCATTTTTCCCGCCACGTACTTGCCTTTGAGGCGGGGCCGGCCGTTGGGATGAAAGAAAGTAGCTTCTCCCCGCAGTTTGCCGCCCCGGTAGTGAGCTTTGCTTTTGAGGGTTCCGTCTTGGTAGAATTGCTTCCAGGATCCTTCTTTTTGGTCTTTATCGTAATGGGTTATCTCCGCGAGCTGGCCGTTTTCAAAGTATTTTTTGGAAGGTCCCTGGCGCTGGCCCCTATCATAGGCTTCCCGGGCTACCACGTTACTATCCCGGTCAAAAAAGGTCCAGACGCTGTCCTTCTTCTTATCGCGGTAGAGGCCCATCCCCGCCAGGAGCTTATCTTCTCCGTACTGGTAACTCATGCAGGTACCGGTGCGGCCCCGAAACACGTTGAGGGTTCGGAGCTGGCCATTGTCAAAATAATGGCGGAAGGTATCCACGGGCAGGCCGTGCTTAAACTGCCCCTGGTAACGCAACTTGCCGGAAGAGTAGGTTTTTTTCCACAGGCCATGACGGCGCCCCTGGTCGTCGCGTTGATTGATGGCCCGAGACTGGGCCTGGCTGGAAAGGCTTAGCCCCAGTAAAACCAGTAAGAGGGGGAATTGGCTTAGCTTTATCATGGATATCCCAAAGGTAGGGCAATTGCGGCATATACCGGCGGAGGCGTAAGGGCCGGGGAGCTTAGGGCAGCTCCCCCCCAAAAAAAGAAACCGCCTTAGCCGGAGGCCAAGGCGGTGATGGGTTTGCCTAAACAAAAGCCTTGCGACCTAGGATTTCTTAAAGAAGTCGTCTACGTGTTCTTTGTTGACGATTTTTTCTTCAAACATCAGGCCGCCGGAGCGTTTGTTCTTGGTCATTTTCACCACCTTGGTGTAGGAGGCGCTATCGCCGGTTTTGAGCGTTGCTACGGATTTCTTAGCCATATCTCAGCTTATTTTATCTCCTTATGAACGGTTTTCCGCTTCAGGATGGGGTTATACTTTTTACGCTCCATGCGGTCGGGCGTATTCTTCTTGTTCTTGGTGGTAATGTAGCGCGAGGTGCCAGGCATGCCGCTTTCTTTGTGCTCGGTGCACTCCAGAATTACCTGAACGCGATTTCCTTTGGTTTTCTTAGCCATGGGGCAATGCTTTTAAACGATCTACGGACAGTAGCTTATTTATTCAAATAACCTTTTTGGCGCGCCTCTTTTATCACCGCAGTGATGCCGCGCTTATTGATGTTTTTGAGGGCTGAGGTGGAGACCCGCAGGGTGACCCACTTATTTTCTTCCGGGAGGTAAAACCGCTTTTTGGTGAGGTTTACATTAAAGCGACGCTTGTTCTTCTTGTTAGAGAAAGAAACGTGATTGCCAGTAATGGCTTTTTTTCCGGTAAGTTCGCAAATACGGGACATATGCTCAGCTTTGATTTTAAGGGTCGGCAAAAATACGGCAATTAATTCTTCCCTGCAAGATGAAAGCCAGGGTCTTTTAGCCTTTTTCGGCGTAAGCGGACATCACGGCCAGACACTAA
>JAVLBR010000049.1:0-14258 GCA_031581125.1 Schleiferiaceae bacterium | reverse complement strand
ACTTTCTAGACGAGACACCGGACAGTATGGACAGACACCATTTAAGGGTTATTGCCATTTTTAAGATCCGATAGCTCATAAAGGCGGGCGGGCTTATGGAGCACGCCCTTTTGTTTTTGGTTGGTAGCGGTAACCAGCTCCTCTTTGAGTATCTTCTTGCGGAAATTGCGTTTATCGAGTTTCTTGCCCAGAATAGTTTCGTAAAGCCGCTGCACCTGCCCGAGGGTGAAGCGTTCGGGCAGGAGCTCGAAGCCGGTTTTTTCGCGAATAAAGTCGTGCCGCAGTTTTTCCAGCGCACACTCCACTATATGGTCGTGGTCAAAGGCCAGCGAAGGAAGCTCTTCTATGTCTTGCCAAAAGACCTTTTCGGCAAAGGAGGAAGCCTCCGGGGCAAAATCTTCCATCTTTACCAGGGCCAGGTAGCCGATGGTAATAACCCGGGCCTGGGGGTTTTCGCGGTAGCTCTGCAAAAACTCGAGGTCTTTGATGTCCTTCACGCGATGCGGATCGCCAAAGGCTTCAAACTGCTTGAGGTAAATACCCGACAGGCCGCTGATCTCTTTGAGCACCCGGCTGGCCGCCTGATCCAGGCCTTCTTCCTCCAGGATCAGATCGCCGGGCAAGGCGTACTGGACCTTGCGCTTATCGGCCAGCTTCTGTTCTATCAGCAGGAGGTTCAGCTTTTCCTTATCAAAACCAAAAACCACACAGTCTACCGATACATTAGGATTTTGCATAAAACGAGAGGGTATTGTAGAGGACTAAGAGGGCTTTCCAGCCGCCCAGGCGAGCCCGCCCCGCGGCAAGGCGCTGTGTCCTCCTCTATTTTTGGGGTTTAAGGTTACATTTGGGCTACAAAAATGTAAAATTTACACCTTACGGCATTGGTGTAATTTTTACACTAAGTTTGCTTTCAGAAACGATAGCTAATTTTGAGGAGCTGCACATTTAGCCGAAGGCCTAAAAACCAAGTCCTGGTACAGGACCACGCTGGGTCCAAGGCTGCTCTCTCTCATTAATCACCTGCTATGCCTGCTAAAAAGATAGAAACCTTGGGCCTTCTTACCTCCGGCGGTGATGCGCCCGGTATGAATGCGGCCATCCGAGCCGTGGTGCGCTCTGCGGCCTATTACGGGATAAAAACTTACGGCATTTACGAGGGCTATCAAGGCCTGATCGAAGACAGCATTCTTCCGCTTAATGCCCGCTCCGTGCGCAATATTCTCAACCGGGGGGGTACCATCTTAAAATCTTCCCGGAGCGAGGAGTTTAAAACCCCGGAAGGCCGGGAAAAGGCCCATCGCAACCTGAAGCGCCGGGGCCTAGATGCCCTGGTGATCATAGGCGGTAACGGGACTTTTACCGGGGGCATGCGTTTTTGCGAAGAATTTGACCTACCAGTAGTGGGCCTGCCGGGGACCATTGATAACGACCTCTACGGCACAGATTTCACGATCGGTTTTGACACCGCTACCAACGTGGTAAACGACTGCGTGGACAAGATCCGCGACACGGCCGAGTCGCATAACCGCCTCTTTTTTGTAGAAGTAATGGGGCGCGATTCCGGTTTTATCGCCCTGCGATCGGCGGTGGCTTCTGGTGCGCTGGATGTAGTGCTGCCAGAAGAAGACCATCCCATGGAAGACCTCTTTCAGGCCCTGGAAAAAGGGGAGAGCAACCGGAAGACCAATAAAATCATCGTGGTGTCCGAAGGCAATAAGCTGGGCTCTACCATGGAAATAGCCGAACGGGTGCGGGAACACTTCCCCCACCTGGAATCCAAGGTGACCATTCTGGGGCACCTGCAGCGGGGCGGCAGCCCTAGCTGCAGCGACCGCATTTTGGCCAGCCACCTGGGCGTAGCCGCCGTGGAAGGCCTCCGGGAAGGAAAGCAAGGCATGATGGCCGGTATAGTCAAGGGGGAATTAACCTTCACTTCTTTTTCGGACGCCCTGGAAAACAAAAGCACCATTGATCCCGAATTGGTGCGCATCAGTAAAATCCTTTCCACCTGATGCGGATCATGCCGAGCCATACTTCCGCCCGTAAGCCGGCTATTCACCGGCCAGACGGCCCTGCGGCGCAAGGCCTCCCCGTTCCGTTCCGCGTGATAGCCGGAGAAGGCAGAACCATCGGCTTAAACGATTCTTATTAATTAAAACCCCCAAACAGATAAGCCCTATGACGAAAATAGCCATCAATGGATTCGGCCGGATAGGCCGCCTCACCTTCCGTAAGCTGCTTCAAGCCGCCGAGGTGGAAGTGGTAGCCATCAATGACCTGACCGATCCCGCCACCCTGGTGCATTTGCTGCGATACGATAGCATCCATGGCGGGCTTCCGCAGGAAGTAAAACACACCGGAGACACCCTGGAAATAGAGGGGAAAACCATCAAACTCCTGGCGGAAAAAGACCCCAGCCAATTGCCCTGGAAAACCATGGAAGTGGACGTAGTACTGGAGTGTACGGGCATATTCCGAACCCCGGAAAAAATGGAACTGCACCGGGAGGCAGGTGCCCGTAAGGTGATTCTCAGTGCGCCCGCCAGTGGCGATGTAAAAACCATCGTGCTCGGGGTAAACGATCAGGACCTTGCTGCCAGCGACCATCTTCTGAGCAATGCTTCCTGCACCACCAACTGCCTGGCCCCTATGGCGCACGTCTTGCACCAAAACTTTGGCATTGAGAAGGGCTACATGACCACCACCCACGCCTACACGGCCGACCAAAACCTGCAGGATGGGCCGCACAAGGACCTGCGCCGGGCCCGGGCCGCCGCCCTAAGCATTATTCCTACCACCACGGGCGCTGCTAAGGCCGTAGGGCTTGTCCTTCCGGAGCTGCAGGGTAAACTAGATGGCTTTGCCATGCGGGTACCCGTACCTACCGGTAGTGTCACGGATCTTACCGTGGAGCTCAAGCAGGATGCCACGGCCGAAACCATCAACCAAGCCATGAAAGCAGCTGCCCAAGACGGCCTTAAGGGTATCCTGGAGTACACGGAAGCGCCCCTGGTATCGGCTGATATCGTAGGCAATCCGCACAGTTGTATTTTTGACAGCCAGCTCACCGCTGCCAATGGGAAAATGGCCAAGATCGTAGGTTGGTACGACAATGAAGCGGGGTACTCCGCCCGCCTGGCGGATATTGCCTTGCGCGTAGCGCAAATGTAATTTTGCCCATAAGTCTTCTAAAGCAAAAATGACTCGGGTAGCCGGCCCTTGCCCCTGGTAAGGGCCGGCTTTGAAAAATCCCTCTTATGATATATTTAGCCGAAAGCGGAAGTACCAAGTGCGATGCCATCTTTATGAGCGCCGACGGCGAAGAAGTGCGGCGCATCCGGACGATCGGTTTTAACCCCTACTTCCACGACCGTGCTTTTGTAGCCCGTGAAATTCAGAAAGTGCCCGCTGTTCAGGAGCTGGGGGAAGAGGTAAGCCATGTTTATTTCTACGGCGCTGGCTGCTCTACCCCCAGCCTACAGCAAGAAATAGCCCGGGGACTTCAAGCCGGCTTCCCCCAGGCAGAAGTACAAGTGGACCATGACCTCACCGCGGCGGCCTACGCCACTTACCAGAGCGAACCCGAAATCACTTGCATCTTTGGCACCGGCAGCAACTGCGTGCACTACGACGGCCAAAAAATAACGCCGGGCAACAGCGGCTATGGCTTCATAATAGGAGACGAAGGCTCTGCCAGCTACATTGGTAAGCAACTGATCCGGGGCTACCTCTACCAGACCATGCCCGAGGGCTACCGCAAAGCTTTCCATGAGCAATACCGGCTCACCGAAGAACAAATCCGGGAGAAGGTATATGCGCGGGAAGGGGCCAATGTGTTTCTGGGCAATCTCGCCCCCTTTGCCCATGCGCACATAGACGAGCCCTACTTCTACCAGCTGGTATTTGAAGGTTTCCGGGAATTTATGGACACTCAGGTTATGCAATTTCCCGAAGCCCGTTCGGTAGCGGTAAGCTTTGTGGGGTCTATCGCCTATCATTTTGAGCCGGTACTGCGCGATGTGCTCCAGTTTTTCGACCTTCGCCTGGGCACCATCGTCCGCCGGCCCATCGATGGCCTCATCGCCTATCACCGGGCGCGGCTGCTCAAACCGCAAAATTCGTGATCATGCCTACGCTGAAGGGCTTCATCTTTGATCTGGACGGGGTATTGGTAGATACCGCCCGCTACCATTTCCAAGCCTGGCAAAGACTGGCCAGTGAAATGGGTATTCCCTTCACCGCCACCCAAAACGAACAGCTCAAAGGGGTAAGCCGCAAAGACTCCCTGGACAAAATCCTGGAGTGGGGCCAAAAATCCCTCCCTCAGGAGGAAAAAGAGCGCCTGATGCAGCAAAAAAACGAGTGGTATCTCGAGCTCATCAGCGAACTTACCCCGGAAGATGCCCTCCCGGGCGCCCTGGATTTCCTCCAGCAAGCCCGGCAGCTCAACCTCAAGCTGGCCCTGGGCTCCGCCTCCCGTAATGCCCGCCGCATTTTGGAAGGACTGCAGATCACCTCCTCTTTTGAAACCATCGTGGACGGCAATCTGGTCACCCAAAGCAAGCCCAACCCAGCCGTTTTTTTGGCCGGGGCCAAAGGAATTTCGCTCCAGCCGGAAGAATGCGTCGTCTTTGAAGACAGTATAGCCGGCGTAGAAGCCGCCCGCCAGGGTCAATTCAAAAGCGTAGGGATAGGCAAGAAAAACATCCTTAAGAAAGCCCATTGGGTGATCCCTGGCCTGGATAAAACCAGCCCCTCCGAAGTGATCAATAAAGTGAGCTTTTAAATTCCTTTCCCCGGTAGGTGGGGGCGCTCCTTGCCCCTGGGCACCGCCCCTTTCGCGGCCGCTACCGGAACTCCAAACTCCTTCAACCCGGAAATAATGCACCATAAATACCTGGAAACCGACGAGTGGAAAATCCTGGAAACCCATTGGGACCCCAGCAAGCAGGAAGCCTCCGAGTCCATATTTAGCCTGGGCAATGGCTTCATGGGCCAACGCGCCAATTTTGAGGAAGACTACAGCGGCCCTTCCCTGCAGGGAAGTTACCTGGGAGGCGTCTATTACCCCGATAAAACCCGGGTAGGGTGGTGGAAAAATGGCTACCCGGAATACTTTGCCAAAGTGATCAACTCGGTGAACTGGATCGGCATCCGGGTAAAAGTGGACGGCATTCCCCTGGACCTGGCCCAGCTCCCCGTAAAAGACTTTCACCGGGAGCTCCATATGAAAGAAGGCTACCTGCTGCGGCGCTTCCGGGTGGAAATAGCCCCGCAAAAAGAGGTAGAAGTGGAGGCCCAGCGCTTCCTCAGCATGAAGCGCAAAGACATAGGCGCAATCCGCTACAGCCTCAAGCTGATCGACTTTGACGCGCCCGTGCAGTGGGAACCCTACCTGGACTTTGATGTCCGCAATAGCGACAGCAACTACGATGAGCAGTTCTGGGAACGGATAAGCGAAAATGTGGGCAGCCAGAAAGGCCTGGTCATTTCGCAAACCAAAAAGATGGATTTCCGCGTGGCGGCCGCTATGCGTTTCCAACTGCTGGCGGATGGTAGTTATCAGACCCTGTACCCCGATAGCCGCAAACGTGACCAGTACGTGGAAAACACATTTGGCCGGGAGGCCAAAGCCAACCAAAGCTACACGCTGGAAAAGTACGTAGCCATCGTGTCCAACTTCCAACACCCGGAAACCGACCTGGGCCAAAAGGCCGATGAGCTGGCCCGCGGGGCCAAAGAAGCGGGTTTTGACGCCCTGCTGGAGGAGCAGCGGAAGGACTGGGCCGCCCGCTGGGAAAAAAGCGATGTGGTGATAAAAGGCGACCCGGAAGCGCAGCAGGGCATCCGCTTTAACATCTTTCACCTTACCCAAACCTATACCGGCGAGGACAACCGGCTCAACATAGGCCCCAAAGGCTTTACCGGCGAAAAATACGGGGGCTCTACTTACTGGGATACGGAGGCCTACTGCCTCCCCTTTTACATGGCCTCTGCCGGCCAAGAGGTGGCCCGCAACCTCCTGATATACCGCTATAAGCACTTGGGCAAAGCCATTGAGAACGCCCAGAAGCTGGGCTTTACCAACGGTGCCGCCCTCTACCCCATGGTGACCATGAACGGAGAGGAATGCCATAACGAGTGGGAGATCACCTTTGAGGAAATTCACCGCAATGGGGCCATTGCCTACGCCATTTATAACTACGTGCGCTACTACAATGACCCGCAGTACCTGGTTGATTATGGACTAGAAGTATTGCTGGCAATCGCGCGCTTCTGGGCCCAGCGCTTCAACTGGAGCGAGGCCCGGCAACAATACGTAATGCTAGGGGTAACCGGCCCCAATGAGTACGAAAACAACGTCCACAACAACTGGTACACCAACTACATAGCCCGGTGGTGCCTGCAGTATGCAGGGGAGGCCATCGAAACCGTTCGGCAGCGGGCCCCGGAACGCCTGGAAGAGATCTTCACCCAGGCCGATTTTAACCCCACCGAAGAACGGGCGCAGTGGGAAAACATAGCGGACCACACCTACCTCCCCTGGGATGAGGCGCGGGCCCTCTATCTGCAGCAGGATGGCTTTCTGGATAAGGTGCAGCAAACCGCCGAAGACCTAAGCCCGGACGAAAGGCCCATCAATCAGCACTGGAGCTGGGACCGCATCCTTCGTTCTTGCTTTATCAAGCAGGCCGATGTACTGCAGGGATTCTATTTTTTCCGCTCTCACTTCAGCGATGCGGAGCTGGCCCGGCACTTTGATTTTTACGAGCCCCGTACCTTGCACGAAAGTTCCCTCTCGCCCTGCGTGCACGTGGTCCTGGCCGCCCACCTGGGCCGGCTGGACAAAGCTTATGCGCTCTACCTCCGCACCAGCCGGCTGGATCTGGATGATTACAACCGGGAAGTGGGGGAAGGCCTGCACATAACTTCCATGGCGGGCACCTGGCTCAGCGTGACCGAAGGTTTTGGCGGCATGCGTGTGGAAGGGGATACCCTGCACTTTAAACCACAGCTGCCAGAAGGTTGGCAAGCGCTGGCCTTTAAAATAAACTTTCGCGGAACGGTACTCAAAGTTCAATTTTGGAAAGATCAACCTAATATAGAGCGTTTAAGTGGTCCCAGGCAAAAAATTATGGTTAATGATACGTATTTTAGCGATTAAAAACCCAGGCTAAGGGCCAAACCGCCGTTTTTAAGGTGAAAGTTGAAAAACATAGGGTTTTCCCTCGGGTGGGAGGCCACTATTCAAAAGAGGCCGCCTCTTGCTCACGGACCTAAAGCGCATGGGCCGCTTTACTCTTGACAGGTGGCTATAATTAATGCTGAGAGCCTTCTGAGCAGCGATTATAGACGTAGGCACCTACGAGAGCCTCCCGAACTCCCTATCGATACAAAGGATGTAATCCTATCGTATCGTCAAATTTTTTTACGGAAGGGAGAATTATGCCTCTTAAGAACACATGGCCTATTACTAAATAACTACCCTCAAAAATGGGTTATCCCCTCATTCAATAACTTTCCAAACAAAATTAATCTGCAGAAAATGCGAACTAATTTTAGCAGCTTATATTACTACGCCATAAGGCTTTATGTAGCAACTTGCTGCCATCTCTACTTTCGCCGTCTAAAATTTCGCGGCTTGGAAAATATCCCCGGCAAGGGACCCTTAATCTATTCCATAAACCATCAAAATTCTCTACTAGACGCCTTTGTTTGCAATGCCGCCTCCAAACGCGACCCCTATTTCCTGACGCGTGGCGATGTGTTTAAAAACAAGTACATAGCTAAATTTCTCCGGAGCATAAAAATGCTTCCTATTTATCGCACCCGGGATGGGACCCATAGCATCCGCAAGAACGAACAGGTTTTCAAAGCTACCGAAGATATTCTTACCGCCGGAGGCTTGGTGGCTGTATTCCCCGAGGGGAGTCACAGCTTAACGCATAGATTAAGGCCCCTCAAAAAAGGGATCGCGCGAATGGCCTTTGGGGCGGAGGCAGCGGCTGATTTCCAGTTAAACGTGCAAATTGTGCCCGTAGGCATATCCTACGAATCGTATTTTTCGCCAGGAGGCAGGACATTGGTGTGTTTTGGAAAACCCCTAAAAATAGCGGATTACGAGCAAAGCTACGCTAAAAATGAAAAAGAAGCTTATAGGGAATTATTAGCTGATTTGCACAAACATATGAAATCACTGATCGTCCATATTGCGCCGGCAAATTATCAGGAGGTATTAAGAGTTTTTAGGGAAAAAAGAGTTTATAAAAGTAGTCTGAAAAATCAGCTCCAGGCCGATCAAGCACTGGTAGATGCCATCGAAACGGGACAGCCTTTCAAAGAAACGGATGACCAAGAAAATATTTTCCTGAAAGCGCTCAAATACCTGGCGCGTTATTTAAGATGGGCGATTAGCCTATTACCCCGGCAATTAGTTAATTTTTTGGTAAGTAAAACGGTTAAAGATGCTCATTTCATTGCCACCCTTAAATTTAGTTATTCGATGCTGATTTATCCCTTGTATTTTGTTTTCATTTATCTTTTATTCATCGTGGTGTTGTTATGATAAATTCGGCTTTAAGGTTTGGTCTGTATTCAGTAAGCTGGGGCTTTAAATCAGAATTGGCACCAGCTTATCTTCGGTAATTGAAGTGAGCTGATATGTGGTAGGCGGTGCAGTGGTGAAGCATTAAAACCAAGCTCTAGTGCGTGGCGAGAGAGGACGATAAAAGCGCAACCTCGCCAGTGGCGAGATGAGTCTCGCTAGCAGCGAGAAGGACGATCGTCTGGCTAGAAGCGAGATTGGACTTTATAGACAGACACTAATTAGGCTGAGGTATAATTCCCAATCAATTAAAAAGCGTCTCCCCCTTCACGGGCAGGACAGCTTTCGGGGGAGAAGCGCTTTTAAAAGAATTTTCTGAACGGACCCCGGCCCACAGCCACGGGCAAGAGCCTTTTAACCAAATACCCAGTTGGCCCTGGCCACCAAATGGCCTTGCCGGCTCACAAGCCTCTGTTTTCATGTTTCTTTTGAGGTGATAGCAAGCGCCCACGGCAAATCCCTTGTACATTCGACTTCCCTCTGAGTTGTCGTGGGCCTTGCTTTTCATTTTATCACCCACTCTGCCCCTATTTTAGCTTTTTAAGCCCTTGATATTAGGCCCTTTTGGTACGGTTGGCATGGATAATAAGGGGGAGAAACCGCATCCGGTTTTACCACTCCCGCACCTTCCTGCCTACATTTGAAAGAATAAAGGCAATATCTATGAGATTTTTTGCGGCCTCTTTCCGTTCAGCACTATTCATCGGCACGCTATCCCTGCTTTTCGTACGCGGACTTAGCCTGCCGGCTCAATCCCCTGCTCCGGCCCCTACGGCCTTTTTGGAGCGGGTGTTTACCCGCGATACCTTACGGCTGAGCGCCATGGAGCAGCTGGCAGACTCCTTGCGCCAGGCCCATTTCCGGGCCGGCGCCTGGGAGGCCTGTGCCCATAAGCGCCGCTGGGAAACCCTCCGGGCCTACCTGGCGCAAGAGCAGGGCCGGCCTTTCTCCTTCGGCGATAGCTGTCCCCATCTGGCCCAGCGATGGTATCATTACGTAAAAGGCGTGCAGGCCTTCCGGCAGGGAAGCTACCGCTCCGCGCAGGCCTCCTTTGAGCAATCGCTGGCCCTCAGCCCCCGCGATCGCTGGGGCGGGCAGATCTGGCTAAACATAGGCTCCTGCCACCAGATGGCGGGCCGGCTCGATAGCGCTATTCGCGCATACGACAGCGCTTATATCTATATTCCCCCAGGGCCCATTTTATGGCTCCTCCAGATCAATATCGCCGGGCTTAATGCCGATCTTCAGCAGTACCACAATAGCCTCTACCATGCCGGCCAGGTAGCCCAAAAAGCCCCAGCGGAGAGCTACTACGCCCGCTTGGCGCGTTATAATTTGCTTTCCGCTTATACCAAATTGGATTCGACGGCCCCAGCCGACACCCTATTCCGGGCGCTCTACTTTGAAGACTTACCACCGGGCAGCGAGTGGTCTGCCATCCGCATTCTGCTGGCCTACTGCCACTCCCGGGACGACACCGCGCGCTTCCAGGATCTCAGCGATCAGTACCAGGCCTACTTAGAAGACACCACCGGCTATCCCCAGCTGGGCACCGAGGGTTTACTCGCCCGCCTGTACCTGCACCGCCGCCCCCTAGATTTCGAGCTCCTCTGGGACGCCCTGGCCCAGCGGCGCCGCTCCGAGCGCCAGGCTTACACCGCCACCCGCTACGAAGCCAACCTCCAGGAGGAAATAGCTGCCAAAACCCGTGCCCTGGAAAATCTGCAATCCACCACTTCGATAATAGCGCTAGTTTTCAGTGTTTTATTAGGGCTGGGGGTCCTCTTTTGGCTCAGCCGGTTCCTTATCCAGCGCAAACGCTTTGCCCGCCTGGACCGCGAGCTTTCGGCAGACGACCACCTCCAGACCATCAAGGCTGGCCTCCAAAAGGGCGGCGGCGGGCGGCGGGCCTTACAAGCCCTCCTTCGCTTGGACAAGCAGCTCCGGCGCCAAGAGCAGCAGCGCCTGGTGGGCCTGCCCCTGGAAAACCTCAATCCCCGCGAAAAGCAAACCGTTTATCTATTAGCCCGGGGGATGAGTGCTCAAGAAATTCTCATGACCATGGACATTTCCACCAAATACCTTTACAATCTTAAGTCCAGCATCAAGAAAAAGCTCCAGATATCTTCCCAGCTCAAACTAGAAGATTACCTGCAGGACCTAATGCCCGCACCCGGGCCTTCCCAAAAGAGCCAACCCCTTCAGCCAAAGCCCAGACAGCGCTAAGAGGCCTTCCCAAAACTTCCCAATACTTCCCAATACTTCCCAAAACCTCCCAACCGGCCCTTATGCACTCCCCTCCACCCCGCAAGGGGCCGTTTTGTGAGGCTCCCTCCTTTACCTTTGAAAGAAAGAGAGGTCGAATTAAGTGATAAACTGGAAATTTTATAAGTCTCGCTCCCGGGAGCGGAGTTACCACCGCTCTGTTTTACAAAGCTATGCCCGGGAGTCTTTTACCAAAGAGCTAAAGCAAAAATTCACTCAGCCGGTTTCCCAGGTCAGCGCTGTAAGCCTAAGCCCCCTGGGGCTTCCCTGGGAAGCCTTCCACCCGAGACGCAAATTGCCCCTTTTGGGCCGCCCCCTGCAAAGCATCAAGCGGGGCACCGAGTCGTGGGCCCTTTACAAACTCAGGTATGCCAGCCTTCGGCTAAAAGTGATCGTTCACTTCTGGCAAGATAAAGCTCTTATCATATCTCCGGTATGGAGCAGCAACCAGCTGGGCTTTGAGGAACCCATCCAGGAGGCCCTCCAGGAAAAGTACGATCTAAGACTAAGCAGCCCGCCTTACCCGCTGATAGCGGATACAAATGGTGCCTTTCTTACAATAGACCATATCTGGCAGCAAATGGAACTCCATTACCTCCGGCCAAAGGGCCTATTTTTTCTCCAGGTCCTGGCAAATCGAAATAAACAGTTGAACGAACAACGACAAACTTCACTATTAGAACATAAGGCTTCCCTGAAAAGAATGGTCTGAGAATAAAACACCGTTCCGCCCAAAACATCTAGACTCATAGGAACGCCCCCTCCATAGGCATATCAGACCGCCATTTGCCCCACCCCACACAGAAAAGGGCTATGCCCCAGCCAGCCCCGCATTAGAGCCTTCGTGCTGCTCATTACCAAGCTCCCCCATACGGTACGCTTCCAAGGAAAGTACTGCCTGTACATACAGGCGGCTGTAATGCGCAGCCCGCTGATAGCAGAGCGAAAGCAGTATTAGCCGGGACAAAAGGAAGTACACCGCTACCCATTGGAAACTTTCAAAATAAAAGAGCCACTGCGCTAGTAAAACCAATTCACTTAGGACCAGACAAAAGAAAAGTATCCTAAAAAACTGAGCCCAGCCATCCAAGCGTCCCGGGCTTGTCTCCCCGTGCCCCGAAAAGGCTCTATCCCGGCTGCGTATCCAGTGGGCTAGTTCTCTACTTTCCTCCCGCTCCGTATAAATGCCTTGTAGCTCGCTGGGAACGGACAATACCCGCCGGGCTAATTGCCGCAACTCTTCTTTCCCCTCATCTACCTGATACAGTAAGGACGCACAAGCCCCGTACACCGAATAAGAACTGTATTTAAGGGCGGTACAATGCCGAAAAAGAAGCTCTAATTGAGCCACCAGGTGGCCTAGCAGAAAAAGGCCCGGAATCATGACCACTATTAATAACAAGGAAAAACCGGACCCCAGGTCTCTTAGAAATCGCAGCGGCGCGCCTCCTACATGGAGGTACAAGCCCAAGATTATTAACGTACTTACCGCGAGGCCCACAAAACCGTAATAGAAGGGCGCACTGCGGCCTATTTTCTCAAGCATTAAAAAAAGTTTTTCTATTCAATTATAGGCCTCATATCGAACGGAGAAACGAACTGCTCGCTTAATCCGCTTTCAGCTACCCTTCTAAGTCCTGTCAAGCCCTACCCCGGCCGTCAAAATCGGTAATCTTACTAAATCATTTACTGTAGCTATAAAACCATTTCTGCTTTCTTACCGTTGCACTATTTCAAAATTAAGGCAAGCCACATTAAAATGGGTAACAGCGCATGGATTCCTTCAATATTCGGCACCCCTAAAGTAACTTTATTTCATCCTAATAATTTTTATTCCACTGATTTTGTATTTATAATCTATAACTTTTTTACACCAAAATAAGCAGATGAGCGCTACCCTTCCCCTGGCCGCTTTAAGGGGCCCGCCAATAAAGGAGAGGGTTAATGACCCATTTTTTGCGCTTTAGACGGCGCCCAGGGACAGGCCAGCTTAAGGCCATAAAGGCAAGGGGCATCTTCGCCCTCTTCCGCCCATCAAAAGTACAGCCAGCCCCGGCTCCAGTAGCTCACCTGGGGCGCTCTTTCTGGCCTTGCTTTACCCCCCAGGCGGAGGCGTAGTAATTGATCTATCAGCCGTTGGCCGCCCTTGGTCCGGCAGCGGAAAATCAATGCCTCCCCGTCCTGGTGGACCAAGCAAAATTTGCCCCCCGGCTCTTGAAAAGCCAGGCTACGGAACACGGTAGGGTCCTATAGCCCTTCGATAGAAAACCGCAGGCACGGCAAGGACAAGGCCCGGTACCACAAAGACCAGTAGGTGGCCTGATAGCTTATATGCGTTTGAGGGGCAGCGGCACGGCCAGGCGCTACCAGATAGGATTCTACCACCAGAGGCCGGCGCTTGCCAGGGACAAGCCCCCCTCATAAAGCGGCATCATTTCCCGCCGCCGAGTCCTCCAGGGTATGGGCCAGGTAGCGCAGGCAGCTAAAATCATCCTCCTGACGCTCTATGGCCCGGTTTACCCGGCCTACACACTTGCGGATGGCCCCCAGGCGGAGCTCTCCTATTTCCTGATAAAGCCTTATCTGATCTACCCCGGGCCCTTCCTGCCATACGGCCAGCGCTACATGAAGCCAGGCCCATACCGGCACCGGCGAGTGCTCCATAAAGGTGCCACAGCGCAGCCCCGTCCGCGTCTTGCAGCGCTTGCAGATCCACCGCTGCTGACTGGGCGCCCAGTTTAGAGCTTTCCCCTGGCAGCTCTTACAGCGCCGCCCCTGCTGCTCCAGGGCTTCCCGCCAGTAGCCCGCGTAGTTGCGCGCTTTTATTTCTTCCTTAAGTCCCGGCATACCGCTTAGCTTGCGAAAAACGATGGCTTAGGCCGCACTGCAAGGCTTCCGGGTGATAGATCATCAGGGCGGGATCGGAGGCTACGGCCGTGACCATGACCCCCTCTATCACCGGTGCCCGGCCCTGCCGCTCCTCTTCTAGCAGCGCCAGAAACAAGTACAGGGAAGGGGCATGGGTATAGTCAAGTGGAATACGCCACAGCATAGGATAAGCCGATGAAAGCACTTCCACCGTTAGCGACGCACCCCGAAAGGGAAGAATAAAGTAATCCGTATGCCGGCAATAATGGCGCACGTACCGGCAGCCCTCGAGGCCAAAGATTTGCGGTAACCAACGATATACCACCGGCAACCTCCGCCAGGTAAGCGGTCCGGTAAGGGCCGCCAGCAAATTTGCCGTAGCCCCTTTATTGGCAGCATCTGATGACCGGGCCAACCGCTGCGCAAAGCTGTTGCGCTGCTCTCTGTGCAAGGTCTCATAATCCAGCACCTCTTGACCATGACAGACCAGCCATTCCATAGCGTTCATAGAAATAAA
>JAVLBR010000305.1:0-1792 GCA_031581125.1 Schleiferiaceae bacterium | reverse complement strand
AAAGAATTGTCACCGTCTTCCTTTTAGGGCTCATGGTACTGACGTCCTGTAAACCAGGAGCAAATAGGCCACCTGTTAAATCCGGCGTGGACGTATGGGATCCTTACTACAATACTGAACCTGTGGGACCTAATGGAACAATAACGGGATATGTGATTGAGTCCAGAGTTATTTATACCGTCTTAACAACTGATGACCAAAGGAATACTGTAAAATATCCTGGTGGTTCCTCTTTTAATGATGTTCTTCCCCGACAATTAGCCTCCCAGCGGAATCATAAAATAACAAAAGACCTGGATAAACCGAAGGGTGCCGCTTATTTTTTAGTGGATGTAATCGTTAAAACCGAGGAATGTGGATGGCCTCTACCTAAGTACAATGTAGGCGCAGGCGCTAATACCGGTGGAGAGTCTTTATTACGGGCTTTTGGCGATGTTCTTGAATATCCAGACAGAGAAGTTTTTAGATTGGAGGATTTCTCTTTGGCATATGGTAATGATTGTTAAATTTATAAAATTGTTGTGATGAATAAATATAGTCTTTTTACACTTGTTTCGATGATCTTTTTGCTGAGCTGCGAAAAGCAGAGCAATACTTCAACAACCCCTTCGCAGTCTCAAGACGCTAGAATAAAAATGGCTCAGTTTTTTGATAAACAGAACCTGGATTATGATTTTCACGTTTTGGTAAGCACTTCCACTCATGGTGGGCCTGCTCCAGTCGAGGGATATAAAAGTCGGGTATCCATCCAAGCGGCGTCGGCAGAGGAAACTTATCAGGGAGATCTTATCGTGCACGGGTATGAGATTCCGTTTAAAAAAGGTCGTTTTTATTCCATGACCGCCAGAACTTATGATAGGCAAGATGTCTTTCTAGGGGAAAACATTGAATATGAATTAGATAATCCTGGTGGAGTTATTCCTAGTTTCACCTCTACTCAGTACGTGCCAGAGCTATCTGATGGATTTCAATATGAAGGTTTGGTAAATGGGGAGGCGGTAGACCCGAATAACGGATTCACCGTTCATTGGAGCCCTGACCCCTATTTGCCGGACGGCACCATTACGGCATTGGTGCTTGAGGAGACTGATACTTCAGTTAGTGGTTCAGGAGTTGAAGATCATATCCTGATAGAGGTAGAAGACAGTCAGGGATCTTATACATTTACCCCTCAGATGTTGACAGAACTTAGCGACTACAGTTTGTTAACCGTACTTTATGGGCGTGGATACACGACAAGCATGGATGTTGAGGGTAAGACTGTTGGTTTTAACTTTATTGGCTACACCAGAGATCACCTACCTTTATTAGATAATTGATAGCAGCTATTGATTTCCCTTCGAAAAAGACAGGTGCCAAAACATTTGGGGCCTGTTTTTTTATGGCCCGCTGGAAGGGCAAAGGATGAAAGCTGCCTGAAATGGCTCCTGTCAGGAATCTCCGGTGGTTCCAAGTTTAATGCTGCTCTGTTTTCTGCACAGGTTGCCCTTTTAAAGCGATTGTGGCAAGAGTTTGCTGAAATCAATGGGGGGCACACTACTTAGCTTTAAATCGATAAATATCATTGCTACAGGATTCTAAGACGAGCCTGCATACACCCCTTAAGCCCCGCTTGCGCTTCCCGCTTGGTGGAAAAACCACCGATGCATCAATAATGGCTCCAATGATTTAGGGCCAAAAAATAATTTCGCCCCCTCCAAGCCGCTCCTGGCGCGGCTTTACAGCGCCTCGACCCATTAGGGTCTAAAAAATTAGCCCTTAGAATTTCGTGGGCTCGCTTTTTTGCTTAGCT
>JAVLBR010000304.1:0-1792 GCA_031581125.1 Schleiferiaceae bacterium | reverse complement strand
CTTTTTTAAGGAGGGGAGAGCGGGGGTGCGCTCTTCAAAATGCTGGTATGCAGGTACCTGGAAGCAGAATCGAAAGCGCATTCCTTCCGGCCCGGTGACTTTATAGACAGACCCTACTTAGTGTCTGTCCATTCTGTCCGGTGTCTGTTCTAGAAAGTTCGAGAGCAAGGCTTGCGTAGCTTTGAAAATCAAGGAGTTTACCTTAGTAAATGACTGTTTTCAAAGCAAGCATAACGCAGCTATCGGACTTTATAGACAGACACTACTTAGGCTTCTTCCCCCAGGAAAAGTTTCTTGAGCTCCGTGGCCTCCTGTGGGTCCATTTTGCCGCCCAGGATAAGGGCCAGTTGCTTGCGGCGCAGGGCGCCTTCGTAGCGCTTCTTTTGCACTTTGGTTTGCGGAACCAGCGCGGGCACGCTGATGGGATTGCCCAGTTGATCTACGGCCACGAAAGTGTAAATGGCCTCGTTGGCCTTGATCTTTTTGCCGGCCAGGGTTTGGTCTTCAATGTACACGTCTACGAATACTTCCATGCTGGAGCTAAAGGCCCGCGACACCCGTGCCTCCAGGGTCACAATGGCCCCTTGGGGAATGGGCTGGGCGAAGGAAACGTTGTTTACCGAAGCGGTGACCACAATGCGCTTGCAGTGGCGGTGGGCGGCGATGGCCGCCGATCGGTCCATCCAGCTTAAGAGCTGGCCGCCAAAGAGATTGCCCAGGTTGTTGGTATCGTTGGGCAGCACAATTTCGGTAAGGACGGTAAGGGAATCATCGGGGGTTTTGGACTGCATGCGCGCTTTTGGGCGCAAAGGTAGGCATTGGCAGGGCTTTTGTTCTGGATAGCATAGCTGGCAGGAGCAGGGCCGGAGAAATGGCCAGACCCGCTGCGGCTATTATGGATTCTTGCACAAAACGCTTAAAATCGTCATAAAGCTTACAAGTCACAGCAGACGGTTCTTGCAGGTTGCTTTTAAAGAATTTTAGGAAAATGTATGATCAAACGCCCCCTTCCCCTTTACATTTGCCTCGTTAAATCCTAAAAATTAACAATTTAATGAAAACTATATCAGTTAAGATAACAATAACTTTTTTCATGGCTTTAATGACTTCTAGTCTTAAAGCCCAGCTCAACCAAGCTACGGTGAGCCGGGCTCCGGGATTGTATGCATTGGATTATGCGCGCTCTTTTACGGCTTCGGAGCGGCATGTGCTGGAAGTGGGGGTCATAATGGAAGATGCTGAACCCCTGCTGGGGTATCGCTACTATGAAGGCGACCGTTTTCACTTTCAAGCCCTGTACCGCTATCGTTTTCCTGCTCCGGATAAATTTGATTTTTCTGCGGGTATTGGCATGCGCGGGACAGACGTGGAGTTTCTGGGTTTCTTCACCCCCATGCTTAGCGGACAATATGCCCTAAATAAGCACTTGGGCCTACGCTTGCGGCTTACGGGTATCATGACCGAGGCCGAGTTCTTTACTGTCTCTCCCAGCCTGGGCTTGAGCTTCCGCTGGCCTAAGGATACTAAAGAAGAATAGCCATGAGGAGGGCTTTGGGCTCCTTTGGCCGCCAGGCCTAAAAAGTGTCTGTCTATAAAGTCTCTCGCCCGTGGCGAGACGATCGTCCTCAAAATGCTCATTTACTTTAGTAAACTGCGCTTTTATCGTCCTCTCGCGCCTCCCCGAATAAGTCGGGACAGGCGTTCTTGAACTTTCTAGACGAGACACCAGATTCTGTGGACAGACACTAAAAAGCTAATAGGCCCGGGGCCCCTCAAAGTGGCGCGCGGAGCG
>JAVLBR010000303.1:0-1803 GCA_031581125.1 Schleiferiaceae bacterium | reverse complement strand
CGCCCACTTTCAAGAAACCGCAATGGCCCGGCGCCGGAAGCCCGATAGAGGCCATAGAGCCGGCCAGCGGGGAAATGGGTAAATCGCAGGTAATGGTTTTTAAATTTAGCTATTCACCCACATGCGGTGCCGCTTATCACATTCCCATTTTGGAAGACCAAGTTTGGGATTTACGGTTTCGCAGAGCTCAGTGAGTTTTTCGGAAGCGGTAATAGGGGAGATGGTTTGGGCTTCCACCATTCGGTCTAAAATCCAGAAATGGCCGTGGACATCCACCGCTTGGGTTTTGGCAAATTTGCGGAGGGTATTGTCGCTGGTTAGCAATGTAGCCGTTATAGCTCTGGCTATGTAGAGTGCCGAGCAATCCTGTTCGGAAAGGCTGGGTTTTTGAATGCGGATAGCCAGGATTTCCTCCAGTTCCTCTTCCGTTACCTCATGCAGGAGGAGGCTTCCATTTTCAATAAAAGGAGTGAGTGCTTCCACCTGTTCCTCATAAAGCTCCTCGAGGATGATGGATGTGGTGTGAAACTCCATCTCAAGGGCAAAAAAGTGCGGAAGCAGCCGCAGCTCCGCGAGGTCTATAAGTACATTAGCGTCATTCACTACCACCCTCATACCGCCAGAAAGTCCTTTCGGAAGGCTGCCAGCTTTTGATTCGCCAGGTTAGCCGCTTTGCTCATAGAAATGATTTCTTCGGAAGCTGCGCGGTAAAGTAACTGGGTAAAGCGGTCTGAGCTTTCCCTGCCGCGATAATCGCCAAGGCCTTCTTCCTTGGGGTTGCGGGCGATCCACTTGCGAAAACGGATGTAGGTATGGCTGGTGATGACGCCCAGGTCCCTGGCACGCGCCATAATTGCCTGTATGGAAATGCCATAGGTTTCTTTTACGGAAACCAGTTCGGCCACGGAAATACGGGAGCGCTCCGCACCTAATTCGTTTTTGAAGGTTTCTTCGGGCATTAGCACGGCCCCTGCAAAGCGGAAACAAAGTTTTTCGATTTCCTTATGCTCCAATGACTCGTGAAAGCTGAGCAGAAGATGTCCCAACTCATGTAGTCCGGTGAGCCGCTTCCGCTCCAGAGTGTAGTTTTTGTTGATCACCACAATGGGAAATTTGGCATCTACCCAGCCTGAGAAGCCATCAAATTCCATGGGGGCGTCCAGTTCCACTACTTTGATTTCCTTATCTTCCAGCATCTCCATAACATTGGGAATGGCATTGATGCCCCATTTCCACTTTCTGAGCAGGATGTTTACCACCTTTTCTACATCTGCCCCATTTTGGACAAGGTGATTGGCTATGGGGTTCTTAAACTCGGACTTGATATTTAAAAACTGCTCAACTTCCAGGTAGCGCTCGATAGTGTCAGACACCCGTTCCTGGATGCTCTTGAGATCCTGCTGGCGCAGCTTCTTTTTTTTACGAAACTCGATATTGGATATTTGTACAGTAAAAGGACGAAAGAAATAATCGGTCTTTACGTCCAAGGCATTTGCCAGGGCTATCAGCACTTTGGAGTCGGCCATCATTTCGCCTCTTTCGTATTTGGAAATGGCGTTTTTGGAAACAAGGCCGTTCATCTGCTGCACCAGCCCATCCTGAGACAAACCAGCTAAAGCTCTGGCACTCTTTAGTCTTTGGGAAAAAACATCTCTCATGTCGTTGGTTTACATTTTGAAGCAAATATAAAGTTTTGTAAACTCCCAAAGAATCACTCCTTAGGCTATAGCATCCAAAACTTACCACTCCCCCCTACTTCCCAATACAGAACTTCCCGAAAATGGCCCCCAGAATATCGCGGTC
>JAVLBR010000048.1:0-14482 GCA_031581125.1 Schleiferiaceae bacterium | reverse complement strand
AAAATGGCATTATGAGTAGGGCGGAACACCTCCCCTCTCTATCTTTAATCCTTAAAGAAACTGTCCCATGCTAAAAAAATTCCTTTTCGTTACGCTCCTGCTGCCGGTCTTTTACCTACCCGCCCAGGATGTGGCGCCCCAGCCCGCCGGGCAAGACCCGCTACCGGTGCAAAACTTCTCCCGGAAAACGAGTGGGCCTCCCGGAAAAGGATTTAGTGGGCATGCGCTGGGACTGAGTATTGGCATTGAAGGGGTATTGGGGGACAGCATTCCCTTTACGATTCCTGCTGGCTTTTCCTGGCGCCTGGCCTGGCAAAACGCTCTGGACCAAAAGCAGCGCCTCCGTTTAAGCGCTTCCCTAGCGATGGCGGACATGATGAGACGTGAGTACACACTACCTAATTATTCTCGACGAGTACTGGTTTCCGCACGCTCCACCGCCTTACAGGTCGGGCTGCATTACGACCTTTTTAAATGGGGGGGGTTCTCCATCGTTACGGCCGGGAATGTGGCCCTTCGTTACTTAAGAGGCATGAGCATTCCGCAACCGATCTCCAACGGAGCAGATGTGACCAACCTCAATGAGTGGTATCCCACCGCCGGTTTTTCCTTTTCCTTTCGCTTAGCCCCCCGCCGAAGCCCGCTGGCCTACGAGTTCAACCTTTACAGCGCGGGCTATGCCCGAGATCAGACCTATTTTGAGCGGCTGTCCTTCGGTTTGGTTTATAGATTTAGGAAGCGGGGATCAAAAGAGGGGAACTAATGCCTTAGTTTGATAGAAATAAGTCCCCAAACCCTTTACAGTCCGGCAAAAAGCCGCTGGGCATTCTCCGAAAACAGCTTCACCGCAATGGCCAGCAGCACGATGCCAAAAACTTTCCGCAAAACATTGATACCAGAGGGCCCCAGGAGGCGCTCCACCCGGGAAGCACTTTTAAGCACGCCGTACACCAAAACACAATTGATAAGAATAGCGATGACGATATTCACGAAGGCAAACTCCGCCCTTAGCGAAACCAGGGCGGTCATGCTGCCCGGCCCGGCCAATAAGGGAAAAGCAATGGGCACAATAGAGGCGGTTTTAGCTTCTTCGTTCTTAAAGAAATCGATCCCCAGCACCATTTCCAGGGCCATGAGAAAGAGGATTAGCGCCCCGGCCACCGCAAAAGAATTGACATCCACCCCCAGCAAATTGAGAATGGACTTGCCCACAAAAAGAAAGAGGATCATGATCCCGGCCGCCACCAGGGTGGCTTTCTCGCTTTGAATGTGGCCCACCTTTTTGCGCAGCGAGATAATCAGTGGAATATTGCCCATGATGTCAATCACCGCGAAGAGAATCATGGTAGCGGATATTATTTCCTTGATATTGAGGCCGATGAAATCCATGACAGGGCGGGTTTGGTTTGCGTGCCGCAAAAGTACACCCCCCTGGTAATGCCGCAATGCGGGCCGTTTGTATAAAACATCTTTTGCTCAGCCATCACCGCCCGTGGTTGTCCACGCTGGCCCTTATCCATCCCTTGGCGGGTGCCCGCAAGGTTTTTTTGTTCCTGCGAGACCCCGCTGCTCAGCACTTTGCGCCGGTATACCCGCCCTTGGGGATCGCGGGCTATACCATCGGTAAAGGTGCCCCCGGTATCGATGGAAAATTGCCAGGCGGAAGAAGAGGAAGACTTTTTCATATTCTGCGAAAGGTAAGAAAATGCCAACGGCAGCCTCCCGCTGCGCGGAAGCACATTTGGCCGGGAGGCCAAATGTGCACCACGCCGGAAAAATAGAGGTGTACCCGATTTGTGTATAGGCCATCGTATTTTTGAGGGCACATGATCAGTAAGGCCACCATCGATCAAATTTTTGAAACCGCCCGGATAGAGGAGGTGATAGAGGACTTTGTAGCCCTAAAAAAATCGGGGAGCAACTACAAGGGGCTCAGTCCTTTTACCAATGAGAAGTCGCCTTCTTTTATGGTGTCGCCCGCCAAGCAGATATTTAAGGATTTTAGCAGCGGAAAAGGCGGCTCGGTGGTCACTTTCCTGATGGAGCACGAGCAGTACAGCTACCCGGAGGCGCTGCGCTACCTGGCCCAGAAGTACAATATAGAGATAGAAGAAGACCAGCCCAGCGAGGAGGCCCAGGCGGAGCGCGACCAGCGCGAAAGCCTCTTTCTGGTAAATGAGTACGCCAATAAATACTTTCAAAAGCAGCTCTGGGAAGCGGAGCAAGGCCGGCAGGTGGGCTTAAGCTATTTTCGGGAGCGGGGCTTTTCGGAAGCCACCATCAAAAATTTCCAACTGGGCTATAGCCCGGATGCCTACACGGCTTTTACGGACGCAGCCCTGGCAGCCAACTACCAACTAGATTACCTGGCCGGAACGGGCCTTACCAAGGTGGACGGCACGCGGAAAGTGGACCGCTTCCGGGGCCGGGTGATGTTTCCCATCCTCAGCCATACGGGGCGTACCCTCGGTTTTGGGGGGCGTATCCTTAAAACGGATGCCAAAGCGGCCAAATACCTTAACAGCCCGGAAAGCCCCATTTACAACAAGAGCAAGATCCTCTACGGGGTGTACCAGGCCAAACGCGCCATAGCCAAGGCCGATGAATGCTACCTGGTGGAGGGCTATACCGACGTGATAAGTCTGCACCAGGCGGGCGTGGAAAATGTGGTGGCCAGCAGCGGTACTTCGCTCACCAAGGAGCAAATTGCACTGATCAAGCGCTTTACGCCCCATATCACCCTCCTTTTTGACGGGGACGCGGCGGGCCTGCGGGCCAGCTTGCGGGGCATTGACATGATCCTGGCGGAAGGTATGCAGGTGCAGGTGGTACTTTTTCCCGAAGGGGAAGACCCGGACTCCTACGCCAAAGGACACTCCGCCGCTGAACTGCAGGCCTATCTGAAGGAGGAGGCAAGTAATTTTCTGCGGTTTAAAGCAGGCTTGCTGCTCAAAGATGCCGGCGGTAGCCCCCTGGAGAAGTCCCGGGCGGCCCGGGAAATGGTAAAGAGCATTGCCCTGATCCCGGATGAGCTGGAACGCCAGGCCTACGTGAAAGAAACCGCTCAGCTCATGGAACTGGAGGAGGAGATCCTCTACCGCGAACTGGGCCAGGAGCGGAGCCAGCAGCGCCGGCGCGAGGAGCGGGAAGAACGCCGCCAGGCGCAGCGGGAGGACCGGTCCCAAAATATGCAAGTGGTGCCGGAGGCCTCCGGCCAGCAGAGCGAAGAAGGCGCGGCGGTAACCCCTGCTTACGACCAGGAAAAAGCTTTGTGCTGGCTTTTGCTCAATTACGGGGGCGAAGAATACGTTTTCCCTTCGCTGCGGGATGAGGATGCGGATACGGAGGAAGAACCGCCGCCAGAGACGGTGGCTTCCTTCGTGCTCAACGAGCTCGCCCAAGATGATTTGGATTTTGCCCACCCCCATCTGGCGGCCATTCTGGCGCGCTTTCGAGAACATTATAACCAGGGCCAGCCGCCGCCTAAGCCGGAAGACTTTATGCGCGGGGGCGATAAAGAGCTCATGCATCTGGTGGTAGACCTCATATCGGACGACCGGGAACTGCACGACTGGCGCCGCAAGAAAATCTACCCGGCCGACCGGGCTAAAGCTATTCCCACTTTTACGGAAGAAGCGCTCTTGCGCTTTAAGGAAAGAAACATCGCTAGCCTGATCGAAAAGCTGCAGCGGGAAATCCCGCAGCACAACGAACAGCCCACCGATCCCGAAAAACTTCAGACCCTCCAACGCCTCATTCAGCTCAAGGTGGCCATAAACCGGGACCTGCGGCGGATCGTGTAAGCGGGGCCTTTACGGGGGGGTCAGAGGCCCAGGCAGTTGCCCTCCCGGTAAAAGAGGGTGCTCTGTTCCCGGCCAAAAGAAAAGGGCTTTAAACCGGTGAGGGTAAGCGCCCGGTAGCCCGCTTTTTCGGCGATGCCAAAGGCCGCCTGGTAGGCTTCCCGCTCGGTATCGTCCAGGAGAATTACCCCTCCGGGCCGGAGGGCTTCCAGGGCTTTCTCCACGCAAGCTACGCGTTCCCGGCCATCTACCAGGATGAGGTCGTAGCCTTCCTCATCTCGCGCCGCTGATTCGATGTAGGCGGGCCCCACTTCTTCAAATCGCAGCTTCACGTTGGGCTGGTCTTGCAGCAAATGGCGCACCTGCCGCTCCCAGCGCCGGTCGTACTCCAGCGCCACCACTTCTTTTACCCGCTGGGCAAACCAATGGGTGGAGTAGCCGGCTCCGTATTCAAAGAGGCGCAGGTGGGGTTGGAGCCGTTGGTCCAGGAAATGGATAAGGTTGTAGTTGAGCCAGGGGATGGGCTGGTCCTGGGCGTCCACGGGAGCCAGGAGCTGATGGCTGCGGAGGAAACCACTGCTGCGCAGGAAGGAATCTGAACGGGTAAGGAGTCGGTAGCGGACCCAGCCCCAGCGGAGGGCCCGCTTTAGGGGGTTTTGAATCATGAATGGCGCTCGTTAGGCTCCGTACCGGTAGTGGACGAAAGCCGTAATTTCGGCGGCAAATTAGCACTTTGCCCACAAAGCTGTTTCGCAATATCAGTTATCTGGGACTTTCCCAGATAGCCAACTACCTGTTTCCCCTGATCACCATCCCCTATATTACGCGGGTGGTGGGGCCGGAAAATTTTGGGTACATCGAGCTGGCGGCGGCGGTAATGCTCTACCTGGTAGTGCTGGTGGATTACAGTTTCAATACCACCGCTACGGGCCGCATTGCCGTGTTAAAGGAAGAAGGCAAACCCATTGCCCCGCTTTTTAGTGCGGTGATGGCGGCCAAGGCCCTTCTGCTGCTGCTGGCTGCGGCCCTTTTGCTGCTTATCACTTCTGCGGTGGATAGCCTGCGGGCGCAGCAAGCATTGCTTTGGCTGGCTTTTCCGCTGGTGGTAGGCTGGATATTGTATCCCAACTTTTTGCTCTACGGGGTGCAAAAATTAGGGGTGGTGGCCCTGGCCAATTTTTTGATCAAAGGCCTGGCCGCGGGGTTTATTTTTTGGCTTATTAACCAACCGGACCACTACCGCTGGGTGCCTTTTATCAACGGGATTTCCCAAGTAGGGGTAGGCGGCGCGGCTTTGCTTTACGTCTTGTATTACCTCCCGGGGATCCGCTTTATCCGGGTCTCCTGGGCAGCGGTAGGGGCGGTGCTGCGGGAGGGCCGGCAAATATTCGTTTCCAATCTACTGGCCCGGGTGTACAGCCTTAGCGCCTTGGTTATGGGAGGATTGGTGCTGCCGCCCCTGCAGTTGGGTATTTTTGCGGCTGCTTCCAAACTGATTACCGTGGGGCAAAGCTTTTTATTTCAACCCCTGCACGGGGCCTTGTTTCCCTTTTTTAGCGCCCTGCACCAGCGGGATGCGCAGCAGTACCGCCGGCGGCACCGTCGCGGTTTGTGGCTACTGGCGGGGGCCACCCTGGCGGCCAGCCTGGGGCTCTATTTTTTTGCGCCCTGGCTGGTGCCCCTCATTTTTGGGGAAGGTTTTCAGGCCACCATACCGCTGCTGCAAACCATGGCCCCCATGCTTTTCGTAGGTAGCTTTGCGCATATGCACTTGCAGCAGGGTTTGCTTATCGTAAAAAAATACCGCTCCTACCTATGGGTTATCTTTTGGGCCAGCTTGTGGAGCGTACTGGGCGGCTGGTGGCTTATCCATCAATTCGGGGCGGCAGGGGCCGCCCAAACGCGGCTGATCACCGAATCCCTGCTCGCCCTTCTGGCTACCGGATTCTTCTATAAATACCGGCGGCCCGCATGAGCAATTCTACTCCCTCTCAAACGCCGGTGGTGAGCGTGATCATGTCCGTGAAAAACGGCCTGCCCTACCTGCCGGAAACCCTGGACTCCGTTCTGGCGCAGACTTACCCCCACTGGGAAATGCTGATCGTAGACGATGGTTCTACCGATGGCACCTGGGAGGTGCTGCAAGGCTACCAAGATGCCCGCATCTCCGCCCTTAAACAGGAAAATACGGGGGTGGCCACTGCCAAAAACCGGGCTATCCAGAACAGCCGCGGCCGCTACCTGGCCATCATTGATGCCGATGATCTCTGGCTGCCGGATAAACTAGAAAAACAGGTCGATTTTTTGGATACCCACCCTGATCACGTAGCCGTGGGCGGTTTTGTGGATATCATCGATTACGATGGCACCTATCTCTATACCGAAAAGAAGCCTGTGACCCATGCTGAGATCCGGCGCCACCAGGAGCACCGCAATCCCTGGACCCACAGCGCGGTAATGTTTACCCGCCAAGCCTTCCATAAAGTGGGAGGGTATTATGAACCCATCCAGCAGTACATCGTGGACTACATGATCATGTATCAACTAAGCGAGGTGGGTAAGGTACACCAATTGCCCACCGAGGTGGTGCAGTACCGGATTGTGCCCACGGCCTTATCGGCCAAACAAAACAGCCGGGAATTTGATGCCATTGCCCACCGGGCTATCCGCAAGGGGCGTATGTCCCCGGAAGACATTGAACGCCTCCGGGCCTTGAAAGCCGCCGAGAACAAAACCCCAGACTTTAAAAAAAGCATGTACCACCTCTACCTGGGCCGTTCCTACCTCTTTCATAATTATCGACGCCGGAAGGCCTTGCACCACTTGCAAAAAGCCCTTCGATACAATCCCCGCCTGAAAATCGCTCGGGCCTATTGGTGGATGAGTGCCCTTTTGCCGCCTTTCTTGATTCGGTGGATTTACAACACTTTAAGCCCCATAGCCGGCAGTACCTATGTGCGCAAAGAGCCCTAAACATACTTACGACCTGATCATGGTAGCCACCGGAAGCCAGCGCTCGCTCCTGGAGGCGCTGATCCATTCGGTTGACCCCCACGTGGGCGACCTGGCCGTGATGCTGGTGGTCATTTACCAGGGCAGCGAGGCGCCACCGCCCGTACAGCACATTCATTTACAGTGGGAAAACACCGGCCATAGCCTGGCCCTTTCGGTGGCGCGCAACCGGGGCCTGGCCCTGATTGAGCAGGCGGGCTACCGGGCCCAGCACCTTATGTTTCCCGATGATGACACGGTATTTCCACCGGCGTTTTTTGGGTGTTTTTCCCGCAGGGTAAAACCGGGAGAAGCCTATTTGGGCCGCGTACTCAATGCTGAAGATCAAAAGGAATACAAACCTTATCCAGACCGGGATATTTCCGGACAGGATTACGCCTTGCTGCCCTACGTGGCCAGCGTAGCTCTCCTCCTGCCCCATGAAGTGGTAAAAAAGACCGGCTTTTTTGACGAGCGGCTTGGCGCCGGAGCCCCCTGGGGAAGTTCGGAAGACCTCGATTATTATCTCCGTTGCCTGGCCCACGCAACTTTCCACTTTTGCCGGGATATCTACAACCTGCACCCGGGCCGTTTTGCCAAGTACGGGCAAATGAAAACGAACCAAATCTGGCGGCGCTTCAAGGCCTACAGCGATGGTTACTACTTTGTGATGTTTAAGCACCGCCAGACCATCCGGCTTTATAAACTCCCCCTACGTGCCCTGGGAGGTGCTTTGCTCAGCCTGCTAAGGGGGCAGTTCAGCCTGAGCCGCTTATATCTTCGCCTTTTTGCCTACCGGCTTAAGCTGCACGGGAAAATGGCCCGGCATAATCCCCCATTTTTTCAGGCCTCATGAAGCAAGTAGAGCTCGTCATATCGGTGGTGCTGTACCACAATTCCCTTCGGGAAGTAAAAACCCTGCTTCAGAGCATGGAGGGCGCGCCCTGTTCCCTGGCCTTGCAGCTCATCGATCATACCCCTGGCGGCCTGCCCTTTATGCAGAACTTCCCCTTGCCGGCCTGGGCGCAGTACCGTCCGCAGGCCCAAAATCGTGGCTACGGCGCCGGGCATAACCAAGCCATTTTCGATACGGCTATTTCGGGGTCTTATCACCTGATTCTCAATCCTGACGTCAGCTTTAAGCCTGCCATTCTGGGGGCGCTGGTGAGCTACATGCAGCGGCATCCCGCCACCGCCCTGGTGATGCCACAGGTGGTTTGGCCCGACGGTACTGACCAGGGCCTTCGCAAGCTCCTGCCCAGTCCGGGGCATCTGTTGGCGAGGCGTTTTTTACCGGCCTTTCTGCAAAGCTTTTTTCGCCCTTATTTAGAGGCTTATGAAATGAAGGCCTTTCCGGCCCAGCACAGCTTTGAGGTCCCCGTGCTAAGCGGTTGTTTCCTCTTTTGCCGCCGGGATCTACTCCAGCAAGTGGGCGGATTTGATGAGCGCTTTTTCCTTTATTTAGAAGACGTGGACCTGTGCCGGCGCATGGGGGCCCAGGGGCCAAATGTGTATTGGCCCGGCGTGAAAGTGGTGCATCATTATCAAAAAGGCAGCTACCGGTGGGGCCGGCAGTTGAAGTGGCACCTTCAAAGCGCCTTCCGTTATTTTAACAAGCACGGCTGGTTTTGCGATTCTTATCGTAAAAAGCAAAATGCCAGGGCCTTAAAGCAAAAATCGCTAAAGTGGGAGAAGGCTTAAATTCGTAGCGTTCTATGGCGCAGTTGTACCCGTATTACCCCTTACTGGCATTTTTAAGTGCCTTTGGGATCACCTATTTTTCTATTCCGGCCATCATTCGGATTTCGCTGGTAAAGCGGCTATATGATCTTCCCGATAGCCGGAAGCTCCACGCACACCGCATCAGCTCGCTGGGGGGCATCGCTATTTTTGGGGGCTTGCTGATTTCCTTCGTGTTCTTCTCGGCCCACCTTATCAACCCTACTTTAAACTCGGTGCTGGTGGCGCTTTTTATATTGTTTATCACCGGGGTAAAGGATGATCTCTATCCGCTCACGCCCTACAAGAAGGTCCTGGGGCAAGTATTGGCGGTGGCGGTGGTTATTTTTCAGGGCGATGTCCGTCTGATAAGCCTCTACGGGATTTTTGGGGTTTATGACCTTCCCTACCTGGTCAGTGCGGGGCTGTCTTTCGTGTTTTTTCTGGGCATTATCAACTCCTTTAATTTTATAGACGGCATTAATGGCCTGGGATCGGGTATGGGCCTGGTCTTCAGTCTCACCTTTGCCTATTGGTTTTATTACCTGGACGAGAGCCTCTTTTTGATCCTGGCGCTCTGCATCAGTGGCTCCCAGCTGGCTTTTTTGCGCTATAACCTGGTAAAGGCCAAAATCTTTATGGGCGATTCCGGCTCTTTGGTGCTGGGGTTCTTTGCCGCTCTCTTGTTTATTTATTTCCTGCAGGCCAATCAGCGGAGCGAGAATGCCCTGCTGCTTTACGTGGATTCCATGGTATTTGCCCTGGTGGTGATCATCCTGCCGGTAGTGGACACCATCCGGGTGGTTTTTATCCGGATATTCGTAATGCGGCGTTCTCCTTTCCGGGCCGATCGAAACCACCTGCACCATGCTTTGCTGGACATAGGCCTGGAGCACTGGCAGGCCACCTTATGGCTGGTGGGAGCCAATGTCCTCTTTATTGTTCTGGCCTGGTGGCTCAATGCCCAGCTCCGGGCCATGTATGTCTTAGGCCTTACTTTTGGGCTGGCCCTGCTTTTATCGCAAGTGCCATTTTTGATCAAGCAAAGACAGAAAAAGAACGGTGTTTATCAGCCAGCGCATCACCGGCCCTAAAGCCGAGTTTGGGCTTTACGGGCTTACCTTAATGGCATTGCCCTTGGGCCAGGGCCGGCTTTCCAGTGCGCTGCTGCTTTTGCTGCTGTTTGTGGGGCTGTTTCGTCGCCAAAAAAGCGAATGGCGCTATGCGCTTCGCCAGCCGCTGGTCTGGGTATCGGCGGCTTTCTACCTCTGCCATCTTGCTTCTCTGCTCTACACCGCCGATCTTACCCAGGCGGGACGGGAGCTCGAAACCAAGGTCAGCTTTTTGTTAGGGCCGGTTTTACTTTTGGCCTACGGCCAAAACCTGAAGCTGGGGCAGCTATGGCGCCTCCGGCTGGCCTACGTGCTGGGCAATGTAGCCGTGCTCCTCGCGGCGCTGTGCTATGCGGCGTACCGGGCCCTGGGAGCAGAAAATTGGTTTTACGTGCGGGAAGGGGGGACTTACCAGCGGTATTTTTTTCATTACGAGACCTTTAGCGAGCCTTTCATGCACCCCGGGTATCTGGCTACCTACGTGGGGCTGGCGGTTTTGATCTTGCTCTACGGCCTGTACCGTGGACGGTGGCAACGGCCCGGCTGGGCCTGGGCGGGACTGGCGCTTATGAGCCTGGGCCTGCTGCTGCTGCAGGGCCGGATGAACCTGCTGGCTTTAATGCTGGTGCTAGGAGTTGCGGGAGTGGCCTGGGTGCGGCATAGCGGCCGGTTGCGCTGGTTGGTCTATGCCGGGCTGCTGGCGGGCCTGGTAGGCTGGGGCTTTTACACTTGGGCGCCGGACAGTTTGCTCAAACGCTACCTCGCTCTGCCCAATTTTGAATACCAAATAGACGGAAATCAATTTAACAGCGCGACCTACCGGCTGGCGGAATGGCGCTGTGCGAGTGAGGCGCTAAAGGAAGCCCCCTGGCTGGGCTATGGGGTGGGCGATAGCCAGCAGGCCCTGGAAGGGGCGTACCGGGAACTCCATTTCTGGAAGGGGCTGGAAGGACACTTTAATGCCCATAATCAATACCTGGAAACCTGGCTGGCCGTGGGCTTGCCGGGCGTTTTGCTCCTGCTTCTCCTATTGGCCCTGTACCTACGCCGTTTTGCGCAGGAGGGCCGCTGGGACATGGTAGCGGCCTTGGTTTTCCTGGCGCTCTGCATGCTTACCGAAAGCATGCTGGAGCGTGCCTGGGCGGTGGTACTCTTTAATGTTCTTTTTCCGCTGCTGGCGGCTTCCGGTAAGCGGGCGGATAAACAAACAGAAGGGCGTACAGGAAGCTAAAGAACAAAAGCCCCGCCTGGCGCTGGAGCATACTTTCCGTGGCAAAACTGACGCCGCAGCAGAGGAGAAAGAGTACCTGCACCGACCGCCAGGGCCCCACGCCGGGCCAGAAAACCGGAACCAGAAAAACCAGCAGCAGGCTCAGCAAACCGAGTAAGCCCTGCCCGGCCCAGCGCTGCAAATAAGCGTTGTGGTAATTGTAGGCCCGATCGCCCAGGGTGTAGCTGGCCGAGCCGTTCCAAAACTGGGCCTCTACCGTAGAAAGCCCCTGCTGAAGCGGGGCATCTTCGGCACCTGTTCCGTAACCCTGCCAGGGATTTTCCCGGATGGCCTTCCACGCCTGCTGCCAGATGTAAACGCGTGGGTTGGTTTGGGTTTTGGCGGTAGGATGGCGGAGGGCCCGGAGTTCTGCATAGGTGTCGTCCAGCCGCTGCCGGCTGCCCGGCAGAAGCAGCGCCAGGCCGAAAAAAACCAAGAGCATCCCCCCTAAGCTGAGGCTGGTGCGCCACGCGCCCCAGCGCTGCCAGCAATAGCTGCCCACCAGCCAGGCATTGATAGCCAAAAAGAGTACAAACTGGCTGCGCACGGATAGGAGTATAAGCATGACAAAGAAAAACAGCAGCAAGGCGCCCCGGAAAAGACGTTTCCGCCCCGATGGAGGAGGGTTTCTAAGCAGGCTCAGCAGGACCAGGCCGTAGGAGAAATTGGTAAAGAGGGCCAGGTAATGGGGCGGGACTCGCCCCCCGTCGGCCAGGTAATCAAAGAAAAAGAGCTGCAGGTGGGGAAAAGCAAGGTAGCAAAAGGCTGCCCGCAATAGAGCGAGGAGCAGGACCACCGCCACCGCCCCGACCAGCCAGCGCAGCACCTTAGCCAGCCAGGTGGAACCCCCATCGGTCCAGGTGCCCAGTAAAAGCGGCCAGGCGATGAGGGGAAGCTGGCGAAATACTACTGTACTGGCGGCGCTTTTATCCGGACTGTAGAAGGCAGCCAGTACGGTGATGCCCCAAAATAAAAACAGCACCCCCGCCGGGCCATTCCCGCGCAGGCGTTCTAGCTTTTGCTGAAATTCTCCGCGCAAAAGCCAAAAAAGGCCCGCTACCATCAAACCCAGGGTTAGGGGCGGACGCACTGGTTGCCAGGGCAGCAGGGCCACGTAATAGAGGACCCCCAGCGTAATGCCGTCCTGCCAGCGAAGCCGGGTAAGCTGTTTCTTAAGGGCGTTCAAAACCTAAAATCCGGTGGTAGCGGGAGCTATTCTGGATTACTTTTAGGGCCGTATCTACCTGTGGGTCATAGCGCAAGCCCATGGCCACTTTGCCACCTTGGTAATAATAGCGGGAGGCTATTTCCTCGCCCAGTAGCTGGCGCACCCGGGACTCATTTTCGGCAAGGTCATCACTTTTGAGGCGCTTCAGGCTTGCTTCCAGGCTTTCCAGGCTTTCATTCATCTTGGCCCCGTAACCATCCGCTTCCGCGGCCTTTTCCAGGCGGGCCAGGGCTTCATCGGTATTGGTTTCAAACTGGAAATCGCGCGTCTCCAGCCAGCTGCGGAAGTCTTGGTAGGTTTTGTCACTCAGTTGATATCCTTTTACCGGGGGGATGGAGTCGTGCGTGAAGCGAAACTGCGTGGCATAGTCAAAAAAGTGATGCCCACGGTAGAGCTCGGCCACGGCCTCTGCCAGTTCTGGGGGTTTTACCTCCAGATCAGGGGCTATGCCGGCCCCGTCAAAAACTTCCCGCCCATTTTCGGTGGCGAAACGGGAGCGGAGGGAGTCGGGAATCCTTTTTACCCGGCCTTCTTCATCGCGCTGGGCGTAATCGATGGCTTGAATAAGCCTGCCGCTGGGGGTGTAGTATTTGGCGATGGTGATCTTTATTTTACCGCCGTAGGGGAGTTCCCGCGTTTCCTGGACCAGCCCTTTGCCAAAGGAGCGCTCGCCCAGCACCACGCCGCGGTCGTAGTCTTGCACGGTACCGGCTACGATCTCCGAGGCGGAGGCACTGCTGTGATTGATGAGCACGGCCAGCGGAATGTCGGCGTCTTTGGGTTGGTTGGGCGTGCGGTAGGTTCGGTTCCACTGGGCTAGTTTGCCCCGGGTTTCTACCACCACTTTGCCTTTGGGGATAAAGAGGTTGCTCACTTTAATGGCCTCGTTGAGGAGCCCGCCGGGATTGCCGCGCAGGTCCAGGACCAGGGCTTTTAATTCTTGCTTTTCCGCCAGCTCATCCCAGGCTTGGCTTATTTCGCCCGCGGCATTGCGGGTAAAGCTTTTCAGGCGGATATACCCTACGCCGGGTTTCAGAAAACCGCTGTAGGGCACGCTGTTCATATGCACCTTGGCCCGCTTAAAGCTAAAGCTAAGGCGCTTCCCACCGCGGCGAACGGCCACCTCCACCGTACTGCCCGGTGCGCCTTTGAGGATATCGCTTACCTCGCTTACGCTGCGGCTGGCAGTGCTATTGCCATCAATGGCCAGCAGCACATCTCCCGGGCGCATACCGGCTTTATCAGCGGGAAAGTCTTGGTACACCGTGCTTATTACCAGGCTACTGTCGTGCCGCCTGAGGGTGGCTCCTATACCGCCATAGCTGCCCGTTTGCTGAATGCGGAAGTCTTCAATCTTTTCCTCGGGGATATAGTTGGTGTAGGGGTCCAGCTGGGCCAGCATTTCGGTAAGGGCTTCTTCCATGAGTTCCCCCGGTTCCGTATTATCGACGTAATAAAGATTTACCTGCTTAAATACGTGGGCAAAAATGTCCAGTTGCTTACTGATCTGAAAGTAGTCGGGCTTAAAGGCCAGCAGGCTTAGCAGGCCGGCACCGGCCACCAGGCCCAGTAAAAATCCGGGCAAGCGGTTGTAGCGTTTTCTCATGCTCATAAAAGGATTCAAGACGGGCTAAGGTAGGACTTATAACGCAGGAGGCGGGTGGGCATTGTGCAGCTCCCGGGCCAATTGGGCCACCGCCCGCTCCAGCTTTACGTAAGGCACTTCATGGCGGGGCATGTAGATAAAAAGCAATTCGAGCCCCTTATCCTGTGGAAAGCATTCCTGCTGCGTGCGGTAAGCCTCGCGCAGGCGCCTTTTCAGGCGGTTGCGATCGGCCGCGTGCTTAAACCGCCGCCGCGACACCCCCACCGCCATGCGTACCCCGGGCACAGCGGGGGTCCAGCGATAACGTAAGGCCACCGGGTAAGCCGCCTTTTGGGCGCCCTCCGCAAAGAGCTTTTGAAAGTTTTGCTTACCGCGCAAGCGTTGGGATTTAGGCAGGGCATGCTTCACAGCGCACAAAACTAAGGCCTATTCAGGCGGGGTCGGTTTAGGCCTGCCGGCCAAATGTGGTTCATCGCGGGGAAATGTTCTCTGAACCCAGGAATACGGCTTCTGCGCGGGTTGAAGATTAGGGCCTAGGCGCTGCGTTTGATGGGGTTGAATTGTTAAACTGGGTAATTGGTGAACTGGGTAACTGTTTAACTGGTGAGGCACGTGAGGACGGTGAGGAATAGATATTAGACCATAGATCGCTGCGCTTTTGGGTTTTAGACTACCAGTGCTATCTGAAGGGTCGCTCGCGCTCCCTTTTTTGTACCAGCCCGTAATTCTGCGGAGCAGGCCCCGCAATTCTGCGGG
>JAVLBR010000302.1:0-1812 GCA_031581125.1 Schleiferiaceae bacterium | reverse complement strand
ATCCAAAAATATTATAATATTTTCGGATTTCAATCCAAAAAAACCATAATATTTTTGGAATAGGTTTTAGCCGGTCAGGGTGTAGCTGCTGCCTTCGGGCCCATCTTTCACCTCGATACCGGCCGCCTTGAGCCGGTCGCGGATCTCATCGCTGAGGGAAAAATTCCGCTCCTGGCGGGCTTTTTGGCGGAGTTCCAGCAGGATTTGCACCACTTCGTCCAGCTTTTCTCCCCCTTCTTGTTCGTCGATGGCCTTTTCTAGCCCCAGGATGTCAAAGACAAAATCCTCAAAAGTTTGCCGCAAAAGCTGGAGGTCCGCTTCCTTCAAGCCGCAATCGGTCTGGGACAGCCCATTGATAAGCTTCACGGCATCAAAAAGATGCGAGATCAGCATGGGGCTGTTGAAGTCATCGTTCATGGCCCGGTAGCACTTTTGGCGCCAGCCGGAAACCGAAAAGTCCAGGGTGGTAGTGGCGCTGGGCTGGAGCTTCTCCAGCTTTTCCTGGGCTTCCATGAGCCGGTAGTAGCCTTTTTCGGCGGCCAGGAGCGCCTCGTTGCTAAAGTCAAGCTGACTGCCGTAGTGAGCCTGCATCATAAAAAAGCGCACCACGGCCGGGTGGAAGCCTTTTTCCAGTTTATCGGTGCGGCCGGTAAAGAGCTCCGCCGGCATGAGGGTATTGCCAGTGCTTTTACTCATGCGCTGGCCGTTGAGGGTGAGCATATTGCCATGCATCCAGTAGCGGGGCCCGTCGTGGCCGTTGCCGGCCTGGTTTTGGGCTATTTCGCACTCGTGGTGGGGAAACTTCAGGTCCATGCCGCCGCCGTGGATGTCAAATTCCTGCCCCAGGTATTTGGTGCTCATCACCGAGCATTCCAGGTGCCAGCCGGGGAAACCTTCGCCCCAGGGCGAAGGCCAGCGCTGGATGTGGCTGGGACCGGCTTTTTTCCAGATGGCAAAGTCCAGGGGATTGCGCTTTTCGCTCTGGGCATCCAGCTCCCGGGTGCCGCTCATCAGCTCTTCGATCTTACGGCCGCTGAGCTTGCCGTAGTGGTGCTTTTCGTGGTAGCGGGCCACGTCAAAGTACACTGAGCCGTTTTTCTCGTAAGCCAGCCCGGCGTCCAAGATATCTTTAACCATCTCCATTTGCTCCACCACGTGGCCCGTGGCCGTAGGCTCAATGGTAGGGGCGTAGTTGTTAAAGCGCTCCATGATGCGGTGAAAGCCCAGGGTGTATTTCTGGACGATCTCCATGGGCTCCAGTTCTTCCAGGCGCGCGCGCTGGCTGATCTTGTCTTCGCCCTCGTCGGCATCGTTTTCCAGGTGGCCCGCATCGGTAATATTCCGTACATAGCGCACCTGGTAGCCCAGGTGGCTCAGGTAGCGGTACACCAGGTCGAAGGAGATAAAGGTGCGGCAGTTGCCCAGGTGTACTTCGTTGTACACGGTGGGTCCGCATACGTAAAGACCTAATTTGGGCGCGTGCAGGGCCGCAAAGGGCTCTTTCCGCCCGGTGAGCGAATTGGTAATGTACAGTTCGTTCTCCTCGTAGAGGGCCATAAGGGAAAATTTGTGAACGCGCGAAATTGCGTAATTTTTAGCTAAGAAGGAAGGGGCTAGCGAAATCATATAGGTTGGTCTAACGAAGACCTGCTGCCCTCGATGAGGTTGAAATGTTGAATTGGGAAATTGTTAAACTGGGTATCTGTTTAACTGGTTAAGGAAAGAGCTGTTTTACAGAAGTTTGGGGCAGTGGGGTCAAGATAACCCCGAAATGCTTCGGGGCAGGCCCCGCATCTGGTGGGGCAGGCACAG
>JAVLBR010000301.1:0-1815 GCA_031581125.1 Schleiferiaceae bacterium | reverse complement strand
ATCCGAGATGGTGCCCGTGCTGCCCGGATCAATTTTTTTGAAGTTGCCTCCTAAAACGTCTTCTGCCATGTTACTTAGGTATTTATGAGTGTTCGATGTGTTTTGCTTCTATCTGTAAAAAGCGGCGGCGGCTAAAGCGGCCATCCAGCTGCGCCTCGTGCCAGGTGAGGACTTCGTACACCTCGCCTTCGAGCTTAAGCCGGTAGGCCAGGGGCGAGAGGTCGCGCCAGCGGGTGATGAGGGTGATGGTGCGGGTGCGGCGGCCTTCCGGGCCTTCGATGCTGCGCTCGCCATCTATCTGGGCCAGGTACGCCCAAACGGTGCTGAGCGTGCTCCAGCTTTCCTCTACCGAACCGCCCGGCAGGCGGGTGCGGCTGCGGTACTGCAGGTCCACTTTGCGGTCCATCTGTCCTACCGATACTTTCATGCAAATGAGCTTCTTAAGCCACTGAGCAAGCGCTCCGCGGCGGTGATCATGCCGGTTTTCATGTTGGCATCTTCCCGGGTCTCGTACAGCCGGGCGGCCTGCAGCAGCACGGCGCTTTGGATGCGGCCATCCAGCGCCTGGCGCTGCGCCGTTTCGCTGTCGGTGCTCAGGCTATAGCCCACCTGCGCGGTGATGCGGATGGGATAGGGCCGGTCGCCGTGGCTGGGCTGATCTCCGGTGATGCGGATGCGGGGCGCGGGGCCGGGGGTAAATACGGAGTAGTGCTCCGTGCCCAGCTCCTGCCAGCTGCCATCGGCAAAGTATTCCAGCTTGTCAACCGCCTGGAGCGGCGTAATGCCGTAGAGGATGAAGTTGAGCGCCCAGCCTTCCAGGTAGACCTCGATGGTATGGGGCATGAAATAGCCACTCACGTAGCCCTGCGCCTGCTGCTCGGCGGCTTCGAGGTAGCTCTGCAGGAGGGTGTCTTCCGAGGTATCGGAAGTGTCCAGCTTCAGATGCTCCTTCAGCGTGTCGAGCGCCAGGACGCGGTAGGTGGGGGATGTGGTGGTCTTCGTGATCATGCGGGGGTAGCACTAGGGCCGCGAGGCATCGCGGCTTTACGTTTCGCTTTCTTTTTCGCTCTGCTTAGCAGGGCGGGCCAGGTTGAGTTTGCAGGCCTCATCGGCCAAACGTGCAGGGAGGCTCACTACATCACCGGTGTGATAAGCGAGGCCCATGCGGCCGGTAGGGGAAGCGGTAAATTCGATTTTCTTTTTTTGGGAAGCCATAAGGCAAAATGTTTTTTAAGTGATAGAAAAGAGGGGAGCCCGCCTCGCCAGGGGTAGCGAGACGGGCCTCACCTCAGGAATGTCTACTGCGCGTCGGCGTCTTTCACCGCGGCGAAGGACTTGGAGTGGCGCAGGGCCACGTCCACGTACTGGTGCACGATCATTTCGATAGTGCCCTTTTTGGCCTTGGTGTAAGGATTGACGATCAGGTCCAGGCCGCCCCACTGCCCGATGAGCAGGTCGCGGAAGTTTCCGAAAATGATCGCGCTCAGGTCGTTGCTGCTGCCTTTGCTCAAGTTGGAAGGCACATTGGAGGTGGTCATGGCCGGATAGCCCATCACCTCGCTATTGGCCCCATCCCAGGCAAAGCGGCCGGAGCCGGAAGAGACTTCCAAGTTCTTCAGGAAGGCCCGGACCTTAGCGTTGGTTACATAGCCCAGGCGACCGAGGTCGGCATTCTCGAGGGCCACGGCCTTCTCGAGGTTCACCAGGTCGGTGCGGGTGGGTGCGGCGCCGTTGGCGTTGGTGTTGCTTGCGGCAGCACCGCCGGCGTAGACGATGTTGATGTTGCTATCGCTCAGCACGCCCACGGGCTCATTG
>JAVLBR010000300.1:0-1822 GCA_031581125.1 Schleiferiaceae bacterium | reverse complement strand
TTTTCAAAGCTACGTCTCGCCCTTGGCGAGACTCTCGAACTTTCTAGAACAGACAATCGAATGTATGGACATACAATAATTAGGTCCTATAGGAAAGGTGCTGCGGGGGCGAAGGGCTCATTTGGCCGGAAGGCCTTAAATAAAAAAAGCGCTCCCGGAGGAGCGCTTGCAAAAAGAAAGTTAATCCGCATTTAGCCGCAATGGTCCTGAAAAGCCTGGGTGAGGTTATCGGCGATCATTTCGGCCGGGCGGCCTTCAATGTGGTGGCGCTCAATCATGTGTACCAGTTGGCCGTCTTTAAAAAGGGCCATACTGGGAGAGGAAGGCGGGAAGGGCGCCATGAGGTCGCGGGCCGTTTTTACGGCTTCTACATCGTTGCCGGCAAAGGCCGTCACCATGCGATCGGGCAGGGGGGTGCCTTTTTCGATGGCAAGCTTCACGGCGGGGCGGGCATTGGCCGCTGCGCAGCCGCATACGGAGTTGATGACCACCAATGAGGTGCCATCTGCTTTTATATTTTTTTCTACTTCTTCTGGAGTGCGCGTCTCGGTAAAACCTATCTGGGTAAGGTCTTCGCGCATAGGGGCTACTAAATCTTCGGGATACATATTATGTCAATTTTTAGGAAAAGACAAAGGTAAGCCTTGGCGCATTGAGGTGCAAGGTGGTGAATAAAGGCCTGTAGGGGATAGACCGTCTCGATGGGGAAGGTCGCTAGGGGCTGGGAATGAAGCTTTAAAGGGTACTATTCCTTAGATGAAATAATGCAAATTGCGCGGGGAGCGTTCGCGGTGAAAGTCTTCTACGGCGGCCTCCAGCATTTTCATTTTGCGGCGGCTTAAAAGGGTGATGCTGAATTTTTCGCTGATCTCTTGCCCTGCTGATAGGTAGGTAACTACTAGCTTTTTGCGAATGCCGCTGCGGTCTATGTTGAGGTCGGTAATATTCATTTTGGGAATGCGTCGGCTTTTGCCCAGTACCTGGCTGAGGGCCAGGTGGGAGCGGATTTTCACCACATCACTCTGCGCATCAAAGGTGAAGATCGGGAAACCCACATAGCTGTAAAAAAGGACGGCGGCGGCCGGAATAGCGATGGCCACGTAGCCGTTTACCTTCAAATCGCCAAAGAGCCCGGGAATGAGATAGAGGGCTAAGTCCAAAAGAACCAATCCCCCTAGAATAAAGGGCATTATGCGTAAGGTACGACTGATCTGTAGGTTGCTCACCAGCATAGAAAAAGGCTTTTTCAAAAACTGTTCCAGCGGCCTCTAAGGTAAGACTTAGCGCCGATTTTTAAAAAAGTCCTGTAAGAGGGCTTGGGCTTCCTCCGCCAGCGGCCCTTGGTGCACTTCCGTTTTGGGATGCAGCTGGCCGCCCATTTGTCGGTAGCCGCGCTTGGGGTCTGCAGCGGCGTACACCACGCGCTGCACCTGGCTCCAATAAAGGGCGCCCGCACACATGGCGCAGGGTTCCAGGGTAACGTAAAGACTGCAGCCCTTTAGGTATTTACCCCCTAGATAGTCCGCCGCAGCTGTAATAGCTTGCATTTCAGCATGGGCTGTCACATCATTAAGGGTTTCCGTAAGATTGTGGGCCCGGCCTATGATGCGTTCGCGGCTTACCACCACGGCGCCCACGGGCACTTCGCCTCGTTCAGCGGCTATTTGAGCCTCCAGGAGGGCCCGGCGCATGAAGTATTCCGCATCGTAGGGATTGGCCATGGGCCAAATGTAATTCCTCTGGCGGAATGGCAGCTCTCCAACTAAGTAGTGTCTGTCTATAAAGTCGGTCAGCTTCGTTACGCTTGCTTCAAAAATGCTCA
>JAVLBR010000047.1:0-14714 GCA_031581125.1 Schleiferiaceae bacterium | reverse complement strand
GCCTTTCAAGCCTTCCGGCACCGGCGCGATGCCCCGGCGCAGCTGGCCGCCACCGACCAGGGGCCAACGGGACCCGAACGCGGCCGCTGGTGGCTGCGCGGCTTTGTGATGAACGTGCTCAATCCCAAGGTAACCCTCTTTTTCCTGGCCTTTTTGCCGCGATTTGTGCCCGCTGGGGCGGCGGTACCTACGGCCCATTTCTTTCTCCTGGGAGCGCTTTTTATGGCGCAGGGACTTTTGTTATTCAGCCTCTTTGCCCTGCTGGCGGGCCGCCTGGCCCGCTGGCTGCAGCGGCCCCGGCGGCAGTACGTCCTGCGCTGGGGGGAAGTAGTCGTTCTTGCGCTATTGGCTTTTAGCCTGGTTTTCTTCCCTTAATTTCGTTTGGTCCGTTGCATAGTACATTTGCCGGTAGGTAAAGATACCCCTCCATGAAGAAGATACTGCTGCTCGCTTTGCTTATAGCACATTTGGCCTACGGCCAAAAGTACCCCAACGTAATGCTGGGAAAGTCTCCGGCTAGCCCCATCGGACTCTGCGAACCGTCCATTACCATCAATCCGCAAGATCCGGCCAACCTGGTGGCCGGGGTGATCCTGGACCAGGTTTTTTACAGCCAGGACAGCGGAAAGACCTGGACGCGTGATACGCTCTTTTCGCCTTACGGCGTGTGGGGCGATCCCGTGGTGGTGAGCGATACGGCGGGGGCGCATTATTACTTTCACCTGAGTGACCCCACCGGGGAAAACTGGGCCGGGGAGCGTATCCTGGACCGCATCGTATGCCAAAAAAGCACCGATGGCGGCCGTACCTGGTCGGAGGGGACTCACCTGGGGCTCAATCACCCCAAGGACCAGGACAAGGAGTGGGCGGCGGTAGACCCCCAAAACAATAATTTGTACGTGGCCTGGACGCAGTTTGACGATTATGGCAGCAAGAACCCGGAAGATCGGTCGCAAATAAAAGTGGCCTACAGCCAGGATGGCGCGGCCTCCTGGAGTGCCGCGCAGACCATTAACCAGTACAGTGGCAACTGCCTGGATGGCGATAGCACTACGGAAGGGGCTGTGCCCAGTGTGGGCCCCAACGGGGAAGTATACGTGGCCTGGGCGCTGGGGGAACGGATCTTTTTTGATCGTTCCCTGGACAGCGGCCGTACCTGGTTGGACCAAGACCGCGTGGTGGCGGCCCATGAGGGCGGCTGGGAGATAGCTATAGAAGGCTTGCAGCGCTGCAATGGTATGCCCGTGACGGCGGTAGACCGCAGCAAGGGCCCGCATCGCGGCCGGGTGTATGTAAACTGGGTGGATAAGCGCCGCGGAAACTACGATGTGTGGCTGGCTTATAGTGATGACCAGGGCGATTCCTGGAGCGACCCCGTGCGCGTGAATGATGACCAGGGCCGGGCCGATCAATTCCTGACCTGGCTGGATGTGGATCCGGCCACGGGCCATTTGTACACGGTTTTTTACGACCGGCGGGGTCGCCGGGGCACCCAAACGGATGTGTACCTGGCCTACAGCCGCGATGGGGGCCAGCATTGGACCAATGAACGCATCAGCGAAAAGCCCTTTAAGCCGGAAGCCTCGGTGTTTTTTGGGGATTATAACCACATAGACGTGCAAGGAGGCCTGATCCGCCCCATCTGGACCCGCTACGAGCAGGATTCCCTTAGCGTGTGGACGGCGCTGATTCAGGAACGCATGCTACCTATGGAGGAGTAGTCTGCTGCGCCTTTTTCTAGCCGAGTTGGCGTACGCTTTTTTCCTTATTTCTTCCAAGCACGAAGCCGCTCATTAGCCCGGGTCTTCTTAGGTTTGCAGCGCCAAAACACCTCCATGTCCCAGCCCAATCTTCTCCTGGTTTCTACCAGTAAAGTCCATGACACCGATTATATGGAATACCTGCTTCCGCAAGTGAAGCGGTTTTTCCGGGGTAGCCGGGAGGTGCTTTTCCTTCCTTATGCCCGTCCGGGGGGCATCAGTTACGAGGAGTACACCGAATTGCCGCGGAAGGCCTTTGCCAAGATCGGTCTCAAGGTAAAAGGGACCCACGAACACCCCGATCCTGTAAAAGCGGTAGGACGCGCCGAAGCCATCTTTACCGGAGGCGGCAATACTTTTTTGCTCCTTAAGACCCTCTGTGAAAAAGGCGTTCTACAACCGCTGCAGAAAGCGGTGGCGCAAGGCACCCGTTACATGGGCAGCAGCGCCGGAAGCAATATCGCGGGGCCCAGCATCGGGACCAGCAACGATATGCCCATCGTTTACCCCCCGCGCTTTGAGGGCTTGGGCTGGGTGCCCTTCAATATCAATCCCCACTACCTCGACCCAGACCCCGATAGTACCCATCAGGGCGAAACCCGGGAGCGCCGCATTAACGAGTTTCACGTGCACAATACCCAGCCCGTGATAGGCCTTAGAGAGGGCAGTTGGCTGCGGGTAGAGGGCCGTAAGCTCAAGCTCAAAGGCCCCCACCCGGCGCCCCTGTTTCGGCGCGATCAAGAGCCCGTAGAGTTGGAACCGGGCGATATCAGTTTCCTTCTCCGGGAAAACAGTTAGCCTTCTCTCCTCAGACTAACCCTTCTCATTTTGGCCACGTCCTGTTCATAGGCATCCCAAAAAGAAGAAAGGGTGCATCTAAAACCAATAGTTTAAGATGTAAACGGAAACCCTCCCTTTAGAACCATTGGGCCCCTTTAAACCTATTCCGTTTGTTATAAGAAGCAGCATGGGAAGGCGCCTGCACCGGCTCAGGCGGGTTTATTCCGGCTCATACCAGCGGATTTTAATGGCTTGGTTTGGGGAGGGCATTTTCGCAGGCAAAATCAATTGCTTATGATGTCCTATCAAAAATGGATTGTCGCCCTGGCCGTGGGCTTAGTGGCCCTGGGACTTATTCTGGAAATCTATCTCGGCGGTTTTGGCTCTGCGGGGGCCTTTGCGAGCGGCTATTTTGCGGCTGGTCAATTCGCCATGGGCGTATTTGCCGCCGGTACTTTTTCGGTGGGCATATTCTCCGCGGGATTGTTTTCCGTGGGGATCTTCTCGGCGAGTATTTTCAACTTATCCTTGTACGGGCTAGGGGTATTTGTTTTGGCTTGGAAGCGTAAAAGAAGGTTTATGGCCCCTGTGAAAAACAGCTAGCTCGATCCCAAGCAAGTGGAAGAAAGCCGCGAGAAAAGAAGCGCCAGGTGAAAACATGCCTTACCCGCTCCTCGTTTAATACCTTTCCCTTCTAAAATAAAGACATGTTCGAAAATACCTCAATGCCCGTACTCGTTACCGGAGCCACCGGCTACGTGGCCGGCTGGCTGGTGAAGCGCCTCCTGGAAGAAGGCCATACCGTCCATGCCACCGTACGCCAACCCGCCCATCAGGAAAAGCGCGCCCACCTGGATGAGCTCGGCGAAAAGCTTCCCGGCACCCTTAAAATTTTCCAGGCCGATCTACTCGAAGAAGGTTCCTTTGCCCAAGCCATGGAAGGCTGTTCCGTCGTCTTCCACACGGCCTCTCCCTTTACCCTTAATGTGGAAGACCCCCAAAAGGAGCTGATCGATCCCGCCGTAAAAGGCACCGAAAACGTACTCCAGCAAGCCAAAAAAAACCCCACCGTGCAGCGCGTGGTGCTTACTAGTAGCTGTGCCGCCATTTACACTGATGCCAGCGATACCGCCCAGGCACCAGAAGGCGGCCTCACTGAGGCCCACTGGAACGAGACGGCCTCCCTCGAATATCAACCCTATTCCTATTCCAAAACGCTCGCCGAGCGCCGCGCCTGGGAGCTTGCCCAAGAGCAGCAGCAATGGGACCTGGTGACCATCAACCCCAGCTTTGTCCTGGGGCCCGCCTTGCAGAAAGGCGATGTCACCAGCGAAAGTTACAACTTATTGCGTCAGCTCGGCGATGGCACTATGAAGCAGGGCGTACCGCGGATGGGCATTGGCTTGGTAGACGTCCGTGATGTAGCCGAAGCCCATTACCGGGCCGCGTTTACCCCCACCGCCCAGGGGCGGTACATCACCTCCGGTCACAATACCGATTTTTTGGAAATAGCGCAGCAGCTGCTCCCCCGGTATGGCGGTCCCTATCCCATTCCCCGTAAAGCCCTCCCCAAATGGCTCCTGCTCCTGATCGGCCCCCTGGTGAACAAGATTTTTAGCCGCAAAATGGTCCGCCGCAATGTCAATGTACCCTTCCGGGTCAACAACCAAAAAATCAAGAAAGAGCTCGACCTAAATTTCCGCCCCATGCGGGAAACCGTTGAGGATTCTTTCCAGTACATGATCGATAGCGGCTTCTTTGCCACCGCTTCCTGAGCCAGGCCTCACCGGCCAAAAGTGCCCTGCCACGCCGGTAAGTTCCTTTACCGTAAGCACCGCTTTCCTTCAGAAGGATGTTTTCGTTTTTACTAAATGAGGTTGTAGCGCCCTCCCCCGTCCTTGCCTGCGGCAAGGACACCCCCTCTCAGAGGGGGATAACAACCGCCGCGGCTGCCCGCAGGCTCTCTCAGGGGTAGAAAGCGGGGCGTGGCTTAGCGCTGCGTAGCACTGGCCCCACCGCTATATCCACCCCTATTGCCCGCGGATCAAGACGTGGCGGTGCCTTGTCCTCCTCTCGGAGGAGGTGGTCTCGCTGAAAGCGAGAGCGGAGGAGGACGTTCTGCCAGAAATTCCTACTTATTGTTTAAAAGCCAATAGCTTACCTCAGTGTCACCCTGAGTGATCTCGCTGGGAAGCGAGATCGTAGCGAAGGGTGGTCCGTTAAAAGGAAAGACCTGATTTTCCCCTTAAGGCCTGCTTCGATACAATCCGCTCCCGCTTGCAGCGGGACGGGTCACTCAGCATGACATTTGCGCAAACGAGGGAATAAAGTTTCTCTAAAATTTTAACGCTACCGGTCACCCCCGGTCTCGCTAGGAGCGGGATCGTGTCAATGGAAGTTCTTAAAAAGAAATAGAGGAGGGTTTCTTTTTACCCCACTGCCTTGGGCCGGGTAAACTGATTGGCAATAAAACCCACGATAAAGGCCACCGCAAAGGAAGGGCCCATCACATCGGCGGCCTCAAAATAAGGCCCTACCACCGGCCACTCCGCCACCCAAAACTTAAACAGGGGCACCGATATAAAGCCCGCAATCATGGTGGCAATGGCCGCTCCTTCGGTATAGTTTTTCCAAAACAAGGCGTAGATGATCATGGGACAAAAGGTGGCGGCGACCCCCGACCAGCCAAAGATGGAAAACCAAAAAACCGTGCGCCCCGGGGTGACCAGGGCTACCGTAAGGGCCAGGGCCAGCGCTAGCAGGGCCATGCCCACCGTGACCAGGCGAGACACCTTATTGAGGTTTTCATCCTTTATATCGGGCCGGAATACCTGCTGGTAAAGATCGCGGGTTATGGCACTGGAGGCCACCACCAGCAGCGAGTCGATGGTAGACATAATCGCGGAGAGGATGATGGCCACGTAAATGGCCACCACTACCAGGGGGAAGGCGTGGTTGAGCAGCATGGGCAATACTTCTTCGCCCCCATTCCCAAGAATAGCCTCGGCATCCTGGCCCGCGGTAGTAAAGAGATAGCGCCCCAGCAGCCCGATGGTAACGGCGGCCGCATCGGTGATGAAAGTGTAAATCACCGCCACCCAGCGGCCTTGGTTAATGGCTTTTTCACTCTTAATGCCTATGAAGCGCACGTACACCTGGGGAGAGCCTAAAAAGCCCAGGCCGATAAAGGCAAAACCCAACATAGTGGCCAGGTTCATCCAGGGATCGTCGGAAACCCCGAGGGGCTGGGTAAGGTGCGGGTCTATCCGGCCCAGCTCCTGAAAAATATCCGCCTGATGCGTCAGAAAGAACCAAGCCACCACCGGGAGCAATACCAGCCCAAAAAACATCATCAGCCCCTGAAAGAAGTCGCTCCATACCACCGCCACGAAGCCACCGCTAAAAATGTAAAACAACACGATCAGGAAGCCTGCGAGGGCACCGGTGTAGTAGTTAACCCCCAAAAAGGACTCAAATGCCTTCCCCGTGATATCAATTTGGGAGCTTACGTAGATAATGACGAAGATGGTCAGGGCCAGCGCCGCGATAATGCGCATCAGGTGCCCCTTGGTCTGGAAATGGCTTTCCAGGAAGTCGGGCACGGTGATGGAGCCATATTTATCGGTAAGCCGCTTGAAGGGTTTGGCCATAAAAAACCAACTGATGGCTACCCCCAGAACTTCGCCCACCACTACCCAGTAGGCAGAAACCCCCGCCAGCGCCCCCATACCGGTAAGGCCCAGCAGCAGCCAGCCACTTTCTCCCGTGGCCCGGGCCGAAAAAGCCACCGCCCAGTAGCCCAATTTTTTCCCGCCTACGTAATAATCGCTCATAGACTTAATGCGCCGGGAGGCCACCAGTCCTATCACAAAAAGAATGGCGAAATAGATCCCGAGAACGATCAGTTTGGTGAGCATAGAGGATTGGCTTTCAAATTAATGAGGGGATACTTTTTTTTAATGCGGGGCCAGCAGCTCTTTCTCCGCGTAGGCTTCCAGTTTTTGGAAAAAGTGGTGAATATCTGCCTCACTATTGCCCGCATTGACCGTAACCAAGCGCACAAATACATCGTCGCGAAACTGGCCGTAGCCCACCATGAGCTCCCCGGCTTCGTAGAGGCCGTTGCAGAGCCGCTCGGCGGGAATGTCTTTATAATTGAAGCAGATCCCCACGGAAGGCGCAAAGCTGTAAAGCGTGTAATCGGCATTGTTTTCAACGTAGTTACGCGCCACATCGGCCAGGTGAAACTGGTGCTCTACCATTCCGCCCAGGCCTTCCCGGCCCAGCGCTTTCCAGAGGCTCCACAGTTTCAGGGCATCGTTGCGCCGTCCGCACTGCATGGAGAGCTTGCCCGGGTTCCAGCCTTCGCTATCGGTTTGGTAGAGGTATTCGGCATCGTTGGCAAAGGTGTCATAAAGCTGCCGCGGATGCCGCGTCACGATCAGGGAAGCGCTCAGGGGCACGGAAAGCATTTTATGGGCATTGTAGCTGAAGCTATCGGCCCTTTCGGCGCCCTGGACCAGGTAGCGGAGTTTATCGCTGAAGATCACTGCGCCACAGTAAGCGCCATCCACATGTAGCCACATATTTTCGGCTTCGGCTACATCGGCCAGCTCATTCAGCGGGTCAAAAGCGCCTAGCACCGTGGTGCCGGCGGTAGCATTGATCAAGAAAGGCGCAAAACCTTCCGCCCGGTCCTTTTTGATTTGTTCACTTAAGGCCGTAGCGTCCATTTCACCGCGGTGGTTGGTGGCGATGTAGCGCAGCTGCTGGCGGCCCACGCCGGCAAAGGCGGCGTTTTTAGGCACCGAGTAATGCGATTCCGTAGAGGTGTAAAGCGTCATTTTGCGGTTTACGCCTTCTTGAGGGATGCTTTCTTGGTAGGCATCCCGGGCCATTAGCAGGGCCATTAAATTGGTCATGGAGCCACCGGGGGCCATCATGCCCTGCGCATGGCTGGGGTCATAACCCACCAGGCGGGCACTCTGCTGGAGGAGCTCCTTTTCTACGCCTATCATGGGCCCTCCGGCTTTGTAAGTATACATGCTGTTGTTGAGCAGGACGGAGAGCAGTTCGCCTACCAAGGCCTTGCCGTGGCGGCCGCCAAATAGCTGGTTGAAAAAGCCGCGCGTGGCCGTACGCGGAGTATGCAGCATAAGTTCTTCCAGCTGCGCTTGCCAGCTTGCTTCATCCAGGCCTTTTTCATCCAGCTCCAGCTGGAGTTTATCCATCACTTCCGCGGGCGGAACGGGGCGCACTACGGGGTTTTCATTTTCCGCCTGAATCAGGCGCTGCGCCAACTGCTCAAAGGCAGCGAGGTCTTTATTAATCATACTTTTTGTGCCTATAAAATGCCGGGGAAACTTCCGTTTTAGCTTATTTTTCTTTATTTTGCAAAAGAAATAAGCTTTTAAGCCCCGAGAAAAACTTTTCGGCAAATAAAGGTTTTTTATCGCAAAACGTTCATTTTTGATATGATTACCTCTTTGGATCAACTCCGTCAGGAACTTCCCAAATGCTCTGGACCTGAATATGTTAAGATAGCACAGGACATGAAGCTTCCCCTCGCGGATTTTGAACCTTTTATGCACTGGGATGCGTACCATTACACCCGCAACTGCATCGACCGCACGGATGATTACGAGCTCATCCTGCTCTGCTGGGAAGCCGGCCAGGAAACCCCCATTCACGGCCACGGCGGCGAAGAATGCTGGGTGTACGCCCTCCAAGGCAGCATCCGCGAACACCGCCAGGAGTGGAACAAGGCCCTACAATCGCTCCAAACCGTGGAGACCTCTCAGATGGAGGCGGGCGACATCAGCTACATGGATGACAATATGGGCTATCACTCCCTCCACAACGTAGGCCAGGGCCGCGCCATGACCCTCCATCTCTACATGAAACCCATCGATCGCTGCCGGGTCTTCGATCCGGATGCACAGTCTTTTCAGGTCAAAGAAATGGAGTACGACACCCACCAAGGCGAGCTCCTCACTACGGAATAGCAGTGCGCCCTACCAGCCGCCTTTCTTAGCCCTGCGAGCTAAAGTCTAAATTCCCGCCTGCCGCCTCCTTCCTCTTAGCCTCTTTTATCCTTGCCATAAAATGCTGGTCAGCGGGCAGCCTGCCCACGAGCGGCTCATTTGCCCGCCAGGGCTCCTCCCGCCATTTAAGTGTCTGACTATAGAGTCGGTCAGCAGCGTTAGGCTTGCTTGCTCGCTTAAGCGAGACCCATCTCGCCAAAGGCGAGATGGGGGTTTATAGAGAGACCCCGTTAAACCAGGCATCTGAAACGTGGGTGCGATAGGCAGATACAACCAGCTTAGCGACTTTAGGTCCAGGAGGGTTCACTAAAACTCTTTGGGCCTGCCCTCAGGGGCACAAGCGCCACTTTCCCTACCTTTGCCGGCTTTAAACCGCAGTACCGCTATGGCCCAAAAACAAAAAGCCGCGCTCATTATCCTGGATGGCTGGGGAATGGCCGCCAATGAGGAAGTAAGCGCGGTGGATAAGGCCCATACTCCTTTCGTGGACAGCCTCTACCGGGATTATCCGCCCGGCCAACTGGAAGCGAGTGGGCTAGCCGTAGGTCTGCCCGAAGGGCAAATGGGCAACAGCGAAGTGGGCCACATGAACCTGGGCGCCGGCCGGGTGGTGTACCAAGACCTGGTAAAGCTCCACAAGGCGGTAGAGGAGGGCACCATGGCCCAAGAGCCGGTGCTCCGGGAAGCTTTTGCCTACGCCCGCCGGGAAAACAAAAAGGTCCACTTCATGGGGCTGCTGTCAGACGGCGGGGTGCACTCCCATATTTACCACCTGGAGGGCCTCCTCGCCGCGGCCCAGGAGGCGGGTTGTGAAAACCTGCTGGTGCATGCCTTTATGGATGGGCGCGATACGGATCCGCACGGGGGGAAAGAGTACCTGGCCCGCCTGGAAACCTTTCTGCAGGACCGGCCCGCCCGCATAGCTTCCCTCGTAGGCCGCTACTACGCCATGGACCGCGACAAACGCTGGGAACGCATCCGCCAGGCCTACGACCTCCTGGTGTCCGGTCAGGGCGAAGTCCACCCCACGAGTGAGGCCGCTATCACGGCCAGTTACCAGGATGGGGTGACAGATGAATTCGTGGGCCCGAAACTCATTTGGCCGGAAGGCCTCCCCAAAGAAGCCCTTACCCTCGCGGAAGGCGATGTGGTGGTGTACTTCAACTTCCGCACCGACCGCGCGCGCCAGCTTACGCAAGCCCTCAGCCAAACGGCTTTCCCGGAGGAGTATATGAAACCGCTCCCGCTGCATTTCGTTACCCTGACCCGCTACGACGAGACTTTTAAAGACCTCCAAGTGGTGTACGGCAAAGACAATCTAACCAATACCATGGGCGAGGTGCTGGCGCAGGCCGGCCGCAGCCAGGTGCGCATAGCGGAAACGGAAAAATATCCGCACGTAACCTTTTTCTTTTCCGGCGGTAGGGAAGAACCCTTTGCCGGGGAAGACCGCCTGATGATCCCCTCGCCCAAGGTGGCTACCTACGACCTACAACCCGAAATGAGCGCCCCCGAGGTGCGGGATGCTATCGTGAAGCGCATCCGGGAGAAGGCGCCGGACTTTATCTGCCTCAACTTTGCCAACCCCGATATGGTGGGCCATACCGGCGATATGCAGGCCGCCATTAAGGCTTGCGAAACGGTGGACCAATGCACCCGGGCGGTGGTGGAGGCCGGACTGGAAGAAGATTATCAATTCATCATCCTGGCCGACCACGGCAATGCCGACTGCATGCGCAATGCGGATGGCAGTCCCAACACGGCCCATACCACCCAGCCGGTGCCTTGCTTCTGGGTGGGCAAGGGCCTGGATCCCGCCCAGGCCCTGCGCGATGGCGTGCTGGGCGATGTGGCGCCTACCCTGCTGAAGATAATGCAAGAAGAACAACCGGAAGAAATGACCGGAAAATCCCTGCTGCCATGATCAATCCGGATGCGAAAATTATAGCGGTAGATTTTGACGGTACCATCGTGGAGGATGCCTATCCCAAAATTGGCAAGCCCCTGATCTTTGCTTTTGACACCCTCAAACGCCTGCAGAATGACGGCCACCGGCTCATTCTATGGACCTATCGCTGCGGCGATAAGCTAGACGAAGCGGTGGCCTTTTGCCGCGAAAATGGCGTGGAATTTTACGCCGTGAACGCCAGCTTTCCCGGGGAGGTTTTTTCCGAAAAAGAGGCCAGCCGCAAGATCCATGCAGACCTTTTCATAGACGACCGCAGCCTGGGCGGATTGCCCGGCTGGGGCGAAATCTACCAACAAATAGCCGGCCAGGAAGCGCCGCCGCAACCCCCCAAAAAACGCCGCAAAGGCCTTTTCCGACTGTAAACGCGTATGATCAAGTACAAAACACCGGAAGAAATAGAAAAAATGCGCGCCGCCGCTCAGGTGGTGAGCCGTACCCTGGGCATGCTGGCCGCCGAGATTAAGCCCGGCGCCAGTCCCGTGAAGCTCGACAAAATGGCGGAAGAATACATCCGCGAGCAAGGCGCCGTGCCCGGTTTCCTGGGCCTCTACGACTGCCCCAGTACGCTGCTGATCTCGCGCAATGAGACGGTGGTACACGGTTTGCCCGTGAGCGAACCGCTTCATGAGGGCGACATCGTAAGTGTAGACTGTGGGGCGCTGCTCGATGGCTACTACGGCGATCATGCCTACACCTACGAAGTGGGCGAGGTAGCCCCCGCTACGCGTAAGCTGCTGCAGGTTACCAAGGAAGCCCTCTACAAAGGCATCGAACAGATGCGGGCGGGCCAGCGCCTGGGCGATGTAAGCCACGCCATTCAGCAGCACGCGGAAAGTTACGGCTACGGGGTGGTGCGCGAATTGGTAGGCCATGGCATCGGCACTACCATGCACGAGGATCCTCAGGTGCCCAACTTTGGCCGCCAGGGCCGCGGCAAAAAGCTCAAAGAGGGCCTCACCCTGGCCATCGAGCCCATGATCACCATGGGCAGCTACCGTGTAAAGCAACTGAGCGACGGCTGGACCATCAATACCGTGGATGGCAAACCAGCCGCTCATTTTGAGCACGATGTGGCCATAGTCAACGGGGCGCCCGATATCCTCTCCACCTTTGATTACATCTACGAAGCATTGGGTACTAAAGAGGAGACATGATCAAGCAACTTTTTTCCTGGGCCCTTAAGGCGCTTCCGCGGCAAACCTTGATCCGGCTCAGCTACTACGTACGGCCGCTCTTGGCCGCTTTTTACCGCGGCGATCGCTTCGAAGATCCCATCGACGGGCGCGGCTACCGCAAGTTGCTGCCCTATGGTTACGAAGGCCGCCAGCGGCCCAATGCCCTGGCCCCGGCCAGCCTTTCCCTGGAACGCCACCGCCTGCTCTGGCTCTACCTGCAGCGAGATACCGACTTCTTCACCAAACCCCAGCGCATGCTGCACGTGGCCCCGGAGCAGTGCTTTCTGGACCGCTTTCGCCGGCAGCCCAATCTGGAATACATCACCGCCGATCTGGACTCGCCCATCGCCGATGTGAAGATGGACATCCACGACATCCCCTACGAAGACGGCCACTTTGACGTCATTTTTTGCAATCACGTCCTGGAGCACGTCCAGGACGATCGCCAGTGCATGCGGGAGCTCTGCCGGGTGCTCAAGCCGGGCGGACTGGCCATCATGCAGGTGCCCTTTGAAGCCGGCCGGGAACAAACCGACGAAGACCCCAGCCTGACCGACCCAGCGGAGCGCATCCGGCGTTTTGGCCAGTACGATCACGTTCGCGTGTATGGCCGCGACTACCCCGAACGCCTCCGGGAAGCCGGTTTTCAGGTGACCCCCATCCATTATTCCGAAACCCTGCCCGCCGAGGAATTCCGCCGCTACGCCCTCATGCCCGGGGAGGTCCTCTACGTTTGCACCCGCTAGCGGCGCGCGGCTGGGCCTGCCGGCCAAATGTGGTTCCGGCGCCTCGTGGCAGTTCCTAATCTTAGCAAGTTTGGTTTTCCAGAAGTTTGTGGGGGGCACAGAGGGCACAGGAGGCACAGAGCACAGAGTCTCGCCACGGGCGAGACAGGCACAGGAGGTAGAGCGTACAGTATATCAAGGCTTTCGTTTCTAATGGAAACCAGCGCTTCATCAGCTGCCATCTCCTGCCTGCTCCGTGGGCTCCGTGCTTTTTCTCCGTGTTTCTCCGTGAAATAACAAAGGGGAGCGCAGCGACCCGCCTACGGCGTGACGGTTTATAGCACCCCGAAATCCTTCGGGACAGGCAGAGGTACACGGAGAACCACAGAGGGCACAGAGGGCACAGGGCACAGAGTCTCGCCACGGGCGAGACAGGCACAGAGCACAGAGCACAGGAGGCACAGGCGGTACAGCGTACAGTGGGTCAAGGCTTTCGTTTCTAATGGAAACCAGCGCTTCATCAGCTGCCATCTCCTGCCTGCTCCGTGGGCTCCGTGCTTTTTCTCCGTGTTTCTCCGTGAAATAACAAAGGGGAGCGCAGCGACACCCGCCCCGAAATACCTGCTCTATGTCATTAAAAAAGAAAGCGCCGGCGGACAGCCGGCGCGCCAGAAGCTTTCAAGGCCCGCGGTTTCAGTACAAGAAACCAAACAGCCAAAGGGGCACCTTCTGGCCGTGGCCGTATTCGAGCTGGTCTGCCGCTATGAAACCCTGGGCAGCGCTTTTAAGCTGGCGGGCCGTTTTGTCCCGGCCCCCCACTTCGATGAGGTATCGATCTTCCACCCAGAAATCGCCGGAAGGAGGGTATTGCAAGTGGTAGTATGGTGCCAACTGGCTGATGAAAAAGGTTTCCCTTAAACTTCCCCTGTTGACATCCCGGTCGGCGAGCGCGTACATCAGATTAGGGTTGTTGAGGTAAATTTTTTGTGGTTTCTGTAATTGGCTGATGCCCCGGGCACTCTTAAACAGGTTATGGGTCAGGTTTATTTCTTCCAGATAGTGAAAATAGCGCAAAAGAGTGCTGCGCTCGATGTGAATCTTATGGCTAAGTTTGGTGGTATTGGGAACGAATGGAACGCCCTGGGCAATGATGTAGAGGAGTTGTTTTATCCGGGGCAGATAAGCTGTTTCTACCTTGCGCAAAAGGGGGAGTTCCAAGTCCAGGGCGAGTTGGATCATCTCCTGTAGTTTTTGGGAAAAGGCCTCATCATCTTCGCGGTAAAATGGATAGTACCCCTCCCGCAAATAAGCCGAAAAGTGGCGCAAGGGGGGAACCTGTTCCAAAATGGCGGGTACGATGTCCAAATGACGGGTAAGGATATCGGCAAGCGGATAGGAGGGGAGAGGCAGGTCGTTTTCTAAGGACAGATATTCTCTGAAAGACAGGCCCGGTAGCTCGTGCATGACCGCCCGGCGGCTTAGGTCTGCGCGGGCGTTGAGGATTTCCAGCAGGGAAGAGCCCGTAAAAACGATTTTGAGCTGGGGGAATTGGTCGTAACAGTTTTTCAGTTCCTGCGACCAGTTGGGGTATTTGTGGACTTCGTCTAAAAACAGGTACTGGCCCCCTTTTTGGATAAAGAGCTCGGCCAGGTCTAAGAGGCTGTGCTCGGCAAACCAAAGGGCATCGAGGCTTACGTACAGGGTTTCGGAAAGCCGATCGTTAAGGTGGAGTTTGATGTACTGGAGCACCAAGGTGGTTTTCCCCACCCCGCGGGCGCCCTTGATGCCTACCAGACGGGGTTTCCAGTTGATTTGCGCCATGGCGCTGCGCACCATTTGGGTGGGGGTGTGCTGCAACTGGTGGTGAAAGGCGTTTTGCAAACGGCTAAACGTGTACTCCATTAAACAAAAATAAGCAAAATTGTTGGCTGGAGTGAACAAAGGAGGTTTTTAAGGAACCCAGTGTCGTACAGAGCACAGAGCACAGAGTCTCGCCAGGGGCGAGACAGGCACAGAGCACATAAGGCACAGGAGGTGCAGTGTACAGTATATCAAGGTTTTCGTTTCTAATGGAAACCAGCGCTCCATCAGCTGCCATCTCCTACCTGCTCCGTGGGCTCCGTGCTTTTTCTCCGTGTTTCTCCGTGAAATAACAAAGGGGAGCGCAGCGACCCGCCTACGGCGTGACGGTTTATAGCACCCCGAAATCCTTCGGGACAGGCAGAGGTACACCGAGAACCACAGAGGGCACAGAGCACAGA
>JAVLBR010000046.1:0-14752 GCA_031581125.1 Schleiferiaceae bacterium | reverse complement strand
ATGCTGACGGTTGGTCAGTGGGCCAGACGTTTTACTTTCTGGATCAGGAGGGGTTTGGTTCCTGCCACGGGCGGGAAGGTGTTTGAAAATAAGTATTAGGATCATTAAGAGCGGTAGGAATTAACGCAGCGGCCGCTGCGATGGCCCCGCGATCGCCGCGTTATTTTTTAAAAATGCAGCGAGTAAGCATAAGCACACCCGCAGCCAACTACACGCCAGGCCCTGGAGGGTGAGCACCCCCGCTCTCCCCTCCTGGTTCAGGAGGGGTTGGGGTGGTCGAATTTTCCAAGGATTGCAAATTTTCATGCGGATACAACCTCTCCGTACCTCTCCTTTTTTAAGGAGAGGAGAGGGCCGGTGCATGCTGGCGAGAGCTGAGGCGAATGCTGACGGTTGGTCAGTGGGCCAGACGTTTTACTTTCTGGATCAGGAGGGGTTGGGGTGGTCGTAAATAAGTTGTAAGAATCAACAAGGCCGGTAGTAGGTAACGCAGCGGGCGCTGCGATGGCGCCGCGATCGCCGCGTTATCTAAAAAGGCGCCGCGATCTCCACGTTATAGGCCATGGCCGGAGGCCCCAAGCCGCTTCAATCCCACTGCTGCAGGAAGCGGTCCAGTTCCCGATCCTTTACGTACAAGGCGTAACAGCGACGCACCGAGCGCAGAAATTCGTAATCGTTCATCCGCCGCATCCGCACGGGGGAATACTTGCAGTAAAACATGAAAGCCTCCAGTTCACTGCGCTTAAGGCCCGTAAGTTCCATTACCCGTTGCCTGTTATTGCTTTCCCGGAGCTTTTTCCGGTAAGCGTCCTCTTTTTGCAGCTGGGCCAGTTTGCGCAGCTGCCGCGGTTTTGAGCCAAAAAGATTGTAAAGATATTCGGCGGGATTGGCCACGGTGGCTTCCACCGGTTGGTCTTGAGGGAGCTCCTTTTCGTCCGGACGGCGCGGCTTTTTGAGTGGTATTTCCCGGGGCTTGTTACTGGTAAGCTCGTAGGCAAAAACACTTACCTCGTCAAGGAGGTAATTTTGCTCTTCCAGGGAGACGATCACTTCCTCCAGGGCCGTAGCACTGTCCTGGTAAACGAAGTAATAATACTTATAAGCGATATTAGAAAACACGATGGTATCGCCGTACGCCAGACTTAGCTCAAAATACCCTTCCGGGCCAGTGATGGTGCCCTTTAGGGTGCGCTTATTGATGGCGTGCACCCCTTTCAGGGCCTGTTTACTTTGCTGATCTATCACCCAGCCGCTCAGCTTCTCCTGCCCCAGTAGCGGCCCGGCAAAAAAGACCGTCAGGAGCAGCGCTCCCCATCGTTTGTACTCTTTTACCTTTGTCATCCTTTTGCGGGGCCTTTTGAGAGGCCTGCCGGCCAAATGTACGGCAGCCCCACGAGATGCGCATAGGGCCTTAAAGCAGGCTTTTTTGCTAGGAACGAGCACTTCCCCGTGGCGCCAAACCACATTTGGCCGGCAGGCCTAAAAAACAGAAATAACCGACAAGCGTAATCCATTAAAATTGATACCATGAGTGACGACAAGAAAGTGATCTTCTCCATGAGTGGGGTGAGCAAAACCTTCTCACAAACCAATAAAACGGTGCTGAAAGATATTTATTTGAGCTTTTTCTACGGGGCCAAGATCGGCATCCTGGGGCTCAACGGCAGCGGGAAAAGTACCCTGCTGAAGATCATCGCCGGCGTGGAGAAAAATTATCAGGGCGACGTGGCCTTTTCGCCCGGCTACAGCGTGGGCTACCTGGAGCAAGAACCCAGCCTGGACGAGGAAAAAACAGTGATGGAAACCGTCCGGGAGGGCGCCGCAGAAACGGTGGCCCTGCTGGAAGAATACAACCGCATTAACGACGACTTTGGCAAACCAGAGGTGTACGAGGATGCCGAGAAAATGGAAAAGCTGATGAACCGCCAGGCGGAGCTCCAGGACCGCATAGACGCCGTAAATGCTTGGGAGCTGGACAACACCCTGGAACGGGCCATGGACGCCCTGCGCTGTCCGGAAGGCGATAAACCGGTGTCTGTCCTTTCCGGGGGGGAGCGCCGCCGGGTAGCCCTGTGCCGCCTCCTGATCCAGCAGCCGGATATTCTGCTCCTGGATGAGCCCACCAACCACCTGGACGCTGAATCAGTGCTTTGGCTGGAGCAACACTTGCAGCAATACAAGGGGACGGTCATCGCCGTAACGCACGACCGCTACTTCCTGGACAATGTGGCGGGCTGGATCCTGGAACTGGACCGCGGGCAGGGCATTCCCTGGCGGGGCAATTACAGCAGCTGGCTCGACCAAAAATCCAAGCGCCTGGACCAAGAGGAAAAGCAGGCCAGTAAGCGCAAGAAAACCCTGGAGCGCGAGCTGGAATGGGTGCGCATGAGCCCCAAAGGCCGCCAAAGCAAAAGCAAAGCCCGCCTCAACAATTACCAGAGCATGCTCCAGCAGGAACAAAAAGAGCAAGAAGCCCGCCTGGAAATTTTCATTCCCAGTGGGCCCCGCCTGGGCAATGAGGTGATCGAGGCCCAGGGAGTAAAAAAGGCCTACGGGGACAAGCTGCTTTACGAAGAGCTGAACTTCAAACTCCCGCCCGCTGGTATTGTGGGCGTTATAGGGCCCAATGGCGCCGGGAAAACCACCATTTTCCGGATGATCATGGGCCTGGAAAAACCCGATGATGGCGAATTTAACGTGGGGGAAACCGTGAAACTCTCCTACGTGGACCAAAGCCACGAAGACCTGAAGCCCGATAAAACCATTTATGAGATCATAGGCCAGGGCGAGGAAGAGGTACTCCTGGGCGACAGGCGCATCAATGCCCGCGCCTATCTGAGCCGCTTCAACTTTGCCGGGAGCGACCAAAACAAGAAAGTGGAAGCTCTCTCCGGCGGAGAGCGCAACCGGCTCCATCTGGCCATGGCCCTTAAGCAGGGCGGCAACGTGCTGCTGCTGGACGAGCCTACCAACGATTTGGACGTGAATACCCTGCGCGCCCTGGAAGAAGCCCTGGAAAACTTTGCCGGCTGTGCGGTGGTCATAAGCCACGACCGCTGGTTTCTGGACCGGATATGTACCCACATTCTGGCCTTTGAAGGCAACTCGGAGGTGAAGTACTTTGAAGGCAGCTTTAGTGAATACGAAGAGAACAAGCGCAAGCGCCTGGGCGATGTGGAGCCCAAGCGGATTAAGTACCGCAAATTGATGAAGGACGGGTAACTCTCATTAAATAAAAATCATAATCCCCCTGCATCCTGCAGTTTGTTTTCTTTTCGGTAGCGGGCATTTTGTGGTGCTATTGAGCCTATTGTATTCCCCAGACAGAAAGTTATCTACGGGGGCGTGCTCCTCCATCAATTTTCTCTTTTCCAGTTTTTTAGCCCCCTAAATCCCCCCAAGGGGGACTTTAGGCCGCGTCTGGACCGCTGGCGTTCTGTTTTTTGGAAGCTTGCTTATCGGGATTACACTTTTTTGATGGGGTAGCAGGTGTTAAGCCCCCTTGGGGGTTTTGGGGGCCTCTGCCATTAAAGATGAGTGACAGTAAAGCGCCCCAGACTTTTGTAAAACAACGAACGGACTAATAATTAGTGTCTGTCTATAAAGTCCAATCTCGCTTCTAGCGAGACGATCGTCCTCAAAATCCTCATCTAGCTTGTGGCGAGATGAGTCTCGCTTGCAGCGAGAAGCAAGCGTAGCGAAGCTGACCGACTTTATAGACAGACACCAAATAGCCTAAACCTCCCAGGCAGGTAAAGGGTTAAAACTTAATATGTCCCAGAAAAAATTCTTTTGGCAGCGCTGGCCGGCGCCGCTCCGTTGGTTTTTACTGATCGTAGTGGGCTTACTGGGACTGGCATTTCTCTTTCCTCCGGGGCCTACGTCCATGGACCTAAACACGGCCCGGGCCCGCACCACCAGCGACAAACGGCTTTATTTTCACAACGTAAGAAGTTTTTCCTATCACCGGGACCCGCGGAGCAAAGCCCCCATGGAAATATACCGCCTCAAAGACGTGCCGCCCCAGTGGGATTCCCTCCCGCTGCGGCCCCAGATCATCCTCCACCCAAGCCAGCAAAAGGCCTTTGTGCATTGGGCGCCAGGTCCTGATTTAAAACAAAAAGACAGTGTGTTCGTTACCAATGGCCGAGAAGATGCAAAATACCCCTGGCATACAGAAAGCAGGTGGCAGGCTCATTTTGCCATCGCCGGCATGATGCTTCGGTCCTTGGCCAATGAAGATAGCGTGTGGATCCAAAAAGCGGATGGCCCCCGGATGCCTGCCTGGCCCAACCAAGAAAGCCGGCAAGCAGCGCAGATAATATTAGAAGACTACTTTAAACTTTTAGCAAAACCCATCAACCATGAGTAAATTTGACAAATACTGGCGCAAAATTCCCAACCGCTACGGCGTATTATTGGCCGCAGCGCTCATTGGCTATTTCCTGCTTATGCGTGCTTTGGGCCTGGGGCATGTCTACTGGCTACGTGCCTTGAATGCCTTCATCCTTTTTTTCACGGTACGCGGGGCCATTTTAAAATACCGAAGCGAGTCGTCCGACAATATGTATGACGAGTTCTTCAACTTCTTTAAGATCGGCATGCGGACCGCTTTCGTCGGGATCACGGCCTTCGCCATATTCGTGGCCATCTACATGGACGTGCTAGATCCGGCCTTCCTGGAAGAAGTGCGTCAGGTAGAAAAACTCAGCCCCTACCTCACCCCCGTCACCGCAGCCGGTATCGTTTTTATTGAGGGCTTTGGGTCGGCTTTTGTCTGTACCTACCTGGTCATCCAGATTTCCAAGCGAAAGACCGCCGATACACTCAATTAACTACCTCTTAGTAAGTGTGAGTGAATCCATTAGACCTTAACCAAGTATGACGCCCACCGAGCAAACCGAAAGAGAGGAATGGATAAATGTCTTTACCCATGGCATAGGAGTACCCCTGGCCTTGGTAGGGCTGGTGGCGCTCCTCTCCCGGGAGCCGGTAGGAGATCACCCCGCCTACTTATGGGCCTTTCTCATTTATGGTCTGAGTATGACCTGGACCTACCTTACCAGCACGCTCTATCATGCCTTTTGGCGCGCGCGGGACCGGGTAAGGCGGCTGTTGCACTTGCTCGATCATACCGCCATTTACCTCTACATTGCCGGTACTTATACCCCCATCGCCCTGCTGGTGTTGCCCAGCCCCTGGCGCTGGATCATCCTCTCCGCCGTGTGGACCATCGCCTTGATCGGGGTCTTTTTTAAGCTCCGTTACCTGGGCCGTTTTCCCAAGCTCTCCCTGGCCCTTTACCTGGCCATGGGCTGGCTCATCGTTATAGCGCTCAAGCCCTTACTGGCCCACGCAGAAACGGGCCTGCTCTGGTGGATGCTGGCCGGAGGCATCAGCTACAGCCTGGGGACCATTTTTTTTAGCTGGCGCCGCCTGCCCTACAGCCACGGGCTATGGCACCTCTTCGTGCTGGGCGGTAGTTTTTGCCACTTTTGGGGGATTTTTGTCTACATTTAGGCTATTCATCCACAGCACCTTACCCTTGTTTCCCTCCCTGGTCGGCCAGGGCCCTGGCCTTTGCTTTTAGGCCTCACCGGCCAAATGTATTAGCGGAAGCTGCTACTTCCCGACTTGTAGCCGCTTCCCCGCCAAAACAAAAAAGCGGTCAGTACCTTTTTATTCCCATCAAAACAGGCTTCTAGAAAAAGCCCTCAGGTCTTTTTTTAAGCGGCTCCAACTTATTTTTGCCCCATGAAAAAATGGCTTCTAAAATTAAGCCGGGTGGAGATTGCCCTTCTCTTTCTGGTGATCCTGGCCGGTAGTATCGTGCGCACCACCGGCTCCGGTATGGGCTGTCCCGACTGGCCCAAGTGTTTTGGCCACCTCATACCGCCCACGGAGCGCAGCGAGCTGGAATGGAAACCCAATCATCCCTACCAAAAAGACCAGATCATTATTCGCCAGGAAGCCCTTTATCAGGCGCGGAGCGATTTTTCCACCGGGCGGCAATACGATGAACAGCACTGGAAAGCCTATACCAAACATGACTACGCCCATTTCAATGCGCAGCATACCTGGATAGAATACCTAAACCGGCTGCTGGGCGCCTTAAGTGGCCTGCCTATGCTGGCCCTGGTAGGGCTAAGCATCTTTTACTGGCGTGAAGACCGCCGCCCCCTCCTCCTTTCCCTGGCCGGCCTCTTTATGCTCGGTTTTGAAGCCTGGCTGGGCAAGTTGGTGGTGGATGGCAACCTCATTCCGGGCAGCATTACCATTCACATGTTGGGCGCCATGCTCATCATAGCCATTTTACTGGTGCTGCATGGCCTGGTAGGTCAGGAGCGCTTACCGCCTACCTACTTTACCCCCAGGGTGCGCCTGCTACTCCAGGTTTTATTTGGGCTGGTTCTGCTCCAAATCTTACTGGGCACCCAGGTGCGGGAGCAAATAGATGCATTTGTGAAAATGAACCTCCCCCGGGATAGCTGGATGCAGCAGGTAGACTGGGTCTTTTACGTCCACCGCAGCAGCAGCTTACTGGTAGCAGCGCTGGCTGCTTGGCTCTTTTACCAGAACAAACGTCGCGAGCTGGGCTTTCCCGAACTAAGGCCCGTGCTCCTGCTAGTGGGCGCGGAAATCCTCCTGGGCATCATTTTGGCCTATTTTGACCTACCCCATTGGTCGCAGCCCCTGCATTTGCTTCTGGGCATAGGGCTTTTCGCTTTTTGCTGGCAGGCGCTGGTGCATCACTACCTGGCCCCTCAACACCAGATTATCCCGGTAAGCTCATGAAAATAAGGCCCCTATCGCCCCAGGATAATACCCGGCTGGCCCAGGTGATCCGCGCCACCATAGATGAACACGAGGTACCGCGTACCGGAACCGTTTACGAAGATGCCGATACAGATCAACTTAGTACCTATTTCAGCGCGCCCCGGGCGCAGGGTTTTACGGCACTTCATGCCGGGCAGCCCGTGGGCTGCTGCGGCATTTACCCCACCCCCGCCCTGCCCGCCGGCTATATCGAGCTGGTAAAACTTTACCTGGCGCCCGAAGGGAGAGGGCGTGGCCTGGGCCAAGCCCTCATAGAAGCTAGTCTTATGGCCGCCCGTGCCCAGGGCTACACCCATGTGTACCTGGAGTGTTTACCCCGTTTTGCGGCCGCCATCGCCCTTTACGAAAAGATGGGCTTTCGCCACCTTCCCCACCGGTTGGGCCAAAGCGGCCATCACAACTGTACCACCTGGATGGAAAAGGCCCTTTAAAGTACCGCCTTCCTATCGTCATTTCCCATTACATTTGGCCCCCTGGCCTTAAAAATACGCCCTGCTATGCGCACCCATCACGAGAAATACATGCGTCGCTGCCTCCAGCTGGCCCTCAATGGAGAACCTACGGTAAGCCCCAATCCCATGGTGGGCAGCGTAGTGGTGCATCAGGACCGTATAATAGGCGAAGGCTGGCACTACCGCGCGGGTAAACCACATGCGGAGGTAAATGCGCTGGAAGCCGTCCGCCAACCGGAGCTCCTCCGGGAAAGTACCCTCTACATAAGCCTGGAACCCTGCTCCCATCACGGCACTACTCCGCCTTGTACGGATAAAATCATCAAAATGGGCATCCCCCGCGTGGTGATAGCCACCCGGGATTCCAATAGTGCCGTGAAAGGCAAAGGCGTAAAAAAACTGCAAGAAAAAGGGGTGGATGTGATCGAAGGCGTACTGGAGGAAGAAGCCCAGTACCTGAACCGAAAGTTTTTCAGCTTTCACCAACATAAGCGTCCTTACGTACTCCTCAAATGGGCTCAAAGTATGGACGGCTTTATGGATAAGAGCCGCAACGAGGGCCAGGTGGGCGTTCAGTGGATCACCCGGCCGGAAACCCGCATCTTTGTACATCGTCAGCGCAGCCATTACGATGCCATTCTGGTGGGCGCCGATACGGTGATAAACGATAACCCCCTCCTGGGTATAGAAGAGGTAGCGGCGGCCGATCCGCAACGCATTGTCATAGACCCCCGACTGCGCACCCCCGAAAGCGCCCGGGTATACCGCGACGATAACTACCGCCTCTATACCCGCAAGAAAACCGACCGCAAACAAGCCCGCGGCCTTCCCCGCGAAAAACAAGTTCTACGCGAAGTACTCCGCGATCGCTACGTAAGTGGTACTCAAAGCATCATGGTGGAAGGAGGTGCCCATACCCTTAAAACCTTTATCGACGCCGGGCTATGGGATGAAGCCATGGTGCTGGTAGGCCACGCCAGCTTCGGGCACGGCCTTCCCGCGCCCCGCCTGCCCCAGCCGGCAGATGAGGTGACGGAACTGGCCAACGACACCATCCTTACCTACTACCGCGGATGATCTGGCTGCTGCTTAGTGTCCTTTGTTCTACCGCCATATTCGTGGCTTTCAAGCTCTTTGGCCGTTATAATATTGATAATCTGCAGGCCATTGTGGTCAATTACCTGGTAGCTTTTGCCCTGGGTGCTACCCTCTCCGGAGGCGGGGCTGCCCTGGTAGACATACCCCGGCAACCCTGGGCTGGCAGCGTGCTGCTACTGGGCTTTCTCTTCATCACTATGTTTCAGCTTATGGCTTGGGTAAGCCAAAAGTTTGGGGTGGCCGCCGTGTCGGTAGCGGTGAAAATGAGCGTGATCATTCCCATTGCCTTTGGTATTTGGTACTTCAGCGAGCCCCTGGGCCTGCAGCGGGGGCTGGGTTTTGCCGGCGCGCTGACCGCTGTATTCCTGGCCACTTACAAACCGGGCCAACTGCGAGGGCAATGGCAAATGTGGGTTTGGCCCTTGTTGCTATTTGCCGGCAGTGGCTTTATTGATGCCTTCATTAATTATAACGAGGCCACCCTTCTCCAGCCGGGCCAGCACGACTTGTTTGCCACTTCCATTTTTGGCATGGCGGGAAGTCTTGGCCTCCTTTTTATCGCGGTGCGCTGGCTTCGCCGGGGCGGCCGCTATCATTGGAAGGCGGTAGTAGGTGGCATCGGCCTGGGCATTCCCAATTACGGCTCCATTTATTTTATCCTAAAAGCACTGGACACGCCTTTGCTGGAGAGTTCGGTGGTTTTTGCCCTCAATCATGTCGCTATTGTAGCCCTATCTACCGTCCTGGGGGTGGCCCTTTTCCGGGAGGACTGGGGCCGGGCCAACCAATGGGGCCTGGGGCTTTCGCTGGTAAGTATTTGGCTCATCTACGGCGCTTTATAATCGAGTATATGGAACAAGACCCCCTCAAAGGCGATCATTACCGCCGCTTGAAAAAGGGCGGCGAAGCCCTGCTCAAAGACCGGGGCAGTAAGTTTTATGCCTACGCTTTCCCCGCTTCCTCCGGCGAGGAGGCCGAGGCCCTTCTCCAAGAGGTGCGGGAAGCGCATCACAGCGCCCGGCACCATTGCTACGCTTACCGAACCCAGCCCAAGGCCCCCGTGCTCCGGATCAACGATGATGGAGAGCCCAGCCACAGCGCCGGCACCCCTATCTTTCATGCTTTACAATCGGCCGGGCTATGGGATACCGGCGTGGTGGTAACCCGCTACTTTGGCGGCACCAAGCTGGGCGTATCCGGGCTTATTCAGGCCTACCGGGGCGCGGCTGAGGCCGCCCTGGCCAAAAGTACCCTGGAAGACGCTTACCTGGAAAACCGGCTAGAGCTCCGTTTCCCCTACGAACTTATGGCCGTAGCCATGAACCTCCTTCAGGAAGTCCCGGCCACCATTGACGATGAGCAAATGGGCGTAGACGCTGGTTATCGCCTCAGGGTACGGCGCAGCCAAGTTTCCACCGTAATCCATAAATTTGAAAAACGAAAAAGAATGACCATCAAAGTCCTTGACCCATGAAAATAGGCGCCACCCTTTGCTATATACTTTTATTCGGGACGCTTCTCGCCCAAAAAGCCCCCCATCAAGCCGGATTTCCAGCACCGCCTCATCAGGAAAAATGGCAGTCGCTCGAAGTCTGGAATACCGATAAAGCCCTGGCCTGGGCGGAACGCCACTTATTACCCCATCCAGCCTACACATTTTCGGCCTCCGGCCAAAGGAAAGCGCAAACCGCTACCTACCACGATTTCAGTATTAAACATCAAGGCCACCCGGTATACGGCCTCCACGCCACGGCGCGCCATTTCAAAAACGGCCGGGTCCGCTGGTCGGCGCCCCTTTTGCCCACCCCCGTGGAAGGCGCCACCTCCTTTCCCGCCCGGCAAGCGGTAATCAAGCTTATCGAACAGCGTGGGTGGAAAGCGCAGGGCAAACCCCAACGGGCTTGGTTTGTCCAGCAGGAAACGCTTATCCCCGCTTATGCCCTGCGGGTAAAAAATGCCCGGCAAGCACCGCTCCAGGTCCTGACCAACGGCCAGGAAATATTGTGGATGCGGGATGAGCGACGGTTTTTTGGCGATAGCACGGTTACCGGTATGGTCTTTTACCCGGATCCTCTGACCACCGCTAACGTGAACTACGGGGGCAACTTCGTAGATGCCGGGGATGCCGATAAGCCCGCGCTGAATAATGAACGGCAAAGCGTCTCTTTTAAGGCTGATTACCAAGGAGGTACTTTTTACCTGCGCAACAGCAAAATACGCCTGATCGACTTCGAAGCGCCCAATATCACCCCCGTCACCAGCAGCAGCCCTAAGTTTAATTATACCCGGGGCCAGAGTGGTTTCGAAGATGTCAATACCTTTTACCATCTCAGCACCTTTGATGCCTATATCGATAGTTTGGGCTATCCCCAAATTCCCGGCAACCAAATCACGGTAGATCCCCACGGGGCGCAGGGAGCTGATCAATCCTATTTTCAGCCGGGCAACGACCGTCTGTCGCTGGGCCCTGGTGGGGTAGATGACGCGGAAGACGCCGATGTGATCGTGCACGAATGGACCCACGCCATGGCCAAATACACGGCCGCGCCGGGCAACGGCACTACCGAACGCGCCATGCTGGAAGAAGCGCTGGGCGATTACTTTGCCCTGAGCTATTCCCGTCATCTTAATGGCAATCAGGACGATAAGATATTCAACTGGGACGGGCACAACGAATTTTGGCCCGGTCGCCAGGCCGTGAGCACGAAAAACTATCAGCAGCTTTTTTTTTCCGGAAGTATTTACGCCCATACGGATTTGATGGTGAGTTGCCTGCGCGAAATTCATAGCCAGGTAGGCCGGCAAAAAAGCGATAAGCTGGTGGTGGAAAGCATGTTTGCCCTTACCACCAGTACCACTTTTGAAGACTTTGCCTTCGAAATGCTCCGCAACGACTCCCTGCTCTACGGGGAAAGGCACCGCCAGGCCATTGCCGATGCTTTTATTCGCCGGCAGGTATTGCCCAATTGGGTAGGACTTTCCCAAGCCAAACCACGCCCAGACATAGCCATCTATAATACGCTAGGCTGGATGCGGGGTGAAGCCTTAATGCTGAAAAGTAAAACGGGCCTGAAAGCGGCCCGGGTTTACAACCTCAGGGGACAAATGGTCTATCACCGCGCGCTCGGCAGCTCGGAAAAAGCAGCGCTGGTAATACCCGGCTTAAAAGCAGGTGCTTACTTGCTGGAAGTAGAGACCACCAGCGGCGAACGGGAACGCGAGAAGCTAATCCGCCGCTAAGAAAGCCTTAAAAGCCTCCTGCAGGTAGGGCGGACAGCCACAGGGCCGCCCCGATGCTATCGCCACAAACACCAGCTCTACCGATCCCGTGGTGAGCAATTCCCCCTGCTGGTTGAATATGCGGTGGTGAAAGGTGATGCGCCGCTGAGGTAAGTCGCGTACTTCCGTTTCAATCCGCAGTTTATCATCATACCGGGCAGGCGCTCGGTAGCGGATTTGAAGCTCGCGTACGGGGAGCATAATGCCTTCTGCTTCCAAAGCCCGATAGGTGAAGCCCAGGGTCCGAAGGAGTTCGGTCCGGGCTACCTCAAAGTACTGGGGGTAATTGCCGTAGTACACGATGCCCATTTGGTCGGTCTCCGCGTACCGGACTCGTATTTCCTGAATGTTAAGCGCCATATATCTTAAAGGTTGAGAGTTAAGGAATTCCAACGAAGGAATGCGGGTTTGCGGCGTTTAAGACTGCCTTAATGTGAGCAAATTAAATTTAAATTTCAACCCCTAATCCCTTTTTTTATCAATTAATTTCTCTACATTTTTGCTTCGTTGTTTGACGCAACCGCCAACCAAAGATTCCGTCCTGAGCCTCAACGGAATCCAGTCAAAAACGAAAAAATTGACCAATTAATGGAACTTACTGCCAATTCGGTATGGGAAAATTGCATGAATTTTATTAAGGATAACGTGCCTGCCCAAAGCTACAAAACCTGGTTTTTACCCATTAAGCCGTTAAAGCTCAAGGACAACGTCCTTAGTTTACAGGTGCCCAGTAAGTTCTTTTATGAGTGGTTGGAAGAAAATTACATCGGCCTGCTCAAAACAGCCATCCGCCGGGAACTGGGCCAGGAGGCCAAGCTGGTCTACAGCATCGTCATGGAAAACACCTACGGCAATTCCAACCCCTACACCGTAAAGCTCCCCAGTAGCAACCAGAACAGCCTAAAAAATCCGAAAGTAAACATGCCGGTAGATCTGGGAGAAAAGGGGGTAAAAAACCCCTTCGTGATTCCAGGCCTCCAAAAGGTGAACGTGGAATCCCAGCTTAACCCCAATTACACCTTCGAAAACTTTGTAGAAGGCGAATGCAACCGGCTGGCCCGCTCCGCCGGATATGCCGTAGCCAACAAACCGGGAGGTACCTCTTTCAATCCGCTCCTGGTGTACGGAGGTAATGGCCTGGGCAAAACGCACTTAGCTCACTCCATCGGCATCGATATCAAAGAGAAGTACCCCGAGAAAACCGTCCTTTACGTATCCGCCGAGAAGTTTGGCCAGCAGTTTATAGACTCCATTCGGAACAATACCAAGAACGACTTTATCCACTTCTACCAGATGATCGACGTGCTCATCATGGATGATGTGCACTCCTTTGCCGGTAAAGAAGGAACCCAAAATGCCTTTTTCGAAATATTCAACCACCTGCATCAGCACGGGAACCAGGTCATCCTGACCTGCGATAGGGCTCCGGTAGACTTGCAGGGCATGGAGCAACGGCTGCTCTCCCGTTTTAAATGGGGATTAAGCGCTGATTTACAGGTTCCTGACTTGGAAACGCGCGTAGCCATACTCAACCAAAAGCTCTATACGGATGGGGTCGAAATGCCCCAAGATGTGATTGAGTATCTCGCCTACAGCATTAATTCCAACGTGCGCGAACTGGAAGGGGCGCTGATCTCCCTCCTCGCCCAGTCCTCCCTAAACAAAAAGGAAATTACCGTAGACCTGGCCCGGCAAATGATAGACAAGTTTGTCAAGAACACCAGCCGGGAAATCAGCATTGACTTTATCCAAAAGGTGGTCTGCGACTATTTTGACATGCCCATAGACCTTCTGAAGTCTAAAACCCGCAAAAGAGAAATTGTACAGGCTCGTCAGCTAGCCATGTACTTCAGTAAAAAGATGACCAAAAATTCCCTATCCAGGATTGGGGCACAGTGCGGAAATAAAGATCACGCTACCGTGCTGCACGCCTGCCGGACGGTAAGCAACCTGACCGAAACTGATAAGCGTTTTAAAACCTACGTGGAGGACCTTCGAAAAAAACTTAACTTACATGGTTGATTTGTTTCTGCATAAATAGTTTTTGTCCATAGAGCCTGGTGTCTGTTCTAGAAAGTTCGCTAAAAGTCTGCCCCGAAGGATTTCGGGGCCTGTCCCGACTTTTTCGGGGAGGCTTGCGCAGCCCAAAAAGGCGAAGTTTAATATGGTAAATGGGCATTTTTTTGCATGCGTCTCGCCGTAGGCGAGAGCGGACTTTAGAGACACTAAATAGCCTTAATCATTTCCTCTTTTAATTAGAAAGGAAAACATTTCTTTTTACAGAATAGCCTTTTCTTATTTTACCTTCTCTTTAAATTTTGTTTTTATAGAATTTAAATCAGAAAAAAACTATGGGCTATGTCCAATGTTTTAATTAATGGTTACTACGGTATTTTCTCCTTAGATTTAATTTACCTAAGTTCAACTTTGCCGACATGGCCTGTTAAATTTAACGCCACCTTACTCCCTTGGCGTACAATCCGGGCATGGCTGAGTGCCTATGCCCCACCGTGGCTCTAATGTATCCCTCTGACAGCTCTCTGACCTGATTAAGACATTACCTGGCCCTAGACCAAATGAGAGCTATGGGCGGGCATATCTGGGTATAGTGCAAAAAAATCAAGGAACCACCTTTACCCCTCACTTTCCCAAAAAGATCAGTCCGTAACCAATCTGGGGCGGCTCTTCCCTCCATCCAGATTGCTACTTTTACCCCCTGAATAACGAAACTAAATCGCGATGCGCATCTTAATGGTTTGTTTGGGGAATATATGCAGGTCTCCTTTGGCCGAAGGCCTCCTCCGCAGCAAAGTGGACCCGCAAAAAGTATCGGTGGATAGCGCCGGTACCGCCGGCTATCACGTAGAGGAAGCTCCGGACGTGCGGATGATCAAAACGGCCCGCCGCCACGGGATAGACCTGGCTATGCTGCGCGGCCGCCAGTTTGGGCCTGAAGATTTCGACCGATTTGACCAAATTTACGTGATGGACCAGGACAACTACGAGGAGGTTATGGCCCAGGCCCGCCACCAGGAAGACCGGGAAAAAGTGAAGCTCCTGCTGGAAGAACTTCCCGGGGGGGGGGG
>JAVLBR010000299.1:0-1839 GCA_031581125.1 Schleiferiaceae bacterium | reverse complement strand
CTTACCTTCGCGGTATGGCTATGGAATGGCACAATTGTTTTTCGGCGCAGCGCCTGGGGGCGGAGCGTACTACGGTGGCCCCGCGGACGGCGTACGAGCGGGATTACGATCGGCTTATTTTTTCCGCTGTGCGTGTTCAGAGGGGAGAAAATGTTTGACTGATTGGTTAAAAGATATGTGAAGCGCTGGCCAATACTACCCGAATGGTCCCTGGATGGGATCTAACTCTGTGATAAGGCCTATATTTGATTTTAAAATATATAAATGAAATTGAAACCGCTGAGCACTTCGGGCAAATAAAAGGCAAAAAAATGGCAGGTAAACCAAATATTCAGCAGGAAGAAGCGGCATTGGTAAGTGAAGTTTCAAAACTTATTGAGCAAAGTAAAGAACAATTTACGTCACAAGCTAATAGCGCTATGACCGTGCTGTTTTGGCAGGTAGGCAAGCGGATTAATGAATTCGTATTAAATAATAAAAGAGCAGCCTATGGGAAGCAGATAGTCGTTACAGTGTCGCGACAATTGGAAAAGCACTATGGTCGAAACTTTCAGGAAAAGAACCTGAGGAGGATGTTACAATTTGCTCAAACTTTTCCCGAGAGAGAAAATGTCGTTACCTTGTCACGACATTTAAGCTGGTCGCATTTTCTCGTTTTGCTTCCGCTAAAAACGAAAGAACAACGTCAGTTCTACGCGCATCAGGTCATAAGGGAGCAGCTGGGTGTAAGAGATTTAAGGAAACAGGTTTCACAAAAGGGCTATGAACGAACGACCATTGCCAATAAACAACTTCCGGACGAGGAACATCAGCTTTCTGATAGTTTTAAAGACCCTTATTTGCTTGATTTTCTCAGCCTGCCAGCGGGATACCTGGAGCTCGACCTGGAAATGGCTATCCTAAAAGAGCTCGAGAAGTTTATCTTGGAAGTAGGTAAAGGATTTGCTTTTGTTGAACGGCAGAAACGAATGATCATTGACGGAGAAGATCACGCCTTAGACTTGTTGTTCTATCACCGAAAATTGAAGCGGCTGGTGGCCGTTGAGTTGAAAGTGGACAAATTCAAAGCGAAATATAAGGGCCAAATGGAACTCTATCTTAAATGGCTTAATAAAAAAGAAAGACAGGAAGGGGAGGAATCCCCCATCGGACTCATCTTATGTGCAGAAACAAGTCAGGAACAGGTGGAGTTATTGGAAAGGCACAAAGATGGTATTATGGTGGCTGAATATTGGACAGAACTACCCCCTCGAAAAGAACTTGAAAAACACATCCAAAAGGCCTATTCGGAGGCAAAAGAAATTATAGATAAGAGAAGAATGCTGCAATAAAGTTAAAATCCTAAGTTCTTTTTGTGGCATTCAAAAAATTTTGCGGTACAACCCCAAAAGTGTGGGCAAAACCACCTTTAAAGGAGAAAATTACACCTATTCGGGGAAATGAATTACTTAGTGCCTGTCCATACAATTCGAGTGTCGGTCCTAGAAAGTTCGCTAACAGCTTGGCCCGAAGCATTTCGGGGCCTGTCCCGAAGCATTTCGGGAAGCTTGCGCAACCCAAAAAAGCGGAGTCTCGCTTTAGGCGAGAGGCAAGCGGCTCGCCAAGGTCGATAGCGGACTTTATAGACAGACACTGGTTAATAGAACGAGGTTCATGGGCAGCCTACTAGCTCCGCTTAGCAGAGGATCCGTTAATTCTATGGACAGCTAGGCTCACCAGCTGGGGTTAAAACTCATTTGGCCGGCAGGCCCAAAAACCGGCTGCCCTACCTTTGCGGTATGGCAATGGAATGGCACAATTGTTTTTCGGCGCAGCGCCTCGGGGCGGAGCGTACTACGG
>JAVLBR010000298.1:0-1844 GCA_031581125.1 Schleiferiaceae bacterium | reverse complement strand
GCAAAACAAGCTCCGGGAAAAATGGACCTTTGAGCAGGCCCTGGCCGCTTACCAGGGAAGCCCCGGCGATAAACCCCAGTGGCTGGAAGGCTGGATCCCTGCCGGCAGTGAACGCGCCGTCCGGGAGGTACTCGCGCAAGAAGCCGTAGCCTTTGCCATAAGGAAGCCCCGCCAGGGCGACCGGGTCCCCATAGCCCTGCGCAACAGCCGCTTCCATAAACTTTTTGAGCCCATCACGAAAATCTTTCAGCTGCCGCATTACTTCGAGTACGACCTTACCCCCTTTGTGGCGGTGTTTTACCCCTTATTATTTGCCTACTGCCTGGGAGATGCCGGCTACGGCGCCGTGCTGAGCCTGGTGGCCCTGGTGGGCAGGTTTAGCTTTTTACGCCGGCAAAAAACCCTGGCCACCCTGGGCTTGGTGTTGGGGCTCTTTACCACGGCCATGGGCCTTATCAAATCCGGAAGCCTCTTTGGCATCGGTCTTACGGTAGACCATCAGCATCCCTTCATCGCCTTTTTGGGCCAGTTTGTGCTCATTCCAGACGGCGGCGACGTGGTCTTCAATGCCTTTAACGTAGCCCTCATGATCGGGGTGGTACAGATCCTGGTGGGCGTCCTGATCGCTTTTTTCAAGACCTGGCGGTACGAGGGCTTTGGGGCATCTCTTTCCCAGGCGGGCAAATTCCTCATCCTTACGGCCGCCATCGCGCTCTTTCTGAGCGACGCGCTCTCGCTGAACAATACCGCGCAAGGGCTCTTACAAACGCAGTTGGGCCTGGGCATCCTTCTGGTCATGTTTTTCCACGACCTGGGCCTGGCCGTCCTTCCCCGGCTGGGCAGTAGCGTCCTGCCTTTATTTTTCATTTTTACCGGCTTGCTCGGCGATGTGCTCTCCTACGTGCGGCTATTTGCCCTGGGGGTCACCTCAGCCGTACTGGGGCTGGTGGTTAATCAGATCGGGATGAATATGATGGGGGCCCACTGGCTGAGCTGGGTGGGCGCCGGCGCCTTTCTCCTCCTGGGGCACGGCCTCAATTTTTTGCTAGCCGGACTAGGCGCCTTCATCCACCCGCTGCGGCTCACTTTCGTAGAATTTTACAACAACGCCCAGTTTGCGGGCGGTGGCCAGGCTTATCAACCCTTTCAAGAATCCCCTAAAACCCATCCCTAATGGAAACATCACCTCTTCCCCTCGTTTTGGCCTTTATTGGCTTTGGCATCATGATCGCCCTGGCCGGCATGGGCAGCATCATGGGCACCGCGCAGGGCGCCATGGTTACCGTGGGCGCCATCAAAAAACGCCCTGAATCCTTTGGTTCCTACATCGTGCTCAGTGCCCTGCCGGGCACCCAGGGCCTCTATGGTTTTGCGGGCTTTTTTATCCTCCAGGAATTCATCAGCCCGGAAATGAGCATCCTGCAGGGGGCCGGCATTTTGGGCAGCGGCATAGCGCTGGGCCTGGCCGGCCTTTTTTCCGGCCTGTACCAGGGCAAGGTATGCGCCAATGGTATCGATGCCATCGGTAGTGGCAATGATGCCTTTGGGCGCACCATTATCCTGGCCGTATTCCCGGAGCTTTACGCCATCATTGCCTTTGCGGCCCTCTTCCTCATCCGGGGTATCCTTTAAGCCATGCTGCCCGACCCTCTAAATATCCTGGCGGCCCTGGATGGCAGCCGCCACGACCAGCACTTGATCCGGCAAATGAAGGCTTGGTTGCAGTGTTTTCCCCAGGCCCACTTGCACTTCCTCCACGTGAAGCAAGCTACCCCGCTTCCCCCAAAGCTGAAGGAAGCCCATCCCGCCTTGGCTGAAACGACCCCCACGGAAAAAACCGCCCG
>JAVLBR010000297.1:0-1868 GCA_031581125.1 Schleiferiaceae bacterium | reverse complement strand
TCAAATTAATGCCTTTCCGTGGAAGGCTTGCCAACGGCGTTAAGCCTTTAATCCTTATCGCAGAAAAGTTATCACTCCGGGATTATTCCAAGGGATAATTGATCAACGTAAATTGGGTCAGCAGCATTCTGTAAGCTAAGGCAAATAACTTTTGTACTGCCTGGGCGCCACTGGAAGTAATCGCTTTTAAGCTGGCCGGTAGCTGCCGGCATCCGGTTGAAAAAAAAGGTTTCGCGCTTATCACCACTCCTTATAGTAAGGGTGGCCCGATTCCGGCCCGTCTTGCGGCTGCGTAAGCTGAAGTCCAAAAGGGAGGCTCCCGTGAGAATTTGCAAACAAGTGTCAAAAGTGGTCTCTCTGTCCAAGGAAATATTTTTCAGGTCTCCTATTTCCTTTCGAGCCAATGGTTTACTCTTTCCTAGGGGGGTTGAGGAGTGAGTGGATATTTCAACGGGAATCTTATCCTGGAACGCGCCGCTCTGAAGGGCTACTACTTGTATGGAGTCGACCCCTATTTTTCTCCTATTCAAAGGATCCTGATAAGGCTGCAGGAGGTATCCACTTTCCCAGTTGAGGGGATTAAGTCGGTAACGACGAAAGGTACCATCATCAAGAGCGTATTCGATAAACAAACCCGGCATTTTGACGAGACTTTGCATCTGACCCCAAAGCGTCAATTTTACTGAGCCGCTAATGAAGGCCAGGGAACCTTCTTGATCAAGAGTTCCAAACCACTTATTAAACTGGAGCGTATCACGCCTTTCGCCTATGGTGTCAAATGGCAATGGTTTTTCGCGCTGGGGCCAAAGCTTATTTCGCGTTTGGTCAGGGGATGGCTCAATCAGCGGTCGATAATTTTCCCAAATCGCATTCCGGGTTAGAGGGGCCACATTCCATATATAGTGGTCGTCTACACTTAAAGGGTCTCGAACGGCCTGGTAGGCGCCGGGGTGAACGATAATACCATTGGGCCTATCAAGCTCATTAAAGTACAAAGCATTCCGACCATCTAAATAAGGATGATATGCGGCGTAGGCTTGTGGAATGGGGGGGGGGGGTAACTCGCTGGATAACAAATGATTCCAAGGGAAAGCAACGCCATTAAGCTTGACCGCACCACGGGCATCTCTCTTGGCTTTCTCCCATTTTAGCCAGTATTGTGTCTTGGTGTGCTGCGGTTGCAGAAGCCGTTGTAAATAAACAACCGGATGGAAATCCGTGGTGCTAAAGCGGTTGAGCCCGACGGCATATTTACACAAAACACTGAAGACCAATACTACTCCCAAGCTTAAGCTTATATTTGTCCAGCGCTTACGGGGAAGGACCAGCGTCCAAAAGAGGCCTAAAAAAATTAGTAGTTCAAAGAGTGCCTGTAAATGGCCCGCATCCTGACGGGAGAAGGCATATTTAAGAGTAAGCAAGGCCCACAAAAGCAATGGTAGCCAATATTGCCAGGATAGCAGCCGCTTTCCCAGCCAAAAAAGGGCAGCTAATAGGCCTAAAAATATCACCACCAATAGCATTGAATTAGTAGGATACAAAGAGGTGGCTACGGAGCTACCGGTGAGAAGGTAATACTGTCCGACGAAAAATTTCCAAAACCCTTGCAGCCCTTGAAATAAGGCAAGCCAAACCAAGGCCAAACTGAGCCAGGGATACAAGCCTGGTAAGAAGTCCTTCCAGCTCAAAGGCTTTTGTTGATCTAGAAGGTGCCCTACCCAAAGCCCATAATAAATCGCCAAAAGACTTATTCCCAGATATGAGCGAATTAAAATCCCCAAGCTCGTAAATAATGCTGCCAAAAGCCAGGCAGATGCTTTCCCACGGCCACGAAAGCTAAGCGGGAGGAGCAAGACGACTACATAAAA
>JAVLBR010000295.1:0-1881 GCA_031581125.1 Schleiferiaceae bacterium | reverse complement strand
GGGGTCTTCGTAGTAATTGACTTCAATGATGGCCTGGGCGTCTTCCAGCAGCTTGTAACAATCCGCGCTGAGGTGGCGTAGGTGCACCTTCTTGCCGGTGCGGGCGTAGCGCTCCGTAAGCTTGTTCAGGGCCTCGATGGCCGACATATCTACCACGCGGCTTTCTTGGAAGTCTAGCACTACGTGCTCCGGGTCTTCCTCCACAGTAAATTTGTCCATGAAAACGGCGGTAGAGCCAAAAAATAGCGGCCCGTAGATCTCGTAGTGCTTCCAGCCGTTTTCGTCGATCCGCTTGCGGGCCCGGATGCGCTTGGCATTGTCCCAGGCAAAAACCAGCGCCGCAATGATGACCCCCACCAGCACCGCCAGGGCCAGATTGTGCAGCACTACGGTGACTACCGTTACCAGTACCATCACGAGCACGTCCGACTTGGGCATTTTGTTAAAAGTCCTTAAACTGGCCCATTCAAAAGTGCCTACCGCCACCATGATCATCAGGCCGGTGAGCGCGGCCATGGGCAATTTTTCTACCAAGCCGGCGCCAAACATGATGAAAACAAGCAGACTGATGGCCGCTACGATACCAGAGAGCCGCGCGCGGGCCCCGGAAGATACGTTGATCAAACTCTGTCCCAGCATGGCGCAACCGCCCATGCCCGAGAAAAGGCCGGAAAGGATATTGGCGGAACCCTGGGCTACACACTCTTTATTGCCGCGGCCCCTCGTTTGGGTGATCTCGTCCAAAATATTCAGCGTCAGCAGGCTTTCGATCAAGCCTACGCCCGCCATGATGGCGGCGTAGGGGAAGATCACCACCAGGGTGTTCCAGTTAAGGGGAACCGCGGGAAGGTGAAAGGGGGGGAAGCCACCGCTAATGGAGGTGATATCGCCCACCGTTTTGGTATCAATGTCCAGCAGCAAGACCACCCCAAAGACCACCAGGATGGCCGCCAGTGAAGAAGGGAAAGCTTTGGTGAGCTTGGGCAGGCCCCAGATAATCAAGATGGCCAGCAGTACCAGGCCCAGGAAGGTGTAAAGCGGTGCCCCGGTAAGCCACTGGCCGCTGTCGTCTTTAAACTGCCCGAGCTGCGACATAAATATGATGATGGCCAGGCCATTTACGAAACCAAAAATGACCGGATGTGGTACCAGCCGCATTAGCTTACCCAGGCGCAGAAAGCCGGCCGCCATTTGGATAAGCCCCGCCAGGATCACGGTGGCAAAGACGTATTCCGGGCCGTAAGATTGGGCCAGGGTGACCAAAACCACCGCCACGGCGCCCGTAGCCCCCGAGATCATGCCCGGCCGTCCCCCCAGGATGGAGGCCACCAAACCCATCATAAAGGCGGCATAAAGCCCCGTAAGCGGCGATAATCCCGCCACCAGCGCAAAGGCCACCGCCTCCGGGATCAGTGCCAGCGCTACGGTAAGGCCCGAAAGCACCTCCGTTTTATAATCTACCTTTTGCTTAAAGTCGAATAGGTTAAGATATTTCTTCATGGAATTGTTTTAAAAAATTTTAATGTTAATGAATGATTAAGAATAAATTAAATTTTAAAAACCTGAATTAAAGAGGGAGTTTCGGCTTTGAAGCGGCAAAAGTAGGTGTTTTTTACAGGGATATACCTCATCTCCAAGGGCCGTTTTAAAAGATGTGGTACCCCCATCAGGAGCGCAGACCGCCGTTTTCCCACTTTGCCGCCCCGCTTGCTTGCAGCAGGGGTTTCCGTTTAATTTTGTGAGAATAAGCCACGCCCTACATGACTATCCAAACCACCGCTAATATCACCTGTCCCCAATGTGGCCACCGCCAGCAAGAAGAAATGCCTACCGAGAGCTGCCAGTTTTTTTATGAGTGTACGAATTGCCACACCTTGCTCA
>JAVLBR010000045.1:9433-15181 GCA_031581125.1 Schleiferiaceae bacterium | reverse complement strand
GAGGAACTTTTTGCGGAGATCATGGCCCTAAAGACGGCCAATCGCAAACGGCCCCCCGAAGCCCAGCAGCCCAGCCAGGACCACCTTCTCTTCTGTGAGCATCCCCACGTGTACACCCTGGGTAAGAGCGGAATGCGGGAAAACCTCCTCGTGAGTGATGCCCGCCTGCGCGAGCTGGAGGCCACCTTTTATCACATCAACCGCGGAGGCGACATCACCTACCACGGCCCGGGCCAGCTCGTAGGCTATCCCATCCTCAATCTCGATCACTTCTTCCCCGACATCCGCCGCTACCTGCGCTACCTGGAAGAGATCTTCATCCGCCTCCTGGCTGATTATGGGCTGCGCGGCCAGCGCTCCGCCACCGAAACCGGCGTATGGCTGGACGCAGGCCTCCCCACCGCCCGCAAAATCTGCGCCCTGGGCGTGCGCACCAGCCGCTGGATCACCATGCACGGCTGGGCCTTCAACGTAAACACCGACCTCAGCTACTTCCAGCACATCGTTCCCTGCGGCATCCCCGACAAGGGCGTCACCAGCCTGGCCGCCGAGCTGGGCCGTCCCGTCCCCCTGGAAGAGGTCAAGGAGAAGGCCGCGCGTTATTTCGAACGGCTTTTCGAAGCCCGCTTACAGCCCGGCCCCGCTTAGGAGCAGGTCTATTCCCTTTGGTTTTGGTTTAGGCCTCACCGGCCAAATGTGAATCTCGCCGCGGGATGTTTATTGCCACGATGAGCCTTTAACTTGGCTTCCAAGAGAGAAAAGTCCTATTCGCTGGCTCGATTTGGGCATCGAACACTCATTGATAAGGCCTGGAGATCATTTTTTGTGTTAGTCTTAAAAAGCATCTTCTAATTTTGATCAAAAGGGCTTAATAACAAACTGAAGAGAAGGCGCAACTTTAAGAAAATTTTAGATGAAATTAGGTCTAAAAAGCTTGAGTTTTACAAGCCTCTATTTTGGGCTTTATTTGGGGCTGGCGGCTCAGGGAGCAGCGGTAGATATTCGTTACGATTGGGTAGGAGACCAGCCCGGTTACGACTCGCTAACTTATCGTATTCTGGCAAGACTTTACCTACCCTCTCAAGGGCCACGGGCCAGTATTCCGTCGGACCTAACCGTTTGTTACCAAACTGCTCAGAAGCCCCGTCTGGACACCTCTTTTCTTATTTCTCAGATCCAACCGGACACCTATCCGGATCCAGGAGAAAATCTATGGCCAGGTGTGCGGGGAACTTCTGGTGTACTGGGGGGCTGGCAGGTACCGGGCCAAACTTGTGAAGCCCCGTATCCTTATCACCTCTTTTTATATGAGGGTTACTTTAGCGTTCCAGCCAGCCCTCACGGCCCGGTGCAGCTCAGTGTGGCCGTTCCTTCCAGTTTCTTTGATAATTTCCAGATGGCGCGAGCGCTGGTAGCTCGGGCTATGCTGCGCCCTCACGGGCCTTACAGCCGGAATAGCAGCGTTCGCGTGATCCCCCAGGTAAGGCCCCGTTACAACCGCCGATCTGCGCAGGATCCGCCTATCGATATTCGTTTTTGGCTGGATGACCCCGATGGAGATTCGCTGCTCTTCCAAAAGGGCAGTTTACATTACGGGCATTGTGATTCGAGCCAGATGCCCCTTCTATACCGGGGCGCTTTGAGTCCATCACAGCCCTTTCCTTCCCATCAGGCTATCCAGGTAAACCGGAGTAACGGTAATCTTCGCGCCTGGCCCAGTCAGCCGGGCCATTACTTACTTAGCTGGCGCATTCAGGAATTCCCGCTGGATACCGTAAATCCCCTTTGGAACACAAGTGGTATTACCGAGCGGGTTTTACCGCTGGTGATTGACTCCAGCTTTTTCCAACCTCCCACCAGCACTTTGGCACTAAGGCTTCCCAGGTCAGCGCCTGCTATGGTAGATACCAGCTTAGGCTGCGGCGACTCCACGATTTGGGTAGAGGCAAGTCAGGTTTTGGATCCCAGTAGCTTAGCTTTGGATGGTTCCGACTTCTTTTTGTTGGGGCCCATGGGCCCTCTGCCCGTCCTGGAGGCGCAATTATTTAAGGGGCGTTGGGTCAAGCTGGGTTTGGCCGGGCCTTTACCAAATTCTGATAGCCTGCAGCTAACGGTGCGCATGGGCAGTGACACCAATCTTTTAAGCAGCCTTTGTGGCCAAAAGGTTTCACGCGACACCCTTAGCCTCCAGGTAGCATGTGATACGGGGTCACTAAGGATAGCTGCTCGGCCGGATGAAAAAGGATGGAGCTTGTATCCCAACCCAGCCAGGGATTGGGTACAGATTCAGGTAAAAAAGCCTGGCGGAATTTTAGCGGTGTATGATGCGCTTGGTCATTTGCGTTACCGCAGCAAGGTGCTTGAAGAGGAAACCCATGTACTTGTAGATGAGTGGCCATCAGGTTATTATTGCTTTAGCTACCGAGCTCAACACGGTAAATTGTTGGTGCGATAAACCCCTTTAAGTTTAAAATCACCTAAGGCACAATCGCTTTAGTTGTGACATTGAGTAAATGCAGTTTTTCTTCTTGGGTAAGCCCTTCTGCTGGTGAATTAAAGAAAGACCTTAAGCCAGCCAGGTAAGAATGGGAAAGGACGTGGTTTTTTTAGGGGCGGTTCCTGGTCAAGCCTTTCTTTAGGATTATGGGGCCTATCCCGCGGCAGCCATTGCGGCACAAGACTTATATTTGCCTCCTTTAGCTCCGGCCGCCGCTTAGCCAGCGCATTGCCTGCCTTAAAACCCTACCCATGACCCGATGGATTCAAAGAATAGCAACGGGCGTTATCGTCCTCTTTCTGCTCTCCGTGTACGGCTGGACCGTAAAGGAGGCGGCCCGGGGCCAGTTGGGCTGGGGTTCAAAGGTCAAAGAAGGACTCCTCACCTTCGTGGGTTTTTTGGACCTCTTTGGAAAAAGCGTAGAGGAAGTAAAGCAGCTTCCCAAAACCTTCGTGGCCACTCCTTCGGATTTTGAGCCGGTTAACCGGCTACAGCGCGATGTGTGGGCCCTCATCAGTTACAGCGATGCCGATAAAAAACGCACGGTGGAGATCCGCAACTTGCGCAATGACGCGGTGGCCCGGCAGTGGCAGGTCAGCGCGCCCGGTATGCAGCCCCACCACCGGGTAATCCACCCGCTCTTGCTGCCCGATAGCAGCCTGGTGTATTCCCTCAATGGTTTTACGGGGCTTTTTTGTGTGGATAAGGACGGCCAGCGCCGCTGGACCCAGGACAGCATTGCCCACCACCACGGCCTTAATCGGGGGCCGGAAGGGCATATCTGGGCCTGCTCCTACACCCGCGATAAGCGCGGCCGCTTTATCGTGTACCGGGGGCAGATGCGCTTAGACGGCCGTCCGCTCAATTTTATCGACAACACCCTCAGCAAGATAGACCCCGCTACGGGCGAGCTGCTTTACCACCGCTCTATCAGCCGCATATTACAGGACAACGACCTGGAACACCTGCTCTTAAAAAGTCCCCGCAGCACTGATCCTTATCATCTGAACGATGTCCAGCCCGTTTTTGAAAGCGGGCCCTACTGGCAGCGGGGCGACCTGTTTCTCAGCCTCCGCAATGTTTCCGCTATTCTCCAGTACCGGCCGGCCACCGGCGAAGTGGTGCGGCTCCTGGAAGGGCCTTTTTACGCTCAGCACGACGTGGACGTGCTTAACGATTCTACCCTTAGCATTTTTAACAACAACTGCCAGGTAAACTGGCAAAGCAATAAAAACGACCTCCCCATTCCCGACAAGCGGATCCGCATGGGCGATAACTATTCCCAGGTGCTGCTCTACCATGCCGGGCAGGAAAGTTATGAGCCAGTTATGGCCGAAACCATGGCCCGGGAAGAGATCTTTACCTTTACCGAAGGCATCGCCGATTGGCTCGATTCCGAAACCGTCTTTGTGGAGGAGCAAAACAGCAGTATTCTCTGGATCCTCTCGGGCGATGAGGTGCTTTACAAGCGGGCGCTGCCTTCCCATCATCCTGATCATCACCATCTGTCCAATTGGACGCGCATATTACCGGCACCATGAGCAATCCCTTTCTCTACATCGGCCCCGGCATGGGCATCGGCACCATCGTATTGATCCTCATTATTGGCGGCATTGTCTTATTCTCCTTTGGCTACATTATCTGGATGAAGCTTAAGCGCCGCTTTCGGAAAAAGGATAAGTAGTGGATTACCTCCTCCTGGGCATAGGCGCGGCGCTGGCAGCGACCCTCCTGCGGCGCCTGGCGCCCTGGTTTTATCATCTGGCCCGCACCAGTGTGGGGCTTCTGGATATTTATCTCCAACCGGGCTCGGAAGACGATAAACTCCCCCAAATCGAAAAAGGCACCCAGAAGCTGCTATTCAGCCTGCTGCGGGTGATCGGGGCGCTTCTTTTGGCGCTGGTTTTGGGGGCGCTTTTGCCCTATTTGTACACCCTTCTACCGCTTTTTAGCCCGCCCTTTGCCCCGCAGGAGGGTTGGGCGATCTTGGCCGTATCTTTGGGCGCAACCCTCCCATTTCTCTGGCCAGCGCGCAAACCCGCCAGCGGTTACCCGCCCCTGGCGCAACTGCTCCACCACCTGGCCCTGGACCATCCGCATCTGGGCCGGCGCCTGCTGCGGGGGGAGGTGAAGCAGGCCGGCCGGCAGGGCCTGGCGCGCCGGGAGGATTTTCTCATCATTACCGGGCTGGCGCGAGCGGGCACCACCAGTTTCCTGAACGCCCTCTTGCCCCGGGGGCCTTTTGCCTCGCTGCATTACGGCCACATGCCTTTTTTGCTTAGCCCCCGCCGCTGGGCCCGGCTTTACCGGCCCAGGGGGGAGGCCGAGCGGGAACGTAGCCACGGCGACGGGGTGCGGATAGGCTTGAAGTCTTCGGAAGCGCTGGAAGAATATTTCTGGCAGTCGCAGCCCGGGACGAAATACATTTGGCCGGAAGGCCTCAAAGAATACGCGCTCAGCAATGATCAGTACCGGGAATACCTGGATTATCAGCGGGTGGTGCGGCGGCGACCGGAAGAGATTTACGTGGCCAAAAACAATAACTTTCTGCTGCGCTACCGGTCGCTAAGGGCGCGCAATCCGCACTTTCGGACGGTGATCCTTTTTCGGGCGCCGCTTTATCAAGCCGCTTCGCTGCGGGAAAAGCACCGGCAGTACCGCGCACTTCAGGGAGAAGACCCTTTTGTGGAAACCTACATGAGCTGGCTGGGGCATTATGAATTTGGGCGGCAGCAGCGGCCTTTTCTATTCCCGGATACGCCGGCGGCCGTGCAGAAGGTGCTGGCAGAAGGGGACCGGGAAGGCCTGGACTACTGGCTGGCGGTGTGGATCGCGGTGTACGGATTTGCCGCCGAGCTGGAGCACGAGCAGACTTACTTCGTCGCTTACGAGGATTTTTGTGCCCGGCCGGAGGCAGTTTTGGGGGCTGTGCTGGCCGGATGGACCGGCGCTGAAGGGGGAGCGGCAGTAGCCCCCCATCAAAACAGTCGCGCCGTGGCGGAACGGCCCTCGTCAGCCTTGCTGGAACGGGCGGAAAAGATCTACGAAAAACTACGGGAAAAGCGGACCAGCGGCTTGTAAAGCCGGGGTAGGGCAGCGATTTAAGCTTCCTGCGGCAAGACCTCCCAGGGGAGAGTCCATAAAAAAACCCCACCTGCAAGCGGGGTAATAATAGTTGCGCCTATCGGGCTCGAAGCGATGACCTCCCCGCAAGCCTGCGGGGCGCTCCCCGCACTACTGCGGGGCAGGCC
>JAVLBR010000045.1:0-9333 GCA_031581125.1 Schleiferiaceae bacterium | reverse complement strand
CATAGGTTTCGAAAGATCTATGGCAGTAAAGCCAAGCGGCCCAACAGGGCGCGAGAAACCTAAGTGTCCAAACTACACTTTTTCTATATTTGCTGGGCATAGATTTGCCCTATGGCTGCACGCACCTCCTCCTTACTGCTCCTTTGTTTAGCATCTTTGGGGCTCACCGCTCAGGTGGCGCTCCACGGGCTCAATACGCCCTTAACCCTCTCGCCCGACAGCACGGTTTGCTACCCGCAAGACTACCTGCCCGCCGAAGAGCTTCGCCACGTCATCGTCCCCCAGGGGCTTACTGCCCAGCGGCTGGACACTTCCCGTCTCCTTTTGCGGGGCAATCCCCGCCACAAATTGAGCACCCTGCGCCTGGTTACGGCCACAGATACCAGCGATGTGCTCCTCATCGCCGCTGCCCAACGCCCCGTAAGCCTCGAAATTCCCACGGCTCCTCTCGGCTGGGATTCCCTGCGCATCATTGGCGATTTCAATAACTGGAACCGCCGTAGCCGCCTCTACCCGGCCCAAAAAGACACCCTACGGGTCCATTTACATTTGGCCCCCGGCCGCTATCCCTACAAGCTCTACCGCCGGGGGGAGGAAAAGCTGGACCCGGCCAACCTGGACTCGGTGCCCAACGGCCTGGGCAGCTTTAATAATGTGCTCACCGTCCCGGGCGATTCCTTGCCGCTGGGCCGTCCCGTACTCACCTTTGCGGACAGCAGCGTAAGGCTGCGCACGCAAGAGCACCCCTTGCAGTACCGTGTTTTTTGGAACAACCGGCGGCTTACCGTACCTTGTACCCGGGCCCGGCTTCCTACCTGCCGCATCGCCATCCCGCCCGCCGCCTACGCGCAGGAGCGCAGTTACCTGCGCATTTTTAGTTTTAGGCCGGGGGCCAAAGGAGTGGATCGCCTCATCCCTTTACATTACGGCCGGCCGGTAACTTCTGCCGCCCAACTAAGCCGCCAGGACTGGCACCAGGCCCGGCTGTACTTTCTGATGGTAGACCGTTTTGTGAATGGCGATACCAGCAATGACCGCCTTACTCCGGGCGACTCCCTCCACCCCAAGGCCAATTATTACGGCGGCGACCTCGCCGGGGTTAGCCAAAAGCTGCGTTCGGGCTATTTTGACAGTACCGGCGTTAATACCCTCTGGCTATCGCCCATTACCCAAAACCCGCTGGACGACTGGGGCTACTGGAATAAAGGCTCCGTAAAAACCACTTTTAGCGGCTACCACGGCTACTGGCCCATCCGCAGCACCCAGGTAGACTTCCGCTTTGGCGATAGTGCGGCCTTCCGCGGACTTTTAGACCAGGCCCACCAGCAGGGCCACAATGTGCTCTTGGATTACGTGGCCAATCACGTGCATCAGCAACACCCCATTTACCAAAAACACCCCGAGTGGGCCACCGAGCTTTACCTGCCCGATGGCAGCAAAAACACCGAAAAATGGGACAGCCAGCGGCTTACTACCTGGTTTGACGACCACCTTCCCACCCTGGACCTACGTCGCTGGGAAGTAGTAGACCCCCTGGCCGATAGTGCCCTGTACTGGCTTACCCAGTTTCCGCTGGACGGTTTCCGCCACGATGCTACCAAACACATCGATGAGCTTTACTGGCGCACCCTCACCCGCCGCATTCGCCTGCGGACGGATAGGCCCATTTACCAAGTGGGGGAGACCTACGGGTCGCCCCAGCTTATCAATAGCTACCTCAGTACGGGCATGCTCGATGGGCAGTTTGATTTCAACCTCTACGATGCCGCCGTGCAAACCTTTGCCAAAAGCGAAAACCTTCCCCAGCTCCGCCAAACCCTGCAAGCCAGCCTGGAAACTTATGGTTATCACCACCTGATGGGCAATATCAGTGGCAATCAGGACCGCAGCCGCTTCATCAGCCTGGCCAGTGGGGATGTGAAATTTGACGAAGACCAGAAATTGGCGGGTTGGGAGCGTCAGATCGGCAAGCCCGATAGCAGCGCCTATCGACGCCTTATCTTACTTCATAGTTTTAATTATGCCGTGCCGGGGCTTCCCGTGATCTATTACGGCGACGAAATAGGCATGCCCGGCGCCAATGACCCCGACAATCGCCGTATGATGTATTTCCAGGAGTGGGACCAGGAAGAACGCATGGTATACCAGCACGTGCAGCATCTCAACGGGCTGCGCGACACCCTGCTGCCGCTTATTTATGGCGATACCCGTACCGAAATTCCCCAGCCCGGCTTGCTCAAGATTACCCGCCGCTACGAAGCCCAAAAAGTCACTATTTTTTTCAATACCAATCCAGAACCGGTCAGTTTTGCCCTGCCCGGGGCCGGTCAGGTGCTGCAACCGGGATGGTCCCTGGATTTGCCCCGTAGCATAAAGAAACCCTGGCAGCTTTCTGGCTTGAGTGCCCTTTATTTTTACCAACCCCAAATTCACCAACCATGACGCCCCGTTTATTATCCCTCGCTTTTCTTGCGAGCCTATTCCTGAGTACCGCCTGCCAAAGCCCCGGCACGCCAGACCAGGACCCCTCCGCTGAGGCGAGCGGGGATACCACCGCTTACGAGCCCCGTGCCCCCCAGTGGGCTGCCCAGGCCACCATTTACGAGGTCAATATTCGCCAGTACACCCCGGAAGGCACCATCAATGCCTTTCGCGAGCATTTGGGGCGGCTGGACAGTATGGGGGTGGAAATCCTGTGGATCATGCCGGTACAGCCCATCGGAAAAAAAAACCGCAAAGGGCCGCTGGGCAGCTATTATTCCATCCGCGATTACACCGCCATCAATCCGCAGTTTGGCTCCATGGCTGATTTTAAGGCCCTGGTGAAAGAAGCCCACGAATGGGGCATGCACGTGATCCTCGATTGGGTGGCCAATCATACCGCCTTTGACCATCCCTGGACCGCCCAGCATCCCGAGTGGTACCACCGCGATAGTACCGGGGCCATCAAAGCCCCCGTAGAAGACTGGAGCGATGTAGCAGATCTCAATTACGAGGAACCCGGCCTGCGGCAAGCCATGCGCCAGGCCATGCGTTTTTGGGTAGAAGAGGCCGGTGTGGACGGCTTCCGCTGCGATGTAGCTATGATGGTACCCATGGATTTTTGGGTTAATACCCGCCGAAGCCTCGATTCCCTGAAGGACGTATTTATGCTGGCGGAAGCAGAAGGCCCCGCCTTTTACAAGGCCTTTGACATGACCTACGGCTGGGAGCTCCATCATTTGATGAACGAAACCGCGCAAGGAGAAACCAGCCCCGCGGAGCTTATGGATTATATTCATCATTCCGATAGCGCTTACGGCCCCGCTGATCTGCGGATGTACTTCACCACCAATCACGACGAGAACAGCTGGAACGGCACTGTTTTCGAACGTCTGGGCCCCACCCACCGAAACTTTTTTGTGCTGGCGGCTACCCTGCCCCATGGGATGCCCTTGGTATACAGTGGCCAGGAAACCGGCCTCAGTAAGCGGCTTCGCTTTTTTGATAAAGATACCATCTCCTGGGGCCAGCGCGATAGCCTCTACCATTTTTACCATGACCTGCTCCACTTAAAGCTGGGCCATCCCGCCCTGGTAAATCAAACAGAGCTGACCGAGTTCACCCCCTTGCGGGCCGATAGCCTCGCCCAGGGAGGTGGCCTCCTGGCCTACGAAATGAGCCGCGGTCATCATAAGCTGCGGGTTTACCTCAATTTTGGGGAAACCGCCACCCAGGTATCGCTCAACAGCACGGGGGAAACTTGGTATCACGCCCGCAGCAACCAGCTCCTACCCGCCGCCACCCAAACGATAAGCGTACCGGCGCACGGCTACCGCCTGCTTAGCAGTGTGAAAACCCAAATTCCCGCGCTTTGAAACTGGCCCTGATTGCCCATGATGGCAAGAAAGCCGAGATGGTGGCCTTTATGCGCGACCACATGGAACGCTTCCGCCGCGACGACATTGAGCTGGTGGCCACCGGCACCACCGGCAGTCACGTAGAGGGGGCGGGCCTCCGCGTTGATAAGGTACGCTCGGGCCCCTATGGCGGCGATGCCGAAATAGCCAGCCAGGTAGCCCGGGGGGAAGTGGACGCCGTCTTCTTTTTCCGGGACCCGCTGGATAAGCATCCCCATGAACCCGATATCCTCATGCTGATGCGCATCTGCGATGTACACAACGTGCCCCTGGCCACCAACCCCGCCAGTGCCAAACTCATCTTTCACGCCCTGGTACAAAGTCCCATCTAAACATTACCTATGGCAGCAACCAACTCCGCCCCGCAAGAAAAACCCGGCCTATCCCTCATGGGGATCATCAACCTCAGTATGGGGTTTCTGGGTATTCAAATGGCTTTCGGCTTGCAGAATGGCAACGCCAGCCGCATCCTCAGCAATTTTGGCGCTGATGTGCACCAGCTGTCCTGGTTTTGGATTGTGGCGCCGCTCACGGGGCTGCTTGTTCAGCCTATCGTGGGCCATTTTAGCGACAAAACCTGGACGCGCATGGGCCGGCGCAAGCCCTTTTTCCTGGCCGGCGCCATCCTGGCCTCCCTGGGGCTTATCTTCCTGCCCAATGCCAATATCGTAGCCGGCGAAAGCCTCCAGGCCATTCAGTTTATTGGCATCTCAGTGATCCTCTGGATCGCCATTGCCTTTCTGGCGCTGATGGATGCTTCCGTCAATATTTCCATGGAACCCTTCCGGGCCCTGGTGGGCGATATGCTCCCCCGCCGGCAGTCCACCCTGGGTTTTAGCGTGCAGACCATCCTTATCAGCGTAGGCGCCATTATCGGGTCCTTTTTGCCCTGGGCATTTACCAACTGGATGGGCATACCCAACGTGGCCGAGGCAGGTACCGTGCCGCCCAATGTGGTCTGGTCCTTCTACAGTGGAGCCTTCATCCTCATGGCCACCATCCTCTACACCATAGCCACCGTAAAAGAATACCCACCCGAGCAGTTCGAAGCTTTTCAAAGTCCCGAGCCGCAGGACCAGCCCGTGGAAGAAAGCCGTGGGATGAGCGATATTTTCCGGGACCTGGTACGCATGCCCACCCGGATGCGGCGCCTGGGGCTGGTGCAGTTTTTCTCTTGGTTTGCCCTTTTTACCATGTGGGTTTATACCACTTCTGCCCTGGCCACCCACCAATATGGGCTATTGCCCACAGACACCCATTCCGAAACCTTTAACGAAGCGGGCGATCATGCCGGCTTCCTCTTTGGCTGGTACAATTTTTTCGCCCTCGTCTTTGCTTTCATTCTTACCCCCCTGGCGCGGGTCACCAGTCGAAAATTTACGCACATGCTGGCCCTCTTTTGCGGAGGCGCCGGGCTTTTGTCCATCTATTTTATCATGGACCCCCAGTGGCTCATCCTGAGCATGGTGGGCATCGGATTTGCCTGGGCCAGTATCCTGAGCATGCCTTATGCCCTGCTGGTAGATTCGCTCCCCCCCCGAAAGATGGGCGTTTACATGGGCATTTTCAATTTTTTCATCGTTATCCCCCAGATCATCAATGCCCTGATTGGCGGTCCCATCATTAATCTCTTCTTTGATGATTATGCCATTTATTACCTGGTATTTGGGGGCGTACTCTTTATCCTGGCGGCGCTCTTTACCCTGCGCATCCGGGAGCCGCTATTCGGCGAAAAAGAGATCCTGGAAATGGAGGGCCACCAGGCCGATTAAGCACTAGCGGCTCACCGCGCAGAGCACCTTTTCCATGCCGCTGGCGCCCTGCGGGTGAAAGTAGCGCATCACCAGAATATAATTACCACGCGGCACCAGCCGGCCGCTATCATCGGTGCCATCCCAGCGAAAAAAGCCCTCCTGTCCTACGCTTTTTTGCCTGGCAATTTGCCGGATAAGGGCGCCACTGGGCGCATGCACGCTGAGGTCTACCAGGTAGCCGGGCCGCGGAAAGCGGTAGGCCACCTGGGTGTAGTCGTGATACCCATCCTGGTTGGGGGAAAGCACTTCCGGCTGAGCGCTCAGTTCCATTCGAAGACGCCCTTCAAAACGTTGAGAATTGGCGTAGCCGGGGGTACCAAAACCAGCCGTAGCCGCCGCACTGCTCCAGTTATTACGCTCTTGGGTGGGCCATTCACGGCTCAATCGTTCCAGGCTTACCCCTTCGGTTTCTTCCAGCACCGGCAGGTGCCAATCTTCCTCGTAAGCCAGGTGGTCCACCAGGGCCAGGCTGGCCGTATAGAGGGCTACCGCCCCTTCATCATCGGGCCAGCTGGGCAAATCACTCACTTCTACCAGCCGTTCCGGATGCAGCGCTTCAAAATCGCGCTTAAGGGCGGCGGTATCGGTGGTGAGCACCAGGTATTCGCCGGGATACCAAAGATAACTTTCGGGCCGGGGCTGCACCAGGTCGGTGGGCATTCCTTTGGCCCCCCGGCCTATCCGCAGTTTACTGAGGTCCAGTACGCCGGTACCGGCGTGGTACAGTTCCAGGTAATCGGCTCCGCCCGGCGGGGGGTTAAAGAGCAGCTCATTGATGTACACCATGCCGCTATCGGCCTGTCCGGGGCGGCCCACCAGCAGGGTATCGGCTTGGAGCGCCAGCCCCCGGCAGTCGCGCAGGGGGCGTTGGGTATAGAGCTGGTACAGGCTGTCTTTTTTAAGGCCTTCGGCCAAATGTAAGAGCGCTTCCCGGCGGCCCGGGTCGGTTTCTATTTGACGGATGGGCAGCGAGGGGCGGAATGCATAGGCGGCGGGATCGGTCAAAGCCGGGGAAGCAATGGCTTCCGAAAAGTGGATCAAGACCGCGGAATCCCGGGGCAGGCTGGCCCGCACCAAGCGTGGCGCTACCGTGTCGGGGCGGCTGCCGGCCACGCTATTGGGGCGGCTGGGCGTGCCACCCAGCGGGTCTTGGCAGGCGGTCCAGTTGGCATCACCGCCGCAGGTATTGGCCGGATCTATCATCTCCAGGCTCCAGCCACCGTCTGTTTTGTTGGGATCATCGTACCAGTTTTCGTTGTAGAAAAGCGTGTGGATAACGGTTTTTTCGGGGGAAATAAGGCTTACGCGGGCCCCTTCGTTGAGCAGGGCAAAGCGGGAGAGGTCGGCCCAGAGGAGCTTTATGCCGGCGGGCCACTCGTTTTGGCCGTCCTCATCGCTTACGGTCACCAGGGAATCGGGGCCCAGGCGGTAAGCGGGCAGAGGAGTGGTATCGCCCCGGATTACCAACTGCCATCCTGCGAGTTGCAAGGGCACTTTGCTGGCATTGTAAAGTTCCAGATATTCCCGTTCGGGCAGGGCATTGGGCGGCAGGCCTACTACCGGCGTGGGGTCTGGCATGAGTTCGTGTACCAGCAGATCGCCGGGCTGAGCCACCACCCGGCGGAGGGCAAGGGTGTCGGCAAAGGCATTGCCGGCGGTGTCGGTAAGGTTTTGAAGGGTAAGGGTGTAGCGCTGCTTATTGACCAGCGTATCACCCCAGAGCAAGGCTACCTGGCGGCCTTGGGGTCCCAGACCAGCCTGTACCGGCCGGCCTAAGTCTGGGCTAAGCTCGTAATGGCCGGTATCCTGCACGGAAGCCGGGGCCAGCAGCTCGTTAAAATAGAGCTCCAGGCGGTTTACCCCTTTAAGGGCAAAGGAATCGAGCCGCGGCCCCAGGGAGTCCTGGTAAGGAAAGCCCTGGCTGCGGATGCTGTCCAGGTACATCTTGTCGGCCCGGGTTTTGGTGTATTGGCAGTACCAGCCCTGGTAGGCGCTGGCACGGTGAGTGAGGTCCTGGACAGAGTCGATAAGCAGGGGCGCTTGCAGGCGGCCGGTGTCCAGCCGGAGCTCCCACCAGCCTTGCCCGTCGCGCGTTACCCGGGCATAAACTTGCACCGGGTCGGTATCGGCCCAGTCGGCGGCGGTTTGGAGGAGGGCCGTGTGGCTATTGCCATCTTGGCGGTACAGACTGATGCGGTCCTCGCTGGAGCCGCTTACCTGAAGGTAGTAGCCCTGGAGATTTCCGTTGAGCTGGGCCTCGGAACTCATCAGGTAGTAGCGCGAAAAGTTGCTCCCCGAGGGATTAAAATCCAGTTCCATAGTGAGCTGCCAGGAAGCCCGTTCAGCTATCCGGGAAGCGGTGCTCAAATAGGCGGTTCCGGCCAGGCTGTCTTGGAGTTGAAGCCGGCTGGTGGCCGTTACGGTAAAACGGGCGGTGTTGCCTATCCAGAGCGGATTTTGGCTGATATTGCCATCGTTGAAATTATCAGCTACTTGTAATTGGCCCAGCAGAGCAATAGGCAGGAGGCTTAGCAGGAACATCCAGAAGCGGCGCGGCGAGACAGACATAAGGCTTAGTTTTGCAATCGGAGCCAGACCCCGGTAAGAAAGGGGGCTAAAATTCGGCAACAAGATACATTAAAACCATGAAAATAGCCATCGTAGGGGCCACCGGAATGGTAGGCCAGGTCATGCTTAAGCTGCTTGTAGAGCGCTCTTTCCCCATTACGGAGCTCCTTCCCGTGGCTTCGGCCCGCTCGGCCGGCAAGACCATTTCCTGGCAAGGCCGGGAATACCCCTTGCTTACCGTGGAAGAAGCGCTTCAAGCAAAACCGGATATGGCCCTTTTTTCGGCCGGGGGAAGCGTATCCAGGGAATGGGCACCTCGTTTTGCCCAGCAGGGCTGTACGGTCATCGATAATTCCTCGGCCTGGCGCATGGACCCGGAAGTGAAGCTGGTGGTACCGGAAGTCAATGGAGATTTACTGGCTAAGGAAGACCGCCTGATCGCCAATCCCAATTGCAGCACTATTCAACTGATGATGGTCCTGGCGCCCCTTCAGCAGCGCTACGGCATCCGGCGCGTGGTGGTAAGTACCTACCAGAGTGTGACGGGCACCGGTATGGCGGCCGTGCAGCAGATGGAAAATGAACGGGCCGGGGAGGAAGGCCCGCTGGCCTACCCCTATCCCATCGATCAAAACTGCCTGCCGCACTGCGATACCTTTGACGACAATGGCTATACCCGCGAGGAATTAAAATTGCTTAATGAATCGCGCAAAATCCTTCAGCTTCCACAGCTGGCGCTCACCGCTACCGCGGTGCGGGTTCCCGTACGTGGCGGCCACAGCGAGAGTGTAAACCTCGAACTGGAGAAAGAATTCCACACCACCGACCTCCGCAAGCTCCTGGCCGATCAGGCCGGTTTACACCTCCAAGACCATCCGGATATGAACCAATATCCCATGCCGCGCTATGCGGAAGGCCGGGATGAGGTATTTGTGGGCCGGATCCGCCGGGATTTAAGTCAGATCAATAGCCTCAACTTATGGATAGTGGCCGATAACCTGCGCAAGGGGGCCGCCACCAATGCTTTACAAATAGCGGAGCGGCTCTACGCC
>JAVLBR010000044.1:0-15193 GCA_031581125.1 Schleiferiaceae bacterium | reverse complement strand
ACTTTTTTGACAGACACCACTCAGTGGTAGAGCAGGCGCATCAGCCTCTTGATCCAGGGGGCTATGGCACCGGAAAACTTCTCCACCAGGGCTATTTTGCTTACCCGCGACTGGGTGGGATAGGGATAAGTTTTATTAAAAATAGCTCCCACGCCCAGCCCTTGCTGGCGGGCCATGATGAGCTCCTGAATCATTTCGCCCGCCTGAGGGGCCACGATGGTACCGCCCAGAATTTTCCCATTGCGAGGATTGAGGGCATTCTTAGCGGTAAAGAGGATCAAACGCCCGTATTCATAGTCTGCCGCTACCGCACGATCATCCGCTTCAAAAGTAAAATCCAGTTTTTCGTAAGCTTTCCCGCGTTTTCGTAATTCTTCCTCGGACAGGCCAAAGGTGGCCACCTCCGGATCGGTAAAGGTGACCCAGCTAAAGTGATCCGTTGTAAACTTCTTTTTAAAGGGGCTGGGCGTAAAATAATTGGTCAGCAGCACGGTAGTATGCAGCTCCGCCGCATGGCTAAAGAGTAGGTTATGAGCCGCATCTCCGGCAAAGGCCACGCGCTTATTACTTTGGGAGCGGAGGTAATCATCCAGCAGCGGCCAGCCGTGGTCATCCGTTTGCACCTGGGCCGCCCCCAGTTCCAGGGCGTCATATTTTATTTCCCGGCCTGCGGCCAAAAGTACCGCGTCAAACGAGAGGCTTTTTTCTTCCGTTTGGGAGCTTTCCAGCGCTGCCGTATGGGCATTGGTAAAGGCGGCTACGGAGGTTTGGGTGAGAAACCGAATCCCTTCTCCCTCCAATCGTTCCTGGACCAGGGCGGCCACCTCGGGGCGTTCTTTGGCCAGGATACGGTCGTGGCGCTCCAGCACCGTAACCTGGCTCCCCAGCCGCTGAAAAGCCTGGCTCATCTCCAAGCCTATATTGCCCCCGCCTATGACCAGCAGCCGTTTCGGCAGTTCCGGCATGTGGAAAAGGTTTTCGTTGGTATAATAGGCCACCTTTTCCAGGCCGGGAATGGGCAAATAGCGGGGCTTACTCCCGGTAGCTACCAGCAGCCGGGGGGCGGTAAATTGTTGGCCATCTACCTCTATGCTTCTGGGGCCCACAAATTTGGCGGTGCCTATCACCGTGTCAATGCCCTCTTCCCGTTCCAGATATTCGGCGCTTTCATGGGCCCTGATGTCCGCTTGTTTGCGGTGCACGTACGCCCATACTTTGGAGAGGTCGGTGCTGCCTTCCAGGGAAGGACCGTAAGCGGCGGCCTGGCGGCCGCCGTGGATTTGTTCGGCTACGTGGAGCAGTGCTTTACTGGGGATACAGCCGGAATTAAGGCATTCCCCGCCAAAGTTGTCCCGGTCTTTTTCGGCCAGTAACACTTCGAAGCCAAACTTGGCCATACCAATGGCCACCCCCAGGCCTCCGGCTCCGGCCCCTATCACGATAATGTCGTATTTTGATTTCATAAGGGTAGCGCTTGCGTTTTGATTTGGAATGGAGGGGCAAAGGAACCCCCGTGCAGGGAACCAGAGTGGCAGCTACCCGACATGCGGGAGGGGGGCCTATAAATCCGCCACAAAGGCGGCAAAGAGGCGGCTCAATTTTTCGTCTGCTTCTCCGGCTACGGCTATTATTTCTTCCACGTTGATGGGTTCCAGGTTGTCGGGATCGCACTCGTCTGTGATCACCGACACCGCTACTACCGGCAAGCTCATGTGGGCGGCCACGATCACTTCCGGCACGGTGCTCATACCCACCATGTCCGCCCCGATGATCTTAAGGTAGCGGTATTCGGCCGGGGTTTCCAGGTTGGGCCCGGCCACGGAGGCATACACGCCCTGTTTCAGCGGGAGGTCTTGTTCCCGGGCCTTGGCAGCGAGCTTTTCGCCCAGTTTTTGGTGGTAGGGCTCACTCATGTCGGGAAAACGCGGCCCCAGGTTGTCCAGGTTATTGCCGGTAAGGGGGTTAGCCGGTTGCAGGTTGATGTGGTCGCGGATGCGAACCAGGTCGCCTTTTTTAAAGTCCAGATTAACGCCTCCGGCGGCGTTGGAAAGAAGGAGGTTTTCAATGCCCAGCATTTTCATCACCCGCACGGGGAAGGTGATTTCCTGCATGCTGTAGCCTTCGTAGTAGTGGTAGCGCCCTTTCATGGCCACTACCTTTTTCTGGCCCAGAGTGCCGTAGATGAGCTGGCCGGCATGAAATTCCATGGTGGCTACCGGAAAGTGAGGAATGCGCTTGTAGGGCACGCTTTGGTGCACTTCCATATGTTCTATCAGCTGGCTGAGGCCGGTGCCCAGCACAATCCCTACTTCGGGCTTATCGAAGCCAAGGGATTTTAAAAAGGCGGTTGCTTCTTCAATTTGATGGGTCATAAGCGGGAAATTTGGCGAGGTCCTTTTCGTTGTCTAGATCATACAGGGTGGGGAGCAGGTGTGTCTTTAGGCCCAGCTGCTCGATTTGGGCCTGGGTTTGGCGCAGTACTTTGTCGGTACTCCAGTCAATATTTTCGAAAAGGGGATAAGGCTTTTGCATCCCCAGCAAGTAATAGCCGCCATCGGCCGCCGGACCTATTACTACGGAGTGGCGTTCCAGTTCGGTAAAAGCTTCTTTCAGAAGTGCCGGGCTCAGTTCGGGGCAGTCGCTTCCGATGATCACCACCCGGTGGCGCCCCTGGTCAAAGGCGTTTTCAAAGGCCTTTGCCATCCGGGCCCCCAAGGAAGCTTCGGGGTTCTGGGCCTTCCTTTGATGGGCTATGTCCACCCAGCGGTCTTCATCTGGCGGCGGGTTTCCGTACCAAACCACCTTTTCCACGGGAAGTGGCTTTACCACTTCCGCCGTGTGGGCCAGGAGCTTGTGGTAAACGATAACCGCCTTTTCGTGGCCCAGGGTCTTGCCCAGCCGCGTTTTAACCACGCCGGGCCGGGGCGTTTTTACAAAGATGAGGAGGGTATCGCTGGCTGCGGAAAGGCTCATGCGCGGCGGGGATCATTGATGGCGTGGCGGTAGGTTTCCATCAGCCTTTCTTGGGAGGCGCCCCGGTGGTACCGCCACCATATTTTTAAAAAGATGAACTGCAAATATAAGGGACCGTTGGCCTGATAGCGTCGGGCAGAGGTGGTCATATAGGCGGGCACGATCTGGTGTTTTCCTCTTTTCATGTAGCGCCCAAAGAGTTCTTGGTCTTCCATGAGTTGCATATTAGCGCGGTAGCCTCCTAGCTTTTCCCAGTGCGGGCGGGTGGTGAAAAAGCCCTGGTCGCCAAAACGGATCCAGGGACTGGGGAAACGGGTAAACCAGGCATTGAGGCGGAGAAACCAGTGGTTCCAATCAAAACGCAGCCGGAAGGAGCCCGAATGGAAGCCCTTTTCCAGGGTGTTCATAATCCAGCTGGTAAAGTCTGCTGGTGGAAGGCAGTCTGCGTAGAGAAAAAATAGAATGTGTCCCTGAGCTACCCGGGCCCCTTCGTTGAGTTGGGCGCCCCGCCCCGGGGTAGGGCAGCGCAGCCAGCGGACCTTAGGTTTGCGGGCCAGCGTTTGGCTCTGGTCTTGGCTTCCGCCGTCGGCCAGTATTATTTCAAAATCTTCACCACCATTTTCTTGCAAGAATGGTAGCAGTTGAGAGAGGCGCGGTTTTTCATTTAAAACCGGGATAATGATGGAGATAGCGGGTGGGCGGGCCATGAGGCAAAGGTAGCCGCTCTCTTAGGAGTTTCCCAGGCCTTGCTCGGCCAGGATCTCTTCGAAGGCTTCTATTTTGATGGGTTTGCTTAAATAAGCGTCCATTCCTTCGGCCAAAAACTGTTCCCGCTGCCCTTCCATGGTGTGGGCGGTGAGGGCTACGATGGGGGGCGTTTGTTCGCCCAGTTCTGCGCGAATGGCTTGGGCCGCCTCGAGTCCGTTACGGCCGGGCATCTCGATGTCCATTATAATGATGCGGTAAGCCTGGGCGGTGGCTTTTGCCACCGCCTGGTTGCCATCCTCGGCAAAGTCAATCTCATAACCGTGCCGTTTAAAGAGGAGCTCGGCAAGTTTTCTATTTACTTGATCGTCCTCAGCTATCAGTATCTTGCTTCCTAGGGTGTTAGACATGGGTGTTTTGCTTCCTGTTTGGAGCGAAGATAGAAAGTTATCTACTGCCGGGGATTGATCTTCACCATATTATTACTGCTTGGCGTATCTTTTGCCGGGTAAGCTACGCACCAAGCCATTTATTTCCAGGCCCATAAGGGTGCGTAAGGTCTGGCTTACGGACCAGTCGAGCTGCTCGCAGAGCTGCTCCAGGGCTACGGCTTCGTTGTTTTTTTCGAGCAGGGAAAAGAGTTTTTGCTGCTCCTCATCGAGGCTGGCAAAGAGTTGGGTCTGGGCTGGGGGGGCTTTTTGGGAGGCTTCCCATCCCATCAGGCGGGCCAGGTCTTGCCCGCTGTTGATCAGGGCCGCCTTATTGTGTTGGATCAGTTTGTTACAGCCTACACTTACTGGGTCGTTAAAGCGCCCGGGCAGGGCAAAGACGTCCCGGTGATAGCCGGCGGCCAGGTCAGCGGTGATGAGGGCGCCGCCGCGGGCGCCGGCTTCTACTACCAGGGTGGCGTCAGCCATGCCCGCAATGATGCGATTTCGCTGAGGAAAATTTTCCCGGTCGGGCCGGGTTTTGGAGGGAAACTCAGAGACCAGCCCGCCACCGGCGTGCTCCATCTCCTGGGCGGTGCTGCGGTGTAGATTGGGGTATACGGTGTCCACGCCGTGGGCCAGCACGCTTATGGTGAGTAACCCTTTTTCCAGGGCGGCCCGCTGGGCGCTTATGTCAATGCCATAGGCCAGGCCACTTACGATCAAGGGGTGATAGGGAAGGAGGTCTTCCATGAGTTTTTCGCAGAAATGGCGGCCGTATTCCGTGGCCGCGCGGGTGCCCACTACGGCCAGTACGTGCTGGGCATTGAGATCGGTTTTGCCGCGCTGGTAAAGCACTACCGGTGCATCATCGCAGTGACGGAGCCGGCGGGGATAGCCGGGGTCTAGATACCACAGGGGCTTTACGGGCTGGGACTCCAGCCAGCGCAGTTCCTGTTCCGCCCGCTGGAGGCCATCGCCGGAGAGGATGGCTTCTACGGCCGTTTTGGTGATGCGCTCTACTTGCTGTAGTTCCTCCCGGGAGGCCTCGTATATTTTCTGGGCACTGCCCAGCTCGGCTATTAGTTGCCGGGCGGTTTTGGGGCCCACGCCATAGGCTTCGTTTAGCCCTATTTGATAAAGCAAGTCGTTAGAATCAGCAGGCATAAGGTTCAATAAGGGGTGGAAAAGTACAAAAAGGGCCGGAAATACATTTGGCCGGCAGGCCTAAAAGGCATGGGCTGTGCTGAGAATAAAAGTTTTGCTACCTTTGTAGGACTTTGAAGTATACTATCAATCAGCATATCAGCCAATTGCTCTACCACCATGAATGCGTGGTAGTGCCTGAATTTGGCGCTTTTCTTACCCGCAGCTATCCGGCGGAGCTCAATAGCAGTATTAATATGCTTCGCCCTGCCTGGCGCCAAGTGGTGTTTAACGGGCGCATAGCTGAAAATGACGGCTTATTAGCTAAGCATGTGGCTTCGGTGGAAGGCATTACCTATAAAGAAGCCCTGGAAGCGATCTTCATAGCTGTAAAAAACTGGAAACGCCTTCTCCGGGGAGGCCAAAAATTAAACCTGGCGGGGGTAGGTAAGCTCTTCCTGGACACTGAAAGTACGCTCCAATTCAATCCGGCTCAAGATGTTAATTACAATGTTTATTCTTACGGGCTGCCCATTTTTCGGGCTAGTGCTGTAGAGCGGGAAGAAAAGCTGAGGCACAGTGTAAACCGGGCCCTGGTAAAGCACGGGGCTCAATCTGCGGAGGGAACGCGAAACCACGTGGAAACAAAGGGCGGCATCAAACGGCTGGTATGGCAAAATGGCCGTCAAATAAGTCGCGTGGCGGCCGTTTTAGGCCCGGCCATAGCCATAGGCTTGGTGGGCAGCTACCTTTATACGAAGCAGCCGCAGGCTGTGTACCAGGCCGCAGGTTACGTCCAAAACGTTTTGATAACACCAAAAGAGTCCGCTAATCGTTCAGAAGAGCGCTTTTTTTGGGAGGGTTCCGCGGAGAGAAAGCGCAATGAAGCGGTCCAAATCAATGACCATCCTAAAAAAGCTGTAAAAGAACTAACTCCCCCCTACCCGGAAGCAAAGCAAACAGGAACTGAGCCCTCTGCTACAACCCCCCTTATTTGGGAGCCAAAAAATACCAGTTCTTACCTTCAGATGGGCCCTAGGCCTGAGCCTGCTTCGCTTAGCGCAGTTAAAAAGCAGAGGCAAAATAGCGCCATAGGCTTAGAAAAACAGGAAGACTACCTTGCCGAGGCTACCTCCGCGGCGGAGGGTAAGTCCGCGGGCGAAGAGTTTTACTCGGCTGCTCACTACCAAATTGTCGTGGGCTCTTTTTCCCAAGCCGCCAATGCGCGGAGGTACCAAAAAGAGCTAGAAGCGCAGGGCTTTGCGGCCTACCTATCCCAAGGAAAAGGATATACCCGGGTAGCTTTGGGAAAATTTTCCCAGCAAACACAAGCCCGTCATCAACTCTCTAATATCCGCCAGGCGCTTACCGCTGATGCCTGGATTAAAGGGGTGCATTAGGGCTCACCGCTTTTTATTTTTTGGCCTCCCGGCCAAATGTGTTTCCACCTTAACTAGTGTCTGTCCATAGAGCCGAGTATCTGTTCTAGAAAGTTCGCTAAGCTTGCCCAGAATGCTTTCGGGAAGGCTTGCGCATCCCAAAAAAAGCGGACTTTATAGCAAGACAATAACTAGTTAGATTGCTCCTACTGCGGCAGCTCTACAATGCGCCGGGGCAAGGGGATGTCCACCGCCTCCGATTCCTGAAAGGCTTCTTTAATGGCCTCCAGGCAGTTCCAGTAAACCGGCCAATAATCGTCCATGGTGCTCCAGCCCCGGGCCGAAAACTCCAGGTAATGGTCCTGCATATTCATCATTAAAAACTGAGGAGGGGGATCATCCACCACCCTTCCCTCTGCCTCGAATACTTGCAGCACCAGCTTACGGGCCTGCTTAATATCGGAATTATAACTGATGCGGATGGGGATCTCCACCCTTCGCAGGGGCATTTTGGAGAGGTTTATCAGGAGGTTATTGGCCAGGGCGCCATTGGGGGCTATCACCAGCTGGTTGTCGTATTTGCGGATGTGGGAGTACAAGATGTCGATGTACTCTACCACGCCTTCCTGGTTATCATGGATCACGATATCTCCCACCACGAAAGGCTTGAATACCAGAATAAGTACGCCACCCGCAAAATTGGCCAGGCTGCCCTGAAGCGCTAAGCCTATGGCCAGGCCGGCGGCCCCTATTATGGCTACAAAAGCCGAAGTTTCAATCCCCACCATGGCGGCCACCATCACGAGGATGAGCACTTTAATGGCAAAGCTGCAAAGCGAAGCCAAAAAGGAGGTAAGGGAGGCATCAAGCTTGGCCCGCCGCATAGCGGCTTTTATGAGGCGTACCGGGAAGCGGGTGAGTTTAAAGCCCAGCCATAGCAAGAGGAGGGCCAGCAATACCAGGCCCGCTTTTTCCAGAACCAGGGCCAGGAGGTCGCTCGTGAGTACTTGCTGCCAGTCGGTTTCTTTTACGGCTCGTAGCCAGTTACTTTCTGTTTGGGCCAGGATAAATCTCATGGGTACAAAGTTCGGTGATTTTAGTAAGTGTTTGGCGGCCTTCCGTCCGCACAGGAGTTGAGCTTGCCTGGAAAGATGGTCACCACTGGCCCCGGGCGGGTGTCTGGATGAACGGGTGTCCAGGACGCAAAGGTCTTGGCCGCTCCGGGGGTTAATGCTTCGGCATTGGTGGGTATTTTTGGACCTATAACGTACACCTCTTTGCTGCTTCCATTTTTTAGAAACCGTAAATCATCAAGAATGGCTTATTCCCCCACCCAGAAGTCGGCTTGGGATTATTGGCTGGTCGGGATTCAGGCGCTTTTGGGCCTGGCCTACCTACTCCCCGTGGGGGCTTACTGGCCTGAAGCTTTGCCCATAATGCCCGGCTGGCTGGCCGGGCTGGCCATCGGGCTGGGACTTTTTATGGGCGGCAATGGCCTCTGGCAAATTCGGGAGCACCTTTCTCCCTTTCCCAGCCCTAAGGCCCATGCTCAGCTGGTAACGGATGGCGCTTACGCGCTGGTACGCCACCCCATCTACACCGGCATCGTCCTCATTTTGGCGGGTTACGCGCTCTACTCGGCCCATGCCTATCGCCTGGGTATAACGGGGCTTTTGCTGCTGCTTTTTTATTTTAAGAGCGGCTACGAGGAGCGCAAACTGCTGGTGATGTTTCCGGAGTACGCCTGGTACAAAAAACGGGTGGGCCGCTTATGGCCTCGCCTACCGCGGCGCTAACCAGGTGAGGGGATTCATGGCTTCGGTGTTTTTCCACACTTCAAAGTGCAAGCGATTTTGCTGCACGCCGGGATCACGGGCTACGTGGCCCAGAATAGTACCCTGGGCTATGGTTTGGCCGCTGGTAACCTCCAGTTTGGTCAGGTTTTGGTACACACTAAAGTAGTCGCCATGATTGAGGATCACGGCCCTAAAGCCGTTGGGCAGCAGGACCACATTGCTTACCTGGCCCTTAAAAACTGAGCGAACGGGAGCCCCTCCATCGGTAGCCAGGTCTATGCCCTTGCTTTCGATCACTACGCTTTTGACCACCGGGTGGCGTTGGGTGCCAAAGCGCCCCACCAGGAGCGCATCCTCCAGGGGCCAGGGTAGGCGCTCCCGATTGGCTTCAAACTGGGCCGCCAGGTTGCGATCTTCGGTGGTGAGGCCGGTTGCAGCCGGGGCCTCAGCTTTCGCCCGGGCAGCTTCCCGGCGCGTCCGCGCAGCCGATATTTTTTCCCGCAGGACATCATTGGCGGTATTGGCCGAAAAATCGGTTCCCTTTTCGAGCCCCACCTTTTGCGCTTCTTCTTCTAGCGCTCTACGCCGGGCACGTTCTTTGGCCCGCTTTATCTCCAGGGCTATGAGACGTTTTATCTCCTGATCTACCTTCCTGGCCTCTTTTTGCTTGGCTTTGAGCTTTTCCTTAAGGTTCTTGCTGAGCTTTTTGTACTCGGCTATGGCCTGCTTTTGGGTAAGGCGTTCGTCGCTTAAACGCTCTTTTTCCCCTTGCAAGCGGCCTTTGAGCGCCTTTTTGCGGACTATTTTTAAGCGAAGATCTTCCTGTTTTTCTTTTAAGTCCCGTTGGTTGGCCCGGATTTCATCTACTTGCCTTTTGCGGTAGCGGGCGTATTGTTTGAGGTATTCTACCCTTCTCAGCGCTTGGTTGAAGTCTTCAGAAGCAAATATAAACATGAGCCTGCTCACGGTACTCTGGCTTTGGCGGGCATGCTGAATCATTTTAGCGTAGGCGGCTTTTTGCTTTTTAATTTGGGCTCTGAGGGTATCTATTTGCCTTTTGAGGCGGATGTTTTCCTCCTGGGTGAGCTCAATCTCTCGGTTTAAAGTTTGGATCAATTCTTCCCGAAGCTGTATTTTTTGCTGGACCGTTTCGATGGTCACCAGGGTGGCTGCTTTGTTTTGGCTGGTTTTGGCCAGGATTTTATTGGCCACGGCTATCTCCTCCTGTAGCTGCTCTTTTTGGCGCTGCAGTTCGGTGCGTTCATTGCTTTGGGCCCAGCCCGCCCGGAGCACCAGGGTGAGGGCGAGCACCAGGAGGCTTATTTTATTCGATAGGCGCATAGCCATCGGGAATGCTAAAGGGTAAATTAAAAGCTTCACCCGGCTGAATACGGCGCATATTCAGGGTAAGGCGGCCGGGACGGTTTCCCTTGTACATCAAGGTAAGCTTGGAGGGAAGCGCTTTCTGGGGGTGGAACTGGCGGTAGGTGGCCCGCAAGGAGCGCTGGGCCTGTGGCTGGTGCAGCAGCTGCTCGCGAAGTTGCGCTTGGGCATTAAAGGTCAGTACGGTGGTGGTAGCCGGGTTATCGGCGGCCTTGTCCAGGGGCTGGTCACTCAGGGTATAGCGGCCCGAATCCCGCCTTAGGTAGTAGTTTTCCCCCAGGGGTAGGGCCTGGGCGGTAAGCAAGGGCCAGAGCCACCGAAACTGGAAGGAGAGCTTTACTTCCCGGGCCAACTGTTCCGGCCGCCCGGCCAGGTACTCCTGGCGGAGGCGGTTATAAAACAGGGCGGTATCCGGGCGCAAGATGGCGCGGGCGGCTTTTATGCCCAGCATAGGGTCCGAAAGGTCTACCCAAAGTACGCTGTCGCGGATCAGGCGCAGATCAAAGCGGAAACGCTGCTGATCGCCGCCTTGCTCCCAGGTACCGGTGCCGCTGTAGCGCAGGCGTTGGAAGTTTTGCTCGGGGATGGCGGCCAGGAGTGCTTCGGGACGGCGGGCGGGGGGGAGCGATTTGTTTTTAAAGAGGGGCTTGCCCGGGCCACATCCGCCCAGGAGCATGAGGAGGCTTAGCCCCCCTAAAAATGCGCGGACGGTGCTCATGGTAGCTCGGCCATTTTGGGTTGTACTTGCTCGGGGGGCGCTCCCGCTTTTAGGGCCTTTTCGTAAAATTTCCGCGCCTTTTTCATTTGGCCGGAGGCCTTAAGAATATCCGCGTAATGCACCAGCACCTCTGCGCTGGGAGCGGCATCAAGGGCCAGGACCTGCTCCATTTTGGCGCGGGCTTGGGCCAGTTTGTCCTGCTGGTAGAGTACCCAGGCCCAGGTGTCCAGAAAGGTGGGGTTACGGGGCTTGAGCTTATTGCTGCGGCGGGTCATTTCCAGGGCTTTGTCAAGCTTTTCGCCGCGCTGGGCCAGGTAGTAGGCGTAGTTATTGAGCAAGGTAGCGTTGCGGGGATTAATATCCAGGGCTTTCTCAAACTGGGCATCGCTTTTGGCGTGTTGTTCCAGGCGGTGGTAGGCGTCGGCCAGTTGAATGTAAAATTGTTCTTTGAGCCGGGGATTGGAGAGGACGTAAGGCAGGCCAGATTGGAGGTACTCTACGGCCTTCTCCAGCTGGTCCAGTTCGGTATAAGCTACCCCGCTGAAGAGGTAAGGCAGGGGCTGGTTGGGGTAGCGGCTCAGGGCCGCCTGGGCATGGGTGGCGAGGCTGTCGTACCAGCCGTTTTGGACGTCTATGAGCAAGACCTGCTCCCAGATGGCAAACTTGCTGCCCCCCGGCAAATTCAAGGCATAGAGGAATCGCTGGACGGCGGCACTGTCTCTGCCCTGCTGGCTTAAAAAATCGCCGTAAAGGGTATGCAGCCGGGGCGCTTCCCGGTAAGCTGCTTGCCCCGTGAGGTAGGTCAGTAAATCTTCCAGCTCCTGGTGTAGACTGGTGTCTTGCGCGGAGGCTTTAAAAAGGGAGAGCAGTACGGGCATCTTTTTATCGAGGGGCAGCTCCTGGCTCCGAAGCGCTATGCGCAGGTGATGGAGGGAGGCTTGCAGGTCGTCCTGCTGGCGGTAATAATTGGCCAGGTCCAGATGGGGCCGGGGGTCGGTGCTGTCCAGGGCCAGCATCTCTTGGTACACCTGGAAGGCCTTCTGAGGGCGCTCATTGGCGGCGTAGATTTGGCCCAGGGTGCCGTAGTATTCCAGATTGGCCGGGTAGGCCCGGATGAGCTCGCGCAGTTCGGCAGCGGCGCTGTCTACCATCCCTAGCTTTAGGTAGATAGATTTCTGGAGGTTGGTTATTTGCTCGTTGGTGCCCAGTTGTTGTTCCAGGGTATCGAGCTGGGCCAGGGCTGCTTTGGGCTTGCCTTGGCGGAGCAGCTTTTCGCTGTAGGCCAGCCGCTCCGTGGGCGACTCGGGCTCCAGCTTCAGGAGCTGGCGGTAGGCCTCCAGCAGGGCTACGGGCCGGCGGTATTGTTTGGAGAGCTGGATAAGCAGCTTCCAGTAAGCGGGGTTTTGCGGTTTAAGCCGGGCTGCTTTTTCGCCCGCTTCCAGGGCCGCCTGGGGCTGGCCCTGGGCCTGGCGGAGGCGGGCCAGTTCGTAAAAAACCACCGCTTTTGGGGGCTGCTCTTCGCCCAGCTGGGCAAAGAGCTGGGCGGCCTCAGCGGTATCGCCGCGCAGCTTAAGCGCTTGCGCTTTAAAAAATTGTTTTTCGAAGGAGAGGTCTTGGGGGGAAGGGGCCGTGCTGTCTTTTTGGCCCCAGCTCAGGGGGGTGATAAGCAGCCAAAGGAGTAGCGCCCCGCTGTTTTTAATCCAAAACGCTGAAATCGCCAATCGATATTTGGGAAAATGAACCATCGAATTTTGCTTTATTACCAATCATGGAATTGCGCAGTTGGGCATTACGCACTTCGCTGTTTTCTTGGATCAGCACATCGCTCAGCGTACTGTTTTCTACGCGGGTACCGGCTCCTATACTTACGCGCGGACCCACTTTGCTATTGCGTATTACGGCACCGGGGGCGATGTAGCAGGGGGCGATGATCTCGCTGTCGGCCACATCCGCTTCTGGGCTTATGAGCTCTTCGTCTTCTTTCACAAAGGTTAGGATTTTGCCATTGGTTTCTACGGTCACGTCCTTATTACCGCAGTCCATCCACTCGCTCACGGTGCCGGAGGTAAATTTACTACCCTTGTCCTTCATGTTTTCCAGGGCATTGGTAATCTGGTACTCCCCTTTGTCTTTTAGGTCGTTATCGATGAGGTACTGCAGCTCATCGCGCAGGTAGGCGCCATCTTTAAAGTAGTAAATGCCAATGATGGCTTCATTGGAGATAAATTCCTGCGGCTTTTCTACAAAATCGGTGATATAGCCTTGCTCATTTTTCTTTACTACCCCAAAGGCTTTGGGATTTTCTACCTTTTTGGTCCAGATCACGCCGTCGTGGGCACTATTCAGTACAAAATCGGCGCGGAACAGCGTATCGGCAAAAGCCACTACCAGGGGCCCGCTGAGGGAGGGTTTGGCACAGAGGATGGCATGGGCCGTACCCAGCGGTTCCTCTTGGCAGTACACACTGCCTTTAGCGCCCAGGTTAGCGGCTATTCCCCGGAGCTGCTCCGCCACTTCCGGGCCAAAATCACCGATCACAAAGGCAATTTCTTCCACTTCTTCCTGGGCCACTTTCACGATGTCTTCCACCAGGCGCTGCACGATGGGCTTGCCCGCAATGGGGATCATGGGCTTGGGTACGGTAAGGGTATGGGGGCGCAGGCGGCTTCCGCGGCCTGCCATGGGGACGATTATTTTCATGGGTTAAGAAGGGCTTTATACTTTAAGTGGGCGACGAATGTAAACGAATTTTCAGGTGGCATCAGTGCGTTCCGGTGCTGCCAAAACCCCCGCTGCCGCGTTCGGTAACTGTCAGGTCATCGGTTTCTTGCCACTGGACCGTTTCGTGGCGGGCTACTACCAGTTGGGCGATCCGTTCGCCGGGGGCTACTTCCACCGCTTCATTGCTGAGGTTTATCAGCAGCACTTTCACCTCCCCGCGGTAATCGGCATCGATGGTTCCGGGCGCGTTGAGTACGGTGAGGCCTTTTTTATAAGCCAGGCCACTACGGGGCCGTACCTGCCCTTCGTAGCCCTGGGGCAGGGCCAGGGAAAGCCCGGTGGGCACTAGGCATCTTTCCAGGGGTTGGAGGTGGAGGCCTTCGGCCAAATGTGCTTCCAGGTCCATGCCAGCGGCTTGCCCGGTTTTATAGGCGGGCAGCCGGACCCCCGGTGCGCGCTGTACGGCTACTTCTATCATAATTTTATTCTTTGCCAAAGCTCGCTTAAATTACTTCGCTCTACATAGGCTAAATAGGCGCTATAAAATGCAAAGATAAGCGTCCCTGCCAGGAGTCCGCTTTCAAAAACGGCGTAACTTAGGTAAGCACCCCCCACGGCCAGCAGCAAGTGGCTAAGCAGCAGCTTCACGGGGTAGGCCACCCGGTGGTGTTTTTGGTTGAGGTAGTAGGCATAAATAGTCATGGAGGCATAGCTGATTAAGGTAGACCAGGCCGCCCCCATATAACCGAAGCGCGGCACCAGCATAAGATTGGCTATCACGGTAAATACCAGACCTACCGAGGTGATGTAGATTCCCATCTGGGTTTTCTTTTCCAGCTTATACCACATGTTTAGGTTAAAATTAATCCCCAAAAGGAGATTGGCAAAAAGCAAGATGGGGGCCGCTTGGAAGCCGTCCCAGTACTTTTCTGCGATGAAGTGGCTGCGCTTGATAATCTCCAAAAAGCAAGTGAGCCCCAGAAAAATAAGGGCCTGGACGGTAACAAAATAGCGCATAACCCGCGCCATGCGAGGCTTAAAGGTCCCTTCCCCCGAAAAGAAAAAGGGCTCCGCAGCAAAGCGAAAGGCCTGGATAAAGAGCACCATAAAGGTGGCTATTTTCATAACCGCCCCAAAGGTGGCCATGGCCACCCGGCCTTCTTCCCCCGGAAGCAGGTATTTCATGAATTGAAACTGCGCTTTCTCGTTGATAACCCCGGCTATGAAGCCCAAAACCAGCGGCGCTGCGTACCAAAGAAGCCGGCGCAAAAGGGGCCAGCAGGGCTGGAGCCGGATTCGGATCAGGTCTGGCGAGAGCAGCAGGAGCATAAAGACATTCCCGATCAGGTTGGCGATGAAAACATAGGCTACTCCCAAGCCGGGCTCATACACCAGTTCTACCCAGTGGGTGGCCACTCCCTGCGCCAGCAGCCAGGGGAAAAGCAGGAAAAAGGCCAGGTTAAGGCTTACAATAAGGCCTATGGTCCCCAGCCGCACCAGCAAAAAGCGATAAGGCTGGTGGCGGGCCCGGAGCTGCGCCAGCGGTACCGCCGCAATGGCATCCATAGCCACGATAAGCATCATCCACAGCAGAAAATGGGGCCGGTCCTCGTACTGCAGCCATTGGGCGAGCGGCTCCTGAAACAGCCAGGTGGCCCCGATGAAAAGCAGCGACGTGAAAAGGGTAAAACCGGTGGCTGCGCTGAAAACGGTCCGCGAACTATAGTCCCCTTCCCGTTGAAACCGAAAAAAGGCCGTTTCCATCCCAAAGGTGAGCAGCACCATGAGCAAGGCGATCATCGAGTACACATCGTTGAGAATGCCGTACTCCGCCTTGGCTATAAGAGAGGTGTGCAGGGGCGTAAGGGCAAAGTTGAGCAAGCGGGCCAAAATGGTGCTCAGGCCGTAGATCGCCGTTTGGGATGCCAGTTGTTTGAGCAAAAG
>JAVLBR010000043.1:0-15203 GCA_031581125.1 Schleiferiaceae bacterium | reverse complement strand
TTTATAGACAGACACTAACTAAAGATCCTCCGCCTGCGCTATAAGCTCCGCCACATCCAGCACCGGCAGGTCGCCTTCCCGTTCGCTGTTTTTGACACCATCGGTCATCATGGTATTGCAGAAAGGGCAAGCGGCGGCCACGTACTCCGGCTTGGTTTCCAGGGCCTCTTCGGTGCGCTCTATGTTGATGTCTTTGCGGCCGGGTTCGGGCTCCTTGTACATCTGGGCGCCGCCGGCGCCACAGCAGAGGCCGTTGCTTTTACAGCGGCGCATTTCCACCAGTTCAGCGTCCAATTTGCGGATCACTTCGCGGGGCGCTTCGTACACCTCGTTGGCCCGCCCCAGGTAGCAAGGGTCGTGGTAGGTGATGCGTTTGCCCTTGAAGTGCCCCCCTTCTACTTTTAAGCGGCCCTCTTCCAGTAGGTTGTTGATAAACTGGGTGTGGTGGCGCACTTCGTAGTGCCCCCCCAGGTCGGGGTATTCATTGGCCAGGGTATTAAAGCAGTGGGGGCAGGTAGTTACGATTTTGTGGATATCGTAGCCATTGAGCACCTCTACATTTTGCATGGCCTGCATCATAAAGACAAATTCATTGCCGGCCCGCTTGGCGGGATCGCCGGTGCAGGATTCTTCGGTGCCGAGTACGGCAAAGGAGACTTCTGCTTTTTGGAGGATTTTAGCAAAGGCCTTGGTGATTTTCTTGGCCCGGTCGTCAAAACTGCCGGCGCAGCCTACCCAAAAAAGCACTTCGGGCATTTTATTTTCGGCGGCCATTTCGGCCATGGTGGGGATCTTATTCATAGTCAGGGATCAATTAATCCGTTCGTAGAGATGGCTCGCCGGCGTTCGGAAGCCTACTACTTTAAGACGCTTGTTCAAATATAACACGCTTAAGCTGTTATCCGTTCGGGCCCGGTACACGCTATCCGCCGTTACGGAGCGCAGCAGCAAGGAGTCTTGTAAAGTGCAGCCGGGAGAAAGACACTCGGCGGTGGGCTTCATCGCCAGGCGCAGAGAGCGGGTTTCGTCCTTGCTTTGGTAGTCTACCTGGAGTTCATCCTGGGCATCTGCTCGAAGGGGTTCTTCGGCGGCGGCCGTGAGCGTGTAGCGGATACGGGTGTAGGGCGTATCGCAGGCCAGCAGTATGTTCAGGCGCTGAGAGAAGACCTCTACATCAGGCCCTCCGGCGCTGCTTGAGGCCACGTAGGTAGTGTCCCGGCTTTGTTCTTTTAGCAGGATGGTATCGCCCTTGGGTCCCGCATACCGCACCCCGTCATCGTATTCTACCGGAAGCCAGGCCTGGCCCAGGCGGCCTACCGGCCGTCGGACGGTTTCGGCGGGCACGCATTGGAAAAGCCAGGGGAGTACTAAAAGTAGCATAAGCCACCGCCCGCCATGGCGCTTTAAGGGCTTACCAAATGGGGGGCGGAAGGCTTTCAATCTTTAAATACTTGAATGGTTACTTCTTTTTCTACCAGTTCGGTAAACTTGCCTTCGTAGCGGGTAGCCCGCACCAGGTGATTGTCTATCCAGTGGTAATTGCCACCGCGAGGCTTACCCATGAGCAGGCCGTGGTAGCGAAAGCCTTTTTCTTGAAGCCAGCGCTCGGTTACTTCCCGGTGGTCCTCTGTGCGGGAGGTAAAAAAGGTGATGATGTGCCCTTGCTCGTACCAGCGGTTGAGCGTGCGGAGGGCATCGGGATAGTGCTCAGCGGTAGCCATGCGCTCGGGCTCTTCGTTGGGAACGTCTTCACATACCGTTCCGTCAATGTCAATGAGGTAATTCTTCACGTTTTCCGGTAGCACGGGGCTTACCTTATGGCCGTGTTCGAAGTGGTCTTCTAAATTAGAAGGGTTAGACATAAGCGGATGTTGGTTTTTGGAGATGAATAAAAAAGGGTAAGGCTTGCTTATTCTTGCATCCAGTTGGCGCGGTCGGCCTGGGCGTAGGCCCAGGGGGCGCCGTTGTTTTCCACGTTGGTCATCATGGTATTGATCTGGGCGCTGGCCTGGGAGTCTTCCATGACCAGGTAGCGCCGCATGTCCATGATGATGCTAAGGGGGTCTATGTTTACCGGGCAGGCTTCTACACAGGCATTGCAAGTGGTGCAGGCCCACAGTTCCTCGGGCGTGGTATAATCGTAGAGCAGGCTTTTGCCGTCGTCTTCCCACTGGCCTTTTTGATCGATCACCTGGCCTACTTCTTCCAGGCGGTCGCGGGTGTCCATCATGATCTTGCGGGGGGAGAGCTTTTTGCCGGTCAGGTGGGCCGGGCAGGAATCGGTGCAGCGGCCACACTCCGTGCAGGCGTAGGCATTCATGAGCTGTACCCATTTGAGGTCTTGCACGTCTTTGGCGCCAAAGCGTTCGTCCTCTTCCGCGTCAGCTCCCCCGGCGTCCGCCGCATAAGGATCGGCTTCCGGGTCCATCATCAGTTGAACCTCGGCCTTGACCCGTTCCAGGTTGTCGGACTTTCCTTTGGCTGAAAGCCTACTGTACCACACGTTGGGGAAAGCCATGATGATGTGGAAGTGCTTGGAGTAGGGGAGGTAGTTGAGAAACAGAAGGATACCGATGATGTGAAACCACCAGGCGCCGCGCTCTACCCAGTGGAGGGCCTCTTGCGAGAGGCCGCTAAAGAGGGGGGCGAGCTGACTGGTAACCAGCCATCCTTCGGTGTTCATGCTGGTCATATTGGCCTCGGCGGCACCCAGGGAAAGGAGGGCCATCATGAGCACCAGTTCTATGACCAGGATGTAGTTGCCGTCTCGCTTGGGCCAGCCGGAGAGGCTGCGCAGGCGGGCTACGGGCTGCACATTGCGCCGCCAGAGGAATACCACGCAGGCGATGATCACCAGGACGGCCAGGATTTCGAAGAAGCTTATGGCGGCATCGTACACGGGGCCCAGCGGTTCCTGAAGGATGCGATGGGTGCCCAGGATGCCATCGATGAGGATCTCGGCTACTTCAATATTAATGAGCACGAAGCCGGCATAAATCACTACGTGAAAGAAGCCGGCTACGTAGCGGCGGCGTACCATCTTGGTTTGGCCCAGGGCCACGCGGGCCATGGTTTTCCAGCGCTCGCCGGGCTGGTCTGTGCGGTCCAGGGGTTTGCCCAGCTTGATGTTGCGCCAGATCTTGTTCCAGTTGCGGGCAAAGGCCCAAATGGCCGCTGCCAGGGCCAGGATGAAAATGATATTTTGAATGCCAAAGTGGATGTCCATGATAGCTTATGCTTGGGGGCGCTAGGGGCGTTTCTTTTCCTTTTCAGCTTCCATTGCTCGGATGTCTTCTTCATCATACTTCCCGGTATTGCCGAAAATGGAGAAGTTGATGTAGCGCTGGGGGTTGTACTTAAGGTCAAGGAGCAGGAGGTTCAATTGTTTGGTAGCCTCCTCCAGGTTATGGTAAAGGGCAGGGTCATTTACCAGCTTACCGGCGGAGCCCTTTCCCTGGTTTACTTTGGCCAGGGCGCTATCGGCCTGGCTCAGGGCGCTTTCTAGCTTGCGGAAGGTTTGTTTGAAGCGCACCTGGGAGAGGGAGTCAGACACGGCGTTGATGTTGTCCAGGCTATTGTCCAGTTTATCGCGGTTGTTGGCCAGGGTGGTGGTGGTCTTTTCGAGGTTGCCTACGATATGTACCAGGCCCTTTCGGCTGGAGGTGAGCGTGGTATCGAAAGTTTTTACGGAGTGCTCTAGGGAGGCGAAGGTGCGGCTGATGCTTTGGAAAGTTTCCGTAAAGTTCTTTTTGGTTTGCGGATTGAGGAAGCCCTGGAGTAGGACGATGGTGGTGTCAATGCTGCCCAGCAGGGTCTCTGCTTTGTTTTTGATGGGGGCTACTTGTTTATTCACTTCCTCGGTAAGGGTGAGTTGAATATCGGAAACCAGAGTGTCGCCGGGTTGGGCTTTTTGGGGGGCGGAACCCAGTCTGAGTTTGATGGCTTTTTCGCCCAGGAGATCGGTGCTGTAGATGAGGGCTTCGCTGTCTTTCGGGATGGCCACATCATTGGTCATCACGATTTTGACCAGGAGCCTGCTGCTCCCATTGGGGTGAAATCGAATGTCATCTACGCGGCCCACCTGAAAGCCGTTTATATTCACCGGGCGGGAGGGGGTGAGGCCCTCCACGCGGCTGTAAACGGCGTAAAAAGCGCGCTCTTTACCGAAGATATCTATACCTTTAAGAAAATTCAAACCCCAAAAAAGGGCTGCCAGGGAAAGTAAAGTGATGATTCCGGCCTTGAGTTCTCGCGACATTTGCAGGGTTTAGTAAGCGGTTTGAGGCAAAGATGGAAATTTTTAGCGTAGCAAACGGCGTGCGGTCCCGGCACTTATTTTTTGGCCGCGGCGTACACCGATCACAAAAGCCCCGGGAAAGCCATTGGCGCGCAGCTCTTTTTTGCGCTGCTGGGCTTGATCATAGCGGGTACCTACGGGGAGGTAATATTTGAAAAGACCTGATTCTTCCAGCATTTTCACGCCTTTAAGGCCCTTAAAGTTTTCGGGGGAGGTTTCTTTCATGCTGGCACTGGTGGTAAGTTGAATGGCAAATTGCACCGCGCCGTTGGGCCGGGGGTTTGCTTCCGGAGAAGAGGCTTGCGCTTGGGCGGGTTCCGCTTGATCGCTATCGGACGGAGCTTCTTCCGCGGATTTGAGGGCGGGCGTGGAGGCGCCATCTACGGCAGCGCTGGGTTTCTCCGGTCCGTCATTTTCCAGCAATACGGAATCTTGATGGGCATAATAATCTTTAATGGCGCGGTAGATGGCGGAGGCCATGTAGGTTTGTCCTTTTTCGGAGAGCAAAAAGTCCTCTTCATTGGGATTGGTCAGAAAGCCTAATTCCACCAAAACGGCCGGCATGGCTGCCCGGCTGGTCACGTAAAGGGGCTGTTGCTTAATGCCGCGGTTGCGCCGCTGTACACGTTCTTCGAACTGCTCCTGAATGCGCTTGGCCAGGCGTACACTTTGGTCCAGATACACGTCTTGATAAAGGGTAAGGGCGATCATGCTCTGGGGGTTCTGGGGATCAAAGCCCTGGTATTTTTCTTCGTAATCTTCTTCCAGAAGAATGGCGGAGTTTTCCTGGAGGGCAATGCGGTTTTCATCCTGGTGATTGCGCCCCAGTACCAGGGAGGTGGTACCGTGGGCCTGCTTGCTGCGGAAGGCATCGGCGTGAATGGATACGAAAAGATCTCCCCTGGCTTCATTCGCTATTTCCGCACGCTTTTTAAGCGGCACGAAAACATCTTTGCGGCGGGTGTAGACTACTTTGACGTTGTCCAGATTCTCTTCTACGTACTGCCCCACTTTAAGCGTCACGTCCAGTACTACCTCTTTTTCATTGACCGAGTAGCGCTGGGTGCCGAGGTTGCCAGGGTCTTTTCCGCCGTGGCCGGCGTCCAAAACCAGCACATGCTGAGGCTTTTTGGTGCGGGTGTCGGTCTGGGCCATAAATGGCAAGCCCAGGCAGATCAGCAATAGAAGGAAGGGGCTTCGTGATTTCAATGGAACATTTTTTGAGTAGCTTTGGCGGCTCTTTACAGGAGCCCGCTAATAAAGCAAATTTAACGTCCTCTTGCGAGTTTCCGCCTACTTTCTGTTCATTTTATTAACGGGATTGTCTGGATTATGGTCTTCCGTAGCGGCGCAGGTGGAGCCCAGCGATTCGAGCCGCTTTTCCCTGGACTCCTTGCGGCAGGAAACCGCGCCTGAAGATACCGGTTCCCTGAGCACCGATAGCGCCTACGCCACCGAGGTGAATTCTTCCGAAGGCCCGCTTAAACAAGAAGTTATTTACACCGCTCAGGACAGTATTATCACCTTTCCGGCTGGCAATTCCATAGAGCTGGTCAATAAAGCGGTGGTAGAATACGGCGATATCAAGATAGAGGCGGGCTTTATCCGGATCGAATTTGAGAAAAGTGAGCTCTACGCCAAAGGCATCCGCGATAGTGCCGGCGAGGTAGTTCAGAAACCCATCTTTACCGAGCGGGATAAAAACTACCAGGCCGATACCATGCGGTATAATTTTCAAACCAAGAGGGCCTTTATTCACCGCGTGGTTACGCAGGAGGGCGAGGGCTTCCTGCACGGCGAAAAGGTCAAAAAGAACCCCGATAACTCCTTTTACATACGCAATGCCTCTTTTACCACCTGCAATTACGAGCATCCCCACTTTGCCATCATGACCCCCAAGGCCAAAGTAATCCCCGGGAAAAAGGTGGTCACCCAGTTTGCTTACCTGGAAATGACCGATATACCGACGCCCCTTATGGTGCCCTTTGGCTTCTTTCCCACTACCTCCAAAAGGCAATCCGGAATAGTCCTGCCCAGCTACGGCTCCTCCCAGTTCCGGGGGTATTTTCTCCGCAACCTGGGCTTTTACTGGGCCGCCAGCGATTACTTTGACGTGATGCTGGGGGGCGATATCTACACCCAGGGCGGCTTCGCAGTAAATAGCAAGATCAATTATAAAAAGCGCTACGCCTTTAACGGGGGGCTGGACGTCCGCTACAGCCTCTTGCGCTACGGCCGGGAGGAATTTCAGCCCTTTGTGCCCAACGCCTTTGACGACCGCTCCGATTTTAGCATCACCTGGCGCCATGCCCAGGACCCCAAAGCCAACCCCTATTTCCGGTTTTCCGGCAATGTGAACATCGCTACCTCCAACTTCTACAAGGTAAACAGCGTAAACGCCAATGACGTTCTCCAAAACCGGCTCAACTCCTCCATCAGCATCGAAAAATCCTGGCCGGGCAAACCCTATAACCTCAGTGTATCCCTCAACCACAACCAGAATAACCAAAGCCAACAGCTAAGCCTCACCTTGCCCCGGATCAATTTCAGTGTAAACCGGCTCTTTCCCTTTCGCAATGAGAATACCGTAGGCGATGGCAAATGGTACGAGAAAATAAATGTCAGCTACACCGCCAATGCCGAAAACCGCATCAATACCCGCCTGGGGAAACCGGTCTTTACCGAGACGGTATTCCGCGACAGCAGCCAGGCGGGCATCTCGCACAACATTCCCATTTCGGCCAACTATAAGCTTTTCAACTTTATCGTCTTTGCCCCGCAAGTGCGCTACCGGGAGCGCTGGCATCCTTCCCGCACCCAGTACACCTTTGTAGATAGCCTTAACCGCCCCCGGCCTGTGGATACCCTGCAGGGATTTTTTACCAACCGCGACTTTAACGCCAGCGCCAATTTCTCCACTCGCCTCTACGGCACCTTCCGCTACGATGGCTATCTAAAGGCGCTGCGCCACGTCCTTTCCCCTACCATTAGCCTTAATTATCGGCCCGATTTTGGGACCAACTTCTGGGGCTTTTACCAGCAGTTTCGCGATACACTCGGCGAAGAGGTGCTGGCCGATCCCTTTAGCGGTAGCCTTTACGGCAATGCCCCCACCGGCCGCTCCGGCAACGTAGGTTTCAGCTTGCTCAATACCCTGGAAGCCAAAGTGCGCGATGAAAGCGATAGTTCCGGCCTTAAAAAGATCAAGCTGCTAGAACGCCTTAGCCTCAATACCTCTTACAATATGGCGGCCGACCGCTTTGCCTGGCAGCCGCTGCGCCTTACCGCTTCTTCTACCGCGCTCCAGGGGCTGATCAATTTTAACTACTCGGCTACCTTCGACCCTTACGGCCGGGATCCGGAAACGGGCGAGCGGGTCAATAAATCCGCCCTGGAGGTAAACGATCAGCTCTTTTTCCTGCAAAGGCAAAATGTGACCATGAACATGCGGCTAGACCCTAGCTCCTTTGGCGGTAGCCAAAAAAAGAACGACCAGGAAGACCAGGACAACGACCAGGCCAGCCGCGGCGTAGGCGTGGTGAGTGGCAATCTGGACTACTACTCCATACCCAATTACGTGGACTTCGAGGTGCCCTGGACGCTCAACCTGAGTTACAACCTTACCAGCAGCAGCCAGGGCCTCAATGAGGATATGCAAACCTCGCAAAGCTTCAACTTTGACGGCAACGTGGATATTACCGACGGCTGGAAAGTGGGGTTCCGAAGCGGTTATGATTTTAAGGCCCAGGAGTTTACCTACACCACCTTCGACTTTTACCGGGACCTGCACTGCTGGCAGCTCAGTTTTAACTGGGTACCTTTTGGTTTTCAGCAGTCTTACATGCTTACCATCCGCGTAAAAGCCAATATGCTCAGCGACCTCAAGCTGGAGCGCCGCCGTGGGGTGGGCGATTTTCAGCGCTAGCGCGCCAGCCAGTTTTGCAGCAGCCGCAGGCCCTGCTCACTCATGATAGACTCCGGATGAAACTGCACCCCCGCCAGGGGAAGCGTCTCGTGCTCCAGGGCCATGAGCGCCCCCGTATCCCGAAAGGCGGTACAACGCCAGGGCGCTGCCAGGCTGGCCGCCTCTACAGCCCAGCTGTGGTATAGGCCTACGGCCAAATGTGCAGGCAGCCCTTCGAGTAGCCAGCTGGGCCCTTTACGGTGCATCCGGCGCTGGATACCGTGGGCCACTTCTTGCTGATTGTAAAGCCGGCCCCCGGCATACTGGGCCAGGGCCTGACAGCCCAAACATACCCCTAAAATGGGTTTTTCTGTCCCGTAGTGCTCGATCAGTGGCAGGGTAAGCCCCGCCGCTTCCGGTAGGCCCGGCCCGGGCGATAGCACCACGCGCTCAAAAAGGGCCACCTCCGCCAAGCTTAGGGCATCGTTTCGCCGCACCTCCACCTGGGCGCCGCATTGCGCCAGGTAGTGCTGCAGGTTATACGTGAACGAATCGTAATTATCGACTAATAAAACCTTCATAACTTGCGGCAAAAGTGCGACATCTAATGAATAAACCCGTCACCGCCGCGGAAGCGCCCCAGCCCATAGGCCCCTACAATCAGGCCGTATGGGCCGGCCCCTTTCTTTACATCTCCGGCCAAATAGCCCTCGTGGGCCAGAGCGGCAAGCTGCGCCAGGAGAATATTATGGCCGAGACCGAGCAGGTCATGCACAACCTGGGCCATATCCTTCAGGCCGCCGGCCTGGATTACCAGCACCTGGTAAAGTGCAGCATCTTCGTTACCGATCTGGAGCACTTCTCCGCCGTGAATGGCACTTATGCCACCTTTTTGCCCGAGAAAGAAGCCCCGGCGCGGGAAACCATCCAGGTAGCGCGCCTGCCCAAAGATGCCCGGGTGGAAATTTCTGCGGTGGCTTATCGCGGAGGGGAGTAGAAAAGGGGCCATCCCCCCTTTCCCATTTTGGGTAGCCATCCCCCATTTGCTTATCCGGATAGTCGCGACCATCCCGGGAGTGCTGAAATGCCCCGCCTGAGGCGAGCTTGTGGGCTGGGAACCCCGCACCCCCCCCAATTTTAGCCCCACCTTTTCCGCCCATATCTTACCTTCGCAGCCTTATTCACGCTTCTTAAATTTTTAGATCTCCCGTATCATGGAATATGACGTTATAGTAGTGGGCAGCGGCCCCGGCGGCTATGTGACCGCTATCCGCGCCTCTCAGCTGGGCTTGAAAACGGCTGTAGTAGAACGCGAAAGCCTGGGCGGCGTATGCCTCAACTGGGGCTGCATCCCCACCAAAGCCCTGATCAAAAGCGCCAACGTTTTTGATTACATCAATCACGCCAAGGATTACGGAATCAACGTGGAAAAGGCCGATAAGGACTTCGGCGCCGTCGTGAAGCGCAGCCGCTCCATAGCCCATGGCATGAGCAATGGTGTGCAGTTCCTCATGAAGAAAAATAAGATCGATGTGATCATGGGGGAAGGCAAGCTACTTAAAGACAAGAAGGTAGAAGTAAAAGACGCTAAGGGCAAAACCACCACCTACAGTGGTAAAAACATCATCGTAGCTACCGGGGCCCGCAGCCGCGAGCTGCCCAACCTGCCCCAGGATGGGAAAAAGATTTTTGGCTACCGCAAGGCCATGACCCTCGAAAAACAGCCCAAGAAGATGGTGGTGGTAGGTAGTGGCGCCATCGGGATGGAGTTTGCCTACTTTTACAATGCCATGGGCACTGAGGTCACCGTAGTAGAATATGTGGACCGGGTGGTCCCCGTAGAGGACGAAGAAGTATCCAAGCAGCTGGAGCGCACCTTCAAAAAGGCAGGCGTGAAGATCAAAACCAACAGCGAAGTTACCCAGGTAGACACCAGCGGAGAAGGCTGCCAAGTAACCGTAAAAGGCAAGAAAGGAGAGGAGACCCTCGAATGCGACGTGGTCCTTTCCGCCGTGGGGGTACAGGCCAATCTGGAAAACCTGGGCCTGGAAGAGGTAGGCATAAAGACCGACAAAGGCAAAGTAGTAGTGGATGAATTTTACAATGCCGGAGTAGAAGGCTATTACGCCATTGGCGACTGCGTGCCCGGGCCGGCCCTGGCCCACGTGGCTTCCGCAGAGGGCATCATCTGCGTAGAAAAAATCGCCGGGGAAGATCCCCTCCCCCTGGATTATGGCAATCTGCCCAGCTGTACCTATTGCAGTCCCGAGGTGGCATCCGTAGGGATGACCGAAAAGGCCGCCCAAGACGCCGGGTATGAACTCAAAGTAGGTAAGTTTCCCTTCTCCGCCAGCGGCAAGGCCAGCGCCGCCGGTCATAAAGACGGCTTTGTAAAAGTGATCTTTGACGCCAAGTACGGGGAATTCCTGGGCTGCCACATGATCGGAGCCAACGTCACCGAAATGATCGCCGAAGCCGTGGCCGCCCGCAAACTGGAAACCACCGGTAAGGAAATCATCAAATCGGTACACCCCCATCCTACCATGAGCGAAGCGGTGATGGAAGCCGCCGCTGCTGCTTATGGCGAAGTGATCCACATTTAAGAAAAGGCCTTCCCTGCAGAACTATAAAAAGCCCGGCTGCCACCGGGCTTTTTCTTGCTACCTTGCTACCTCTGCTTTCTCAAAACTGCGCCATGCTTAAAGTACTTCATACCGCCGACTGGCACCTCGGCAAGCGCCTCCAAAATCAGGACCTCAGTTCCTACCAGGCCGCTTTCCTGGAGTGGTTGGTCGCTTATATCCAAGCGGAAGACATAGACGTGCTCTTGCTCAGCGGCGATGTTTTTGACCTGGCCAATCCCCCTTCCCGGGCCCGGGAATTGTACTACCATAGCCTGCACCAACTTAGCCGCACCGGCGTACAGATGGTTATAACCGGGGGCAATCACGACTCCCCCGCCGTCCTCAACGCCCCGCGCCAACTGCTCAGTACCCTGGGCATTCACGTCTTTGGGCGGCTTCGCGCGGATTGGTCTGAGCACCTCGTGCCCCTGGGGCCGCCTACGGAACCCCAGGCCGTGGTAGCGGCCGTGCCCTTCTTGCGCGATAGCGAACTCACTCATTTGGCCCCCGGCCAAAACTACCAGGAACGCACCGAGGCGCTCCGGGCGGGCCTTCAGGAAGTGTACCATCATCTGGCTCAGGAAGCCCGGCACCGCTATCCGGATTTGCCGCTCCTGGGCATGGGGCACTTGTATGCCGCGGGTGCCCAAACCAGCGCCAGCGAGCGGGAAATTCAAATCGGTAATCAAGCGGCCGTAGGGGCCGATGTTTTTCCCCCCGATTACCAGTACCTGGCCCTCGGGCACATTCACCGCCCCCAGCAAGCGGGCGCCGCCCACCTTCGCTACGCGGGTTCGCCTATCCCCTTAAGTTTCAGCGAGCGCCAGGATACCAAGCAGGTGCGGGTGTGGGCCGGGGGGCCAAATGTGACGCCGCAGCACGAGGAAGTTTCCCTCCCAGCCTGGATAAAGCTTCGCCGCCTGCAAGGGCCCTGGCCAGAGGTCCGTCAAAAGCTTCGGGAAACGCCTTCCGGGGCATCCAATACCTGGATAGAACTCATTATCCAGCTGGAACAGCCCGATCCGCAACTCCCCGCCCAGGTAGAAGAAGCGGTAGCCCAATTCAACGAGCAGGACGGGGCGCGGGTTGTCAAATACCGGCTTGACGCGGGGGCACAGCAAGGCACGGAAAGCCACTTTGCCGCTGGAACGGCCGTAGCCGAACTCCAGCCCGAAGAAGTTTTCCAACGCTCCCTGGAGCAACAATCCCTTTCCCAGGAAGATCACCACCTGCTTACGGAGGCCTTTCAGGACCTCCTGCAGGAATACTATCAGCAAGCCGAGTCTACATGAAAATCCTTTACCTGGAATTTGAAAACCTCAATGCCCTCAAGGGCCTTCACCGGGTAGACTTTCAGCAGGCCCCGCTGGGCGAGGCGGGCCTCTTTGCCATCACCGGACCCACCGGAAGCGGTAAAACCACCCTACTGGACGCCATCTGCTTGGCCTTATACCGGCAGGTGCCCCGCCTGGGACCCGTTACCCGAACCCTCATCGAGCAGCAGCAAGCGCTCCTAACGCGTAACACCCTACAAGCCCGTGCCCTGGTGAAGTACCGCTGCCGGGAAGGAGATTTTACCGCCGAGTGGAGCATCTCCACGGCCCGCACCGGCAAGCTTCGGGAGTATGAGCATAAGCTCTTCGATGCCCATAACAGCTCCCTGGTAGACAAGCGCAGCGAAGTAGCCCAGGCCAATGCCCAGCGCATAGGCCTGGATTACAGTCAGTTTATTCGTTCTATCCTGCTGGCTCAAGGTGATTTTGCCCAGTTTCTCCAGAGCAATAGCAAGGAGCGCGCCCGACTGCTGGAAAAAATTACCGGCACGCATATATACCGAGACCTCGGCAAGCGCGCTTTTGAAAAAGGCCGCGAACTGGACCGCCAAGTGCAGGTAATCGAAAACCAGATAGAAGGCGATCGGGAAAAGTGTCTCCCCGAGAAGGAGATTAAAGAGCATCAGAAGGCCGAGGCAGCGGCCAAGGCCCAAAAAGATAAACTGGAAAAGACGCGGGAGACCTACCGACAGCAACACCAGCTGCAGCAGAGAATCCAGGAGCACCAGGACAAGCTCAAAGAATTGCGGGGAAACGAAAAGGTCTTGAAAGAGAAGCGGGAAAAATTTGCTCAAACCGAAGGTCGCCAGCTAGAGGCGCACCAGCAATTGGCGCCCTGGCAACAGGCCCTGGAAAAGTGGCAACACCACCGCGATGCGCAGCGGAAGCACCAATCCGAGCTCGCGGCCCGGCAGGAAAGTCTTCAGAAGGCCCAAAGTAAGCTGGGCCAAGTCCGGGAAGAGATACAAACGCTCTTGCAGCGGCGGCTAAGCCCGGAGGAAAATCCGCTGGAGGCGCTGGAAAATTTTCGGTACTGGTACCAACAGGAGGCCCAAAAGCGCGCCGAATTGAGAAACCAGTTTAAAACCCTGAGCGCGTCCTGGCAGTCTCAGCTCCCGCCGGCCTGGGAGCTTTCTCTATCAAAGCCCCAAGAAGCCGTCCCCCAACTGGCAGCTTTGGTAGCCGAGGCCCGGGAAGCGGAAGCTGCCGCCCGGGAAAGCGAAAGCGCCAACCCCTTTTTGGAACTGGAAGAAGCGGAACTACAGCCCCTTCAAACCAAGCTGGACCAGTGGCAGTGGCAAGGGGCGCAAATCCAAAAAGGGGAGCAGCAAGCCCAAGAAAACCAAGAGGAGTACCAAGCCCTGGCAGAGAAAATAAAGCAGCTTCCGGACCAACTCAAAACGGCCCGGCAAGCCGTCCAGCAGGCAGAAGATAAAGCGGAGCGCGCCCGTTTAGAACACGAAAAAGCGCAGCTGAGCTCCCGCCTCGAGAGCCACCGGGCCCACCTTGAGGCGGGAAAGCCCTGCCCGCTTTGTGGGGCCCTGGAGCACCCCTGGGCACAAGAACCAGCGCCTGGCGCCGCGGAGCTACAGCAGCAAAAGCAGACAGTAGAAAAGCTCCGTAAAGATTGGCAAGCGCAGCAAAACGCCCTCGCCCGGCTGGAGGAATCCGAACAGCACCACCAGGATAAAATGGAAAAGCTCCGCCAGGAAATGGCCCGTCAGCAAGAAGAGCTCAAACCACTTCGCGAAAACCTTGCGGAAATCAAAGCATCGCTTCCTACCGCGGCACAGCAAGTAAAACCCTCAAAGCTGCAGAACTATCTGCAAGGACGAAAGCGCCTGCTGGAAAAGGAGAAAACCCTCCAGGAGCGGATGGAGTGGCAGGAAAAGTTGACCCCCCTACTGGAAAATTTGAACGAGCTCCTTGAGCAGGGGCGGGCCTTAAAAGCGCAGATGGAGGTGTATTTTTCGGGCGATGGGCCTGCTTTTCAAGCCCGGGTGAAGGAGCTCCGCGAGCCGTATGAGGAGGCTCAGCAGAAATGCCGCCAGCTCCAGGAGCAGATCAAAACAACCCGAGCTTACCGGGACGAGGCCGGGGAAGCGCTCCGCCGTTTGGAAATGGAGCTACAGCCCGCCCTGGATAAGCTTCCCTACGCCACCCTCCCGGAGGCCCTGGCCCACCTGCTGCCGCATCCCGAAAAAGAAGCCCTCGAAAAACGACAACAATCCCTGGAGCAGCAGCATCAGCAGCTCCGCCAAAGCCAGCAAGACCGGCAGGCACTACTGGAGAAAGACCAAGCCCAGCAGCACAGTGATCTGCCCGAAAACCTGGAAAAAGAACGCCAAGGCGTAGAACAGGAAATCCAGCGGGTAGAGGACGTTTATCTCACCCATTACCAGGCTCTAAAGCGGCAGGAAGACCTACAGAAGAACATCCGGGAGCGCCAGGAAGAAAAGGAAAGCCTCTTGCAGAAGGGGCGCAAATGGGTCTTACTCAAACAGCAGATCGGCGATGCCCAGGGGCATAACTTTAGCCGCTTTGCCCAGGGCCTCACCTTAGAGCAGCTTATCGTACTGGCCAATCAGCGCCTCCGCCAGCTCTCCGGGCGTTATCAGCTCAGGGCCCCAGCACCGGATCAGGACGAACTGGTGATAGAAGATGGAGATATGGGCCACCTGCCGCGCTCCGTGAAAACCCTCAGTGGTGGAGAGACCTTCCTCATATCGCTGTCCATGGCCCTGGCCCTTAGCGACCTGGCCAGCAGGCAGGTGACCATCGAGAGTATGTTTATCGACGAAGGCTTTGGCACCCTGGACCCGCATACCCTGGACCAAACCCTGGATGTGCTGGAAAGGCTGCAGGCCCAGGACCGCCGTCAAATCGGCATTATCTCCCACGTAGAGGCGCTCAAAGAACGCATCGGCACCCAAATTCAGCTGCAGCCTGGCGGTCAGGGTTACAGCAGCTTGTCCGTAGTATCGCCCTAAATCCCCCTCCAGACGGCGGCAAATGTATATCTTTGTTGGCCTGAAAACTCCCCT
>JAVLBR010000293.1:0-1897 GCA_031581125.1 Schleiferiaceae bacterium | reverse complement strand
GGCGTCTGGTACACCTGAAAGCTGCTATCCGCTCCGGCCGAGATGAGGTAAGCTTCCAGGGGCAAGCTCGTGGTGTCCAAAAAGCGCTGCGCCCCGTCCGTGCCCATCACCATCAGGGCGGTGGCGTAAGCATCGGCGGTGGTGGCGGTAGGCGCTACCACGGAGGCACTCAGCAGCCGGCTCATGGCGGGGCGGCCCGTGCGGGGGTCTATGGTGTGGGCGTAGCGCAGCCCGGTAGTACTGTCTACCCAAAACTTGCGATAATTGCCCGAAGTAGCCAGGCTGGCACTGTCCAATTTGATAATGACCTGGAAGCGGTCTTGCTGGTCTATTTTCTCGGTGGGTTTATCGATGCCCAGGCGCCATACTTTCCCGTCGGGGTTGCGGCCGCGGGTACGGGCTTCGCCCCCCACTTCCACCAGATAGTGGCGAAGGCCCTCTTGATTAAAATGCCGGGCCAGCAAGTCTACCGTATAGCCTTGGGCTATGGCGTTAAAATCTAGCTGCATGCCGCTGGGTAGCGCCAACGGGCGGGCAAAGGAGGGCAAGCGCGGCAGGCCCACCAGCCGGCGTACCGAGTCCAGGCGAAGCGTATCCACCGCCCGGCGTTCTTCCGGCCCAAAACCCCAAAAGGCCACCAGTGGGCCTACCGTCGGGTCAAAGGCCCCCTCCGTATGCCGATACACGACCTGCGCGCGGCGGATCATGGCCCGCATCAGGGGGTCGGGCTGGAGGGTATCGCCGGCGTTTAGGCGTGCCACCAGGGAGCTGCTGTCCCAGGCATTCATGGAGCGGTCTACCCGCCTAAAGATGCTGTCGATGGCCGCCGCGCGGTCGGGGGCGCCGCTGCTGTCGCGCAGGGTGATGTGGTAGGTGGTGCCCTGTGCGTAGCCGCTGTAGCGCTGCGCTTCCAGCCCATCGGGGCTTTTTTGGCAGGCCTCACCGGCCAAAAGTAGGAGCAGGCCCGAAAAGAAAAGCATGGTTTTTTTCATGAAAGCAAAGGTAAGAGGGATGAGGCATTGGCTGGGTTACAAGGCCACCCCGGTAGGAATGGGCTAAAAACCATCCTACTTCACGGCCCGGAAGCGGACCACTTCCCCTTTGCCCTGATGACCCGGGCCTTCATCCAGCTCGTACTGGGTGATCTCGTTTTGGCGGATCTGGAGCTGGGCGCCAAAATCTGCTTCCAGTAGCGCGGGGGTGTAGAGCATAGCCTCGTTTTGGGGCCCGCCGGAGCCGTATTGCAGTTGCCCGGGCGCAAAGGCCTCCACCCAGAGCTCGCCTGCTGTCCGTAGCCAAGCGGGCAGCTTGGCGTGGAAAGGCCGGCGCAGTTCGGCGGGGAGGTGGGCGTAGATCAGGGCGATGGCGTCAAACTTCGCTTCCGGCTCATAGGCCAGGGCATCGGCTTGCTGGTAGTGGATTTCCACGCCGGCTTTTTCCGCCAGGGCCAGGGCTTTTTCCCGTCCGCGGGCCGATTGGTCAAAGGCGTGTACTTCCCAGCCTTGCCGGGCGGCATATACGGCGTTGCGCCCCTCGCCTTCGGCGGGGAGCAGCAGCCGGCCGGGGGCACGGCTGTCTAGCATGAGAGCCAGGTAACGGTTGGGTTTTTCGCCGTAGTGGAGGGCTTCCGCGGCGTATTTTTCGTTCCAGAATTCGGGGTTCATAAGCTTTTTTTAGGTAGAATCTGTCCATACAGTCGAGTGTCTGTCCTAGAAAGTTGGTCAGCGCCTGTCCCGACCTATTCGGGGAGGCTTGCGCAGCTTCAAAAAGCGGAGTTTACTAGGGTAAATGAGCATTTTTGAAGCAAGCGTAACGAAGCTGATCGACTTTATAGACAGACACTAGGTAGCAAAAAACGGGCTTTTGCGGGAAAGGTTTGGTGCCTTACCGCACCATA
>JAVLBR010000292.1:0-1900 GCA_031581125.1 Schleiferiaceae bacterium | reverse complement strand
CCCAGCGAATGACCCGTCTCAGCACCTATCTGGGGGATGCGGGGGGTGTTCACTCGGAATACCTCAAGCCACTATCGGAATCGGGATGGCCTGGTTTGTTGCTTTTTGGGGCCCTACTAGCCCTTACTTTTCAACGGGGCATGTCCCTCTGCTACCGGGCGCCCCAGCGGCATATCCGTCTGCTCGCAGCGGCCTTTGTCCTGGGCTTGGTAGGCTATTGGACCCACGGCTTCTTTAACTTTTTCCTGGATACCGACAAAACCGCCCTGCTTCATTGGGGGTTTATAGCGGGGATCGCTTTCCTTGACACACATTTGGCCGCAGGCCGCAAAACAAAAGAACCCCATGCAAGCGCGTAGTGCCGCCGAAATGCCAACCGAAGAAGTAACTTCCGTACTGCGGGCGCTGATATATTTCGATCTCTTTGACCATCCCCTGGGGAAAGAAGAGCTACAGCGATTTGCCTCCTGGCAGGAGCCCGGGCTCTTGGACGTACTGGAACGAAGGGGGTGGATCAGCAGCCAGGCAGGCTATTTTAGCCTACCAGGCCGGGGCTACCTGATAGCCGAGCGGCTTAGGGAAGCGGAGCGGGTGCGGGTGTCCCGTCAAAGAGCCCGTCTGATGGCGCGCCTCATTGCGTGCTTTCCCTTTGTGCGCGGCGTGGGCCTTTCAGGTTCGCTTTCCAAACAGCGCATGGAAAAAGGGGGTGATCTCGACTTCTTTGTGGTCACGGGCCCGGGCCGTCTTTGGATAGCCCGCACCCTATTGATGCTTTTTAAAAAGGTTTGGCTGCTCAACTCACATAAGTATTTCTGCCTTAATTATTTCGTAGATGAGCAACACCTCTCCATGCCCGAGCAAAACCGCTACATAGCCACCGAGTTGGTCAGCCTTATCCCCCTTTACGGAGCTACGCTTTACGAGGAACTTTTGCGGGCCAACCAGTGGACTACCCAATACCTGGGACCGCTTCCTCCGCCCGACCGATCCCTCCAGCTTAGGCCTCGCCGGCTCCCCTTAAAAAAGTTTTGGGAAACAATGCTAAACCTCCTGGGAGGCGAAAGGCTGGATCATTTCTTGTGCTGGCAAACCTGGCGCTACCGGCGGCAAAAATTTGCCGCTATGCCTACCGCGGAGTTTAAAGAGGCCTTTGACACCAGTAGAACGCGCTCCCGCCACCACCCGCGTAATTTTAATGCCCGGGTAGAAGCTCAGTTTAGGAAGGCTTGTACCCATTACGAACAGCAGTGGGGCCTCATTTTAAGAGAAGAAAATTCATGAAACCACAAGCTTACGATCAAAAAGTAGCGGCTTACTACGACGAAGAGGCGCCCTTTTACCTGCAGCGCTCCCGCCAGAATTTTATTCTTACCAAACTGCGGGAGCAATTTCGCGCCCATACCGAAAAGCAGCCCTTCGAGCAGGCACTGGAAATCGGTTTTGGACCGGGTGAAGACCTGCTCCACTTTGCCCGGCGCTATCCCGAAAAGCGGTTTTACGGCCTGGATGTTTCCCGCGAAATGACCCGCCAGGCCCAATTAAACCTTCAAGAGGCCGGATTGACCAACGCGGAAGTTTTCACCGGCAGTCTCCGGGCGCTTCCGGAAGCCCTGGCCCCTAAGCAGTTTGACCTGGTATACGTGTACTTCGGGGGGCTCAACACCAGTTACCATCTGGAGCAGGACATTCCCACCTTGGAAAAACTCCTTAAACCAGGCGGCCGGATAGTGCTCACGATGGTAAACCGCCGCTACCTTATGGATGCGGTAGTCAAAATTCTGAAAGGCAATATCCAGGAAGCTTTGACCCGCTGGCAAAATCGCTGGCAGGGCTATGCCCTGTACCGCCAGCTGCCCAGTCATCTCTATACTTCGGAGCAGATTAAAGAGATCTTCAGCCC
>JAVLBR010000291.1:0-1930 GCA_031581125.1 Schleiferiaceae bacterium | reverse complement strand
GTACTGAACTTGGGTGCTGGCTGGTTCCAAAGCACCTTAAATTACCGCTACTTTTCTGCTGATGCCCATTTTGCCGCCTTGGGATTCCATTTTCACCTAAACCAAAAGAAAGAAAAGAACAAAAACAAAAATCCCGTACCCGATGAAGATTAAATATAAACTATTGAAAAAGTCTTACCTTACCTTTCTCAAAGTAACTATCCTCGCAGCTTATTTAGCAAATACTACTTCATCTTGTGATGACGAAGATGATCCACGAGAAGAGAGATGGAACAACGCATGTGAATATACGACCATTTATGATGAAGCTAACAGCGATTATGGCACGTACTATTATGGCTATGGTGTGTTAAGCTTTAACAGTGGAGAGCCTTATTCGCCTCTCGGCTCAGTTTTTAGGTTTTATGAGGACTTAGGGACTTTTAAAAAAAACAAAGCTGAATCAGAGAAGGCCATAACCCCTGTAAATGAAAACTTCATAGACTTTAGAATGGGAAATGCCTGGAGTAACTGGGGTAATAGATCTAATCTTACCGCTGGAGACTATGTGATTATTGGCCCAAGGTCTTGTACTGGCTTTATTCAAATCGATTCCACTGACGCACCTACGCCCCCTGCCGCCCTGCACCTGGTCCTTGACAGCCTCCGCGATTTTGCTCCTGCTACAGGTAATTCTGGAAAGTTCAAAAAATGGCAAGTAGCGAAGATTATGGACGTGGATTCCCAGGACGTTTCCCAGTCAGCCTCCTGGGCCTGTTACGCAGACAATCGCTATTCCTTCTTTAAAGGCGGGAAATGCGAAATCGAAACGGGCGCCCTTGCCTGCGATCAGGAGGGCCCTAATACCAGCCGCTTTACCAATTACCAGGTAACCAGTGAGTTTTCCAATCATCAAAACCCAGGGCGCATTCAATTAAAAACTTATATACCTGGTACTAATGTGCCGGTAAATTTTGAGGTATTGGAATCCCGTTTCCAACAGGTTAAGCTGATGGCTCAAAACGAGCAGGGAGAAAAAGCAGTGCTTTACCTAACCCCCTCTGCTGATCAAAATCCCCAAACCCCTAAAATAGGAAAATATCACGAGGGTGGAGTAGTTTTTTATGTTGCACGCAAACCTACCGATCTCGACGGCGATGGAAATCCGGACAAGGGGTTAGTATGTGCTGTAAAAGATCAGGGTTCAGACATCGAATGGGGCTGTATAGGTGCTCTTATGAGAGCTAACGGGAAACAAATAGGCACGGGTGCATATAACACCAGAAAAATACTAGCAAATTGTTCTGACAAAGAAGCGTTTGCCGCTAAAATTTGCGACGATTATTCGGGTGGTGGTTATAACGATTGGTTCCTACCCTCAATTCAGGAACTAGAATATATGTATTTTAATAGGGCAATCATTGATTCTACCTCAGAAGCGAATGGAGGAAATAGTTTTAAAAGTTCCGAATATTGGAGTAGTACAGAGAGTGACTACAATGAGGCATGGTACTTTTTCTTTTGGAACATCTCCAACATTGACGACCGACAAAGATCATCAAAGCATTTTGTGCGTGCCATTCGAGCTTTTTAACCCCCAAAATCTCAGCGGACTTATATGACCGAGCAAATGACTTATGATAAAAAAAGTATTTCACCTTTAATTTTAGTATTTCGGAATTACTCAGTTAAAGTCATTCTATCGGTAATAAAGCTAGAATTTGTTTGAGTAATACTCCGTTCCTGTTTTAAATAGGACAAACTACGGAATTAAATCAGTTAAGTGACAAAATAGAGCCTAACCCGGCCTTAGTATCCGGCATACCTATGCACAGTGAACAAGTTTGCTCCAGTGATTTTGCTATGTTCCCTTTAACGTATAAGTATTAAGTAGCTCTTACTTAGCCAAAGCCTCTCCACCCGGCGCACCAACCAAACGCCCTGCCCGGTA
>JAVLBR010000290.1:0-1932 GCA_031581125.1 Schleiferiaceae bacterium | reverse complement strand
ATTAAGAGTCCATAAAGATGGGAATTAGCACCCGGCCCTTCCGGGTTGCTAAGACATCACAGGGCCCATTCCCTCCGTCTTTCTGGATAAGTCAGCACAAAGAACGGGTACGCAGCACTTATAACCAAGGATATGACCCTTTATCTCGCCGTCGGCGCCATTTTTAATCTTGCCTTAATCTAATAAGTAGGGACGGAAGCACATTTGGCCGAAGGCCCATAAAGCCCGCCCTCCGTAGGCCTGCCGGCCAAAAGTACTGCCGGGCTGCTGCCAGAGATGGGTAAAAATGCTACATTCGTAACCCAAGAAAAAAGGAACTTATGACCCCTACCTACCAAATTACCTCCTGGGAAGAATACCAGGAACAATATCGCTTAAGTGTGGAAAACCCGGAGGCCTTCTGGGCGGGTATAGCCGACCACTTTCAATGGCAACAGCGCTGGGATGAAGTGCTGGCGTGGGACTTTGACACGCCGGACGTGAAATGGTACAAGGGGGCCCAACTCAATATAACGGAAAACTGCCTGGACCGCCACCTGGAAAAACGCGGCAATAAGCTAGCGCTGATCTGGGAGCCCAATGACCCCAAAGAGCGCTTCCGGCGCTATACCTACCGGGAGCTTTACGAGGAGGTAAACAAGGCCGCGAATGTGCTCAAAAAAATGGGCGTGCAGAAGGGCGACCGGGTGGCCGTGTATATGCCCATGATCCCGGAGCTTACCGTGGCGGTGCTGGCCTGCGCCCGCATCGGGGCGGTGCACAGTGTGGTATTTGCCGGCTTTAGCGCCCATGCCCTGGCCGATCGTATCAATGATGCCCAGTGTAAAATGGTGATCACGGCCGACGGCCTTTTCCGCGGTACCAAGGAAATCCCCGCCAAAGGCGTGGTAGACGAGGCCCTTAAAAGCTGCACCAGCGTAGAAAAGGTACTGGTGGCGGAACGAACCCGCTGGAATGTGAAGATGGAGGCCGGCCGGGACCATTGGTGGCACGAAGAAATGGCTCAGGCCAGCTCCGAATGTGCCGCGGAACCCATGGAGGCAGAAGACCTCCTCTTTATCCTCTACACCAGCGGCAGTACCGGCAAACCCAAGGGGGTGGTGCATACCTGCGGGGGTTACATGGTGTATGCGGGCTACAGTTTTGCCAATGTATTCCAAGTGGGCGAAAGCGATGTGTACTGGTGTACGGCGGATATCGGCTGGATCACGGGCCATACCTACCTGGTGTACGGACCGCTGCTCAATGGCAGCACCACCGTTATGTTTGAAGGCGTGCCCACCTACCCCTCCCCGGGCCGCTTTTGGCAGGTGGTAGACAAGCATGGCATCAATCAGTTTTATACCGCTCCTACAGCCATCCGGGCCCTGATGGCCCACGGGGAAGACCACGTGCTGAGCTACGGCCTGTATTCCCTCAAAACCCTGGGCACGGTAGGTGAACCCATCAACCAGGAGGCCTGGGAATGGTACTATATCCACGTGGGCAAAGAACGCTGCCCCATCGTGGACACCTGGTGGCAAACGGAAACCGGCGGCATTATGATCTCGGGCCTGGGCAACCTAAGCCCCCAAAAACCCGCCCACGCGGGCTATCCCCTTCCCGGCATTCAGCCGGTGCTGCTGGATCAGGAGGGCCACGAGATAAAGGAAAACAATCAAGAAGGTTACCTGGCCATCAAACATCCCTGGCCCAGCATATTGCGGACCACCTACGGCGATCACCAACGCTGCAAACGCACCTACTTCTCTCACTACGAGGGCTACTATTTTACCGGCGATGGGGCCAAACGGGATGAAAACGGGATGTACCGCATTATAGGCCGGGTAGATGATGTAATTAATGTGAGCGGCCACCGCTTCGGGACCGCGGAAATAGAGAATGCCATTAATGCCAATGACCACATCGTAAGCGAAAGTGCGGTGGTAGGCT
>JAVLBR010000289.1:505-1949 GCA_031581125.1 Schleiferiaceae bacterium | reverse complement strand
GTGGGCTTCATCCGCCTCGGCGCCGGGGTGCACCAGGGCGGGGAATTTATGATCCGTGCCGGACAGGCGTTCCTGCACTTTTTGGCGGAGGCCCGGATCGCCAAGGGCGATGACTACCTGGGTGGCGGGCTGCTCCTGGAGCCAGTTGATATCGCCCAGGACATACTTACCGTTGACCGTATCGTGGGGGGTTACCTGATCATCCACAAAACCGGCCAGGCTGTATTTTTGGGAAAAATGCCGACTGATCATGGCGGCTACCTCGCGCCCCAAACCACCGGCGCCTACAATTACAATTTCTTGAGCCATAAAAACTTAATGCTTTTGAGAAAAAGCCCCTCGTTGGGCCGTTTCGCCGGACGAAGGTCGCAAAATTTTGAGCACGGTTTGCCCCAAAATCCATAAATCCAAACGCCAGGAACGATGTTTTACGTAAAAAACATCGTAGCGGAACTGATGCCGCCAGGACAAGTTATTGCGGCCTCTTACCTGAGCCAGGCCGGTGATGCCCGGTTTAACGGCCTGGCGCTGGAACTGATAAGAACTGTACTGGGAAAGGTACTCAGGCAGTAAGGGCCGGGGGCCCACCAAATTCATCTCCCCTTTGAGGACATTGATAAGTTGGGGCAGCTCATCCAGGGAAAGGCGCCGCAGCATGCGAGTGGCGCTATTGGTTTGAGCGCTGGGGGGCAGCAAGCTCCGCCATTTGTAAAGAACAAAAGAGCTTCCCTCCTGCCCTGCTCTATTTTGCCGGAACAGCAGTTGCCCCGGCCTAAGGTAAAACAGCAAAACGCCGATGGTAAAAAGCTGAAAGGGCAGCGACAATAGCACGAGAAGGAGCACAAAAATTTGCCGTAAGGCTAACATGACCTATCCTGTAGCAGCTAAACCACGCAGCATGTGTCGTTTGCCCACAACATAAAGGACCACCAGGCCCAGCAGGAGGCCTATAAAAATGGCCGGATGCCAACCTTCCTGTAGCCCCCAGATGGTAAGGGTAGAAATGAGTAATTGCAAAATGGCATATAGACCGGAAACTCGGAGATGGGGCCAAGCTAACTCGTTGGCCAGGTACTGATAAAAGTGGGAACGATGGGCCTGAAAAATATTTTCGCGCTTGATGAGACGATGCATAATAGTAAGTACGGCATCTACGCCATAAACACTTAGAAAAAGAATGTAGGCCCATTGGCCGGTATGCAAAAAGAGCTGAAGCATTAAGTAAGCCAGGATAAAGGCCATACTTACACTGCCCACGTCTCCCGCGAAAGTGCGGGCTCGCTTGCGGGCGTTGAACCAGGAGAAGACCCATACACTTATCCCTACTACATAAAGAAGGGATTGCGGGAAGAACTGCTCCCCTGCCGAAAAATTGAGATAGGCCAGCGGCGCCAAAACACTAAGGGCATAGAAGGCGGTGATGCCATTGATGCCGTCCATAAAG
>JAVLBR010000289.1:0-495 GCA_031581125.1 Schleiferiaceae bacterium | reverse complement strand
AGCCAATGATGAGGATAAAAGCTATAAGCCAAAAAAACCAGGGGAAAGCTCCAAAACCGGCTTCTAGCAGTAACAAGCCCACCGTTAAAAGATGAACGGCGATGCGCAGACCGGAAGGCAGGGTATAACGATCATCCAGGAAGCTGATGGTGCCGATAAGCAGCAGCCCCCCTACCAGAAAATAGAGATTGGGCATAAAGAATATGCCCCATAATAGAACCGCCACAGGAAAGATTATCCCCCCGCCCCGGATAGTGATATGCTGATGCGAGCTCCGCTGGTTGGGCTTGTCGATGATGTTGAAGTGATCTGCGAGGCGGAGGTAGGCAAGCATGCCGACCAGTAGGGCCAGGGCCACCAATAGATAGGTCACTGCTGGAAACTTTTCAGGGTCTTTTGCAAGCCTTCCCGTGCGGTAAGGGGCATGCGCTCTATCTGCAATGCGGATTTGAGTTTGGCATTAGAAACGATGTAGCTTTCCGTAAGCTTCTTCAG
>JAVLBR010000288.1:0-1950 GCA_031581125.1 Schleiferiaceae bacterium | reverse complement strand
TGCGGTCCCCCTTGGGGGGATCTAGGGGGCTATGGGTTAGGGCACAGAGCACAGGGCACAGAGCACAGGGCCTCGCTACGGGCGAGACAAGCACAGGAGGTTGATGGGGTTTACGGAAGCTTGGGGCGAGGAGGGTTAGACGGGCCCCGGTCTCGCCCGGAGGGAGGCAAGCCAGGCTACAAGCCGCGTAGGCAGCGAAGGCCGCCTTTGGCGAGGGCCTCATTGCCCCGCAACAAGGACATTTTCCTACATTTGCCACGGCGTGGAAAGATTTGACCGATTGCAACCACTCATAAAAAAATGCTAAATACGGGTGTCGCAATCGGGCCGTTTCCTTTCTTCGCCATCTCACCTAAATTTTTAATCCTTTAAAACACGTTTTTAATGGCTTATCTCTTCACGTCTGAGTCGGTTAGCGAAGGTCACCCCGACAAAATCGCCGACCAGATCTCTGACGCGCTCATCGACCACTTCCTGGCATTTGACACCAACTCCAAAGTGGCCTGTGAAACCCTCGTAACAACCGGACAGGTGGTACTGGCCGGCGAGGTAAAATCCAACACCTACCTGGATGTCCAGGAAATAGCCCGCGATGTAATCCGCAAAATCGGCTACACCAAAAGCGCCTACATGTTTGAGGCCGACTCCTGCGGGGTGCTCTCCGCCATCCACGAACAGTCCGACGACATCAACCGCGGTGTAGACCGGGGCAAGCCCGAAGAACAAGGCGCTGGCGACCAGGGCATGATGTTTGGCTACGCCAGCAACGAAACCGCCAGCTACATGCCCCTGGCCCTGGACCTGAGCCACAAGCTGCTCCAGGAACTGGCCGCCCTCCGGCGGGAAGGCAAGGAAATCGCCTACCTCCGCCCCGACTCCAAAGCCCAGGTAACCATCAAATACGACGACGATGACCGGCCCATCGCTATTAAAGACATCGTGGTGTCTACCCAGCACGATGATTTCGTAAAAGCCGATGGCATCAGCGCCGAAGAAGCCGATCGCCAAATGCTGGCCCAAATCGAAAAAGACATCCGCGAAATCCTCATCCCCCGCGTGAAAGCCCGCTGCGCTGCCGAAGTGCAAGAACTCTTCGGCGAGGATATCCGCTACCACATCAATCCTACCGGCAAGTTTGTCATCGGCGGCCCCCATGGCGACGCCGGCCTTACCGGCCGCAAGATCATCGTGGATACCTACGGCGGCAAAGGCGCCCACGGCGGCGGGGCCTTCTCCGGAAAGGACCCCAGTAAGGTGGACCGCTCCGCGGCCTACGCTACCCGCCACATAGCCAAAAACCTGGTGGCCGCCGGCCTGTGCGACCAAGTGCTGGTGCAGGTGAGCTACGCCATCGGCGTGGTGGAGCCCATGGGCATTTTCGTGGATACCTACGGCAGCGCCAAGGTGGACCTCACCGATGGCGAAATAGCCCAAAAAGTGCAAGAGATCTTCGATATGCGGCCCGGCATGATCGAGCAGCGCCTCAAACTGCGCAACCCCATCTACTCCGAAACGGCCGCTTATGGCCACATGGGCCGGCCCTCGGAGGTGAAAAAACTCCGCTTCCGCGGCCCCGACGGCAACGAAGTGGAACGCGAAGTGGAAACCTTTACCTGGGAAAAACTGGACTTCGTAGATAAAGTACGGGAGGCGTTTAAGCTCTAAGCGGGCCTCCTCCACTTTCCCTTCATACCAAACCCGCTCCCCCTCCGGAGCGGGTTTTTTTGATCTTAGATATTGGATATTTGATTGTAGACGCCCGTGCTTCGCTGGGTGCTCGCTAAAGCTCGCCCTTTTTTTTCACAGAGAAACACGGAGAAGGCACCGAGAGGCACGGAGCCTCGCCATGGGCGAGAGAGGCACAGGGCACAGGGCACAGGGGGCACAGAGCACAGGGCACAGGGCCTCGCCACGGGCGAGACAGGCACAGGAGGTTGATGGGGTTTACGG
>JAVLBR010000287.1:0-1960 GCA_031581125.1 Schleiferiaceae bacterium | reverse complement strand
CGGAAATCAGTAAGCTCAAAAACCAACTGGCCAATTACCAGATCCGCCGCGGCAACTACTTCGTAAAAGCCCCGCAGGACGGCTATTTTACCCAGGGCATCAACACCGGCGTGGGCGAAACAATTAAAGAAGGCACCCGCATAGCCACCATCATGCCCGCCCGCCTCGACCTGGCCGTAGAAATGTACGTCCGGCCCATCGACCTCCCCCTGCTCAATAAAGGGCAGCCCGTCCGCATTCAGTTTGACGGCTGGCCCGCGGTATTTTTTTCCGGCTGGCCCGGCGTCTCCTTCGGCACCTTTGGCGGGCGCATCGTAGCCATCGACCGTTTTGCCAGCCGCCAGGGCAAGTTTCGTGTGCTGGTAAGCCCCGACCCCGCTGATCAGCCCTGGCCGGAAGCCCTGCGGGTAGGCGGCGGCGCCCTCACCTTTACCCTACTCAAGGACGTGCCCATCTGGTACGAAGTATGGCGGCAAATCAACGGTTTCCCACCGGAGTTTTACCAGTTTGAAAAGCAGTCTATGCCCTCCGGGCAAAAGAAATCTAAAAAATGAAAACCAGGCCCCTTCTCTTACTCCTGTTGGGCGGAGCGGCGGCCTTCGGCCAAATGAGCAACAACCCGCCGGATGATTCCACCCTTTTACGGGCCCAGGCGGTCTTGGAAATCGTCACCGAACACCATCCCGTCGCCCGCCAGGCACGCCTTCGCCTGGAAGGGGCCGATGCGGAGGCGCTCAAAAGCAAGGGCGGCTTCGACCCCAAGCTCTTCAGCGAAATGGAGCAGAAATACTTCCAGGAAAAGAATTATTACTGGCTGCACCAATCGGGCGTGCAAATCCCCACCAATTTTGCCTTGCAGTTTAAAGCGGGTTATCAGCAACACCGGGGCGTATTCCTCAATCCGGAAAATCAACTGCCCGCTACCGGCCTCTACTTCCTGGAGGCTGAGTTGCCCCTTTTACAGGGACTATTTATAGACGAAAGGCGGGCCGCCTTTCGCAAAGCGCGGCTCCTGCAAGACGCCTCGCGGGAAGAAGCCCGCTGGGCCATTAACAAGCTCCTGATCGAGTCGCTGGCCGCTTATTGGCAGTGGTACCAGCGTTTCCAAACCGCCCAAACCTTTCAGGATGCGCTGGCCACCGCCACCGAGCGGCTAGTAGCCGTTAAAAAACGGGTGGCTACCGGTGAAAAAGCGGCCATTGATACCCTGGAAGCCACCATTCAGCGGCAAGACCGCTACCTGAAGTGGCAAAACGCCCGCGATCAGGCCCAAAAAGCCCGCCGAAACCTGGAAAATTATCTCTGGCTCGAGGGCAGTGTGCCGCTGGAATTAAATTCCCAAACCAGTCCCGCCTACCAGCCCCCTTCCCTCCTGCCCCCGGATGCGGACACCCTCCTGGCCGGACATCCCCGCTTAAACGTCCTTGAAGCCAAACGGCAAATGGCCGATGTAGACCGGCGCTGGGCAGTAGAGCAGTTTAAACCCCAGCTGGACTTGCGCTATAAACTGCTGAGCCAGCCTGCTCCCGCCGCCGAACTATGGCAGCAGTACAATCCAGACAATTACACCTGGGGGTTCAGTGCCTCCTTCCCCCTCTTTCTGCGCAAAGCCCGCGGGGCCCAACAAAAGGCCCAGGTAAAGATGAATACCCTGCAGCTTAAAAGGCAACAAAAACGACGCGAACTCACCAATAAGCTGCGGGCTCTGCGCCGTTCTTACCAGCTGCAGGCCCAGCAGGTGCAAGAAGCCCGGCAAATGGCCAATAACTACCGGGAACTAGCCGCCGCCGAACAGGAAAAATTTGCCGTCGGGGAAAGTTCCCTGTTTCTGATCAACTCCCGGGAATTAAAATACTTACAGAGCCTGCAGAAGGTGTGGCAATTGCACAATAAATTCCACTCCACCCGCAACGAATACCTGGGAACGGCCGCCCTGCTCTATCCCTAAAGGCCCTTTCCC
>JAVLBR010000042.1:14840-16001 GCA_031581125.1 Schleiferiaceae bacterium | reverse complement strand
GCCTCAAAACATGGCGGCCACCAGGTCGTCTTCCGAAATGTCTTTGAAATAGGTGGCCAGATCAAAAGCAGTCAGACGCTGGCGGATTTGGCTTTCTTCGTGGGGGCAGCCCTCCAGGGCCTTTTCTACCGGCTCTATATCGCGAATGTGGAAGAAATCGCCCTGGATCTTGACCGCTTCGATATAGCCCTTCTTCACTTCCATGTTCATCTCGATGGTGCCGCCCTGGCTGCGCACGCCCTGCTTAAAGTTGTACTTGGGGGAGTAGCCAAAGTTCCACTCCCAGGTCGCGTATTTTTCTTGCTTGATTTTTTCGATCGCCGCGAGGTCTTCCTCGCTAAAGCGGTACATGCGGCAATCGTCAAAGGTGCTGGTGATATGGTCCATCACCCGCTGGGCAAAGGTTTCCACGTCGATCTTTTCATCCAGGTGGTCCTGGATATTGGTCACCCGCTTGGGCACCGAACGCACCGCGCGGTCCTTGTATTTGAGCGGATTTACCTGAAGGGCCCCGCTGATATCGGGCATATGAGAAGAGAAAAGCAGGGTGCCGTGGTGCATCACTTTGTTTTTAAAGACGTGCTCGGCATTGCCGGAAAACTTCTTGCCATCGATCAGCAGGTCATTCCGACCGCTGAATTCCGCATTGACCCCCAGCGCTTGCAGGACCTCCAGGATGGGCCGGGTATAGCGGCGGAAGTCCACCATATCTTCCTGGTTATCCCCGGTACGGGTGAAGGTAAAGTTGAGATTGCCCAGGTCGTGGTACACCGCCCCGCCGCCGGAAAGGCGGCGGACCACCTTGATGTCTTTTTCGCGCACGTGTTGCTGGTTGATCTCCGCCAGGGCATTTTGGTGCTTGCCTACGATGATGGCGTTGTCGTTCCGCCAGAGCATAAAGCAGTCTTCCTGGAAGTGCTTAAAGATATACTCGTCGGTGGCGATGTTAAAATAGGGGTCGGTGCTGTGGTGGTGAATGCAAAGCATAGCTAATGTTTTGGCCCGTTCCGATCGGCCTTGGGCCGGGCAAAGGTACGAAGGCGGGCCGCAGGCCAAAGGAACCAGATATTGCTAATGTCTGTCCTCGAAAGTTGGTCAGCGCCTGCCCCGACCTATTCGGGGAGGCTTGCACCGCCCAAAAAAGCGGAGTCTCGCCAGTGG
>JAVLBR010000042.1:0-14740 GCA_031581125.1 Schleiferiaceae bacterium | reverse complement strand
AAAAAAGCGGAGTCTCGCCAGTGGCGAGATGAGAATTTTTGAAACAAGCGTAACGAAGCTGACCGACTTTATAGACAGACACTAAATACAGCACCTGCCGTATAGCCCACCCCCCTGCCGGCCGGTAGCTTTGAAGGCTCATTCTTTAAAATGTAAAATTATGAGGCTGCTTGTATCACTTTTGGCCGCAGGCCTAAGCTGCGCGGCCTAAAGCCGGGCCGCTACCTCCTCCGCTGGCACGGCCGGAGCCGGCTACTCCTGCGGCAGTGAGCAAACTCCCCGGATTGGTTATCTTTGGCGCTTGTACCGAATGTAATGCGGGTCTATCCATGGCCCCCTTCGGTCCTGAGCCGCGTTTTATCACGCGGCTTTGCGCTATTTGAGAGATCCTATGCGTTCAGCACCGCCGCGCTTTACCGGCCAGTACTTACTCCTGCATGCTGCCCATGCCCGCTTTGATAAGCTTAGCTGGCCCACGCACCACTGGGGCGATTATCGCCTCTGGGTGGCGCCAGACCAGCACTACCAAGAGGAAAAAACCGCCTGGGGCAAGGTGGGCCTCATCGGCTTTGCCTTTCACGCCGCCCATCCGGAGTGGTCGGTAGCGGATATTTTAGGCCGTTGGCCAAAGGAGACCGCCGCCGGCCTGGATTACCTGGACCTTCTTTGTGGCAATTTCGCCGTTTTAATAGCCCGTCAAAACGGGGCGCTGGAAATGTACAACGACGCCTCCGGCGTGATGAAGATTTTCTACTGGCGCCAGCACGGCCAAATCCCAGCGGTAGCCACCGATCCGGCCTTGCTGAAATACGCGGTGCCCATCACCCCGGACACCAGCGAGCGGGCCGCCGCCTTTTACGAAAGCGCTTTCTTTAAGCGCACCCAGTTTCGCGCCGGCGATAAAACCGCCTATACCGACGTATGGCAATGCCAGCCCAATCACAGCCTGCACCTTCAGGAGGCAGCGGTGCGGCGTTACTTTCCCCGCAAGCCCCGCCAAGCCCTGGCGCCGGAAGAAGCCGCCGAAAGACTGCACCGCAACCTCACCAACGCCGTGCAAGCCGCGGCCCAGCGCTACCAGCTGCGCTGCTCGCTTACCGCCGGCTGGGACAGCCGGCTGGTGCTTTCGGCCACCCTGCCCCTCCGCAAGCAGGTGCAGTACTACACTTTCAAGAAAGATACCCACCCGGATAAAGACCCTGATCTGCTGGTCCCCCAGCAAATGGCCCGCGACTTAGGCCTCCCTTACGAAGTGATCCGGGTGCCCTCCGATATGCCCCCTGAACTAGAAGCCCGGGCCCGGGAAAGTTACGACCGCTTTCCCCTGCAGCGCTTCGACCACGTGATCAATGGCTTTGGCCTTTTTGACAAAGCGCGCGACCTGGCCCTGCTAGGTGCAGTGAGCGAAGTGTGCAAAAACTATTACGACACGGCGGCGATCACCGACGGCACCAGCCTGGCCAAGGCGGCCCACTTCCCCGTATGCGCCTACACGGTAGACCACTTTCAGGGCGTGTACGACGAGTTTGCCGAACTGGAAAAAAGGCTGGGCTATCCCAAAAAAGACATCATCCACTGGGAGCAAGACATCTCCACCTTTGCCGCCCAGGGCATGCAGTACAATGCCTTTGCCGCCCGCACCTTCTCCCCTTTCAACTGCCGGGACAGCATCCACGCCGTGCTCTCTATACCCCGGCACCTGCGCGATGGGCAAACGCACCCCTTCTACCGGATGTACCTTAAAAAATACCATCCGGAACTGCTGCGCTACCCCATCAATCCTTCCTGGCGCCGCCGCTTGATGGTGCTGGGCAAGAAGACCGGCGCTTACCCCCTTTACAAAATGATAGCCACTAAGCTGAGAAAATAATATGCCTACCGACCCGATACCCGAGGCGCAAACGGAATTGGAATACTTGCGTCAAACCCTCTCGCAGGGCGCCGATGAACGGATCTTCCTGCGCGAAGACGGCACCATCAAGTACGGAATATCCCTTACCGATACCGGGGTGGTAAACCGCGGCTCCTGCACCGCCAATCCGCTCAACCAGGAAGACCTGGCCTATCTGCAACAATTGCAGCGCGATCATAAAACCACCACCCAATGGGCCGACGTGCTGGAAACCTGCACCCAGGGCATCCAAAAGGAAATCCACGGCCCGGGCGATCCCGCCTTTGAGGTATTTTACGCCCCCTCCGGAACGGATCTGATGTATTATCCCCTGCTCTTCGGCCGGCTCCTGCATCCGGAAAAACCCCTGCTCAATATAGTTACCTGCCTGGAAGAGCTGGGCTCGGGCACCAAACTGTCCAGCCGGGGTAAGTACTTCTCCGCTTACAGCCAGTTTGGCGAGGCCCTGCCCACCGGGGAAGACATCATAGACGCCAGTAATCTGGAAACCGTCTTCTACCAGGCCCGTTCTGAACAGGGCGAAATCCTCACGCACGACCAGGATATTCAGGCGCTGGTGCAAGCCCATCCTCAGCATCTCATCATCGTAAATCTGGTGTACGGCAGCAAAAGCGGCATTCAGGACAACCTGGAGCTAATCGACAAAATAGACGCCCCCAACGTGATCTGGAACGTAGACCTCTGCCAGTTTCGCCACCGCCGCAGTATCGTAAACCAGCTCATCGGCAAGGGAGCGCTGGTGATGATCACCGGCTCCAAGTTTTACCAGGCGCCCCCTTTCTGCGGGGCCCTGCTGGTGCCCCAGGAGCTCTATCGCCAGTTAGACCAACTGACCGACTGGGAAGCCGCCCGGCCTTTTCAGAAAATCTTTTCCCAGTACGACTTTCCCAAGCCCCTGCGGCGGCACCTTTCCTTCCTCTCCGGACAGATCAATGTAGCCGGCATTTTGCGGTGGTCGGTGGCCGTGCGGGAAATGAAGCGTTACCTGGGCATCAACCGGGAAAAGCGCATGGAGAAAGTGCGGGCCTGGAACCAGACCATTATCCAGGAAATGGACCGTTTGGCGGGTTTTGAACTTATCCCCGACCATGAGCAGACCAATAAGTCCATCATTTCCTTTCGCCTGCGAAAGGGCCCGACCTACCTAAGCCATGAGGCCCTCAAGCGCTTCCACTACGAGCTGGTATCCCAGCACTACGGGCAGCAGTACACCTTTGACCGGATTTTCATTGGGCAGCCCGTGGCGTATACCAATAGCTCCTTTTTGCGCCTGTCCATTGGGGCCAAGAATGTACGTCAATTTGTAGCGGAAGATGAGCGCGAATTTGCCCGGGACCGGGAGATCCTCTATATCATAGCCGATAAGTTAAAGCATTTTGAAAACGCTTAACCGCGCCATTGCCCAGCAAACTCACCAACGCGCTGTAGCCGAAGGCCTGGTGGATCCCCACGATTTTAAAGCCGCCGTGTATTACCTCCGGGAAGCACTGGACTACCGCATCGACCAGCTCCAAAAACACTTCCCCGCTACCACCTTGCACGCGGTGGCCATCAAGACCAACAACCAGCCTCAGGTGCTGCGCCATCTGGTGCAGCGGGGCATGGGGCTGGAGGCCGCTTCGCTGGAGGAAGTCCAGCTGGCCGTAGCCGCAGGCTGTCCGGCGGAACGTATCGTCTTTGATTCCCCGGTGAAAACACAGGCAGAAATCAACTACGTCCACCGGGAACTGCCCGGCATGCAGGTAAACGCCAATTCCCTGGAGGAGCTGCAGCGCTATCCCCATGACTTTTCGGGCCAGCTGGGCCTGCGCATCAATCCGGAGCGGCGCAGCGACGCACCGGCCATTTTTGATGTTTCCACAGCACAATCCAAGTTTGGCGTGCCGCTGTCCCAGCGAAAGGCCATTTTGGAAGCGGTAAGGAATGGACCGAAGCTCTCCGGTTTGCACCTGCACATGGGTTCGGATATGCACGACTTTGCGCCGCATCTGAAAGCCGTAGAAGCCTTGGTGGAGCTGGCCGAAGAGCTGAAAGCAGCGGGACAGGCCATAAGTTGGCTAGACATAGGCGGGGGCCTCCTGTTTGGGGAGGAAGCCCCGTACCGCCTAGAAGACTTTACCCGGGCCCTGCTGCAGATACCGGGCATCGCTCAGTATCGCCTTATCACCGAATACGGTAAGTACGTTCATCATTTCAACAGCCTGGTGGTATCCCGGGTAGAATACGTGACGCCTGGCCAAGCCGGCGCGCCGGACTTGGCTTATGTACACGTAGGCGCTGACCTTTTTGTGCGGAAGGTGTACAGCAACCTGCCCATTTACTATCCCTGTGTGGCCCTGCCCCGCCCAGATGCGGGAGAGCGGCCGGAAAAGCCTTACCGCCTGGTAGGGCCGCTCTGCTTTGCCGGAGATGTGCTTTACGAAGCCATAAAGCTGCCCGAGCTCCGCGAAGGCGACCTGGTAGCCCTGCTGCACACCGGTGCCAATACCATGAGTATGTGGAGCGGGCATTGCAGCCGTACGCCCCCGCCGCATTTTTTTATGTAAGCAGCGCTTTGGTGGGGGACCTTAGTCCCCTGGAGCGGCACGGGCGCCCCATATCCTTTGGGTATAACAAGAATACGCTGCACTCGATAAGGTTAAATTGTTGGACTGGGTAACTGTTTAACTGGTGTGGGGAGGATATTAGATCTTAGACCGCTTCGCTGATAGATTTTAGACGGGAGGTTTTGTTTTACGGAAGTTTGTGGCGCTTTACTCCAACCGGTAAAGGCCCCCACCCCCCCCTAGGGGGCTTAACACCTGCTACCCCATCAAAAATGTGTAACCCGATAAACAAGCTTCCAAGAAGAAGCAGAACGCTGCGGATCAGACGCGGCCTAAAGTCTCCCTTGGAGGGATTTAGGGGCTAAAAATCTGGAAAATAGAGAATTGATGGAGGAGCACGCACCCGGAGCTAACTTTCTGTCCAGGGATTCTAATGACCTCATGAGCCCCCCAAATGACCCGCCAACAAACGAGAAGCAAATGCAAATTGTTAGGATGTTAAGCATTTTTTCATAAGAAACCCTAAGTCCAGTTAAGACCTAAAAAAAGCGCCTCCTGAATATTCAGAAGACGCTTTTTAAGTAGTAGCGGGGGCCGGACTCGAACCGACGACCTTTGGGTTATGAGCCCAACGAGCTACCAACTGCTCCACCCCGCGGTGTATATTTTGGCCGAATTTTTGACGGGCGCGAAGGCACATTTGGCCGGCAGGCCCAGCAAAAGAGACGATGCTATTCAGAACGAAAAGGAGCATAAGCGGCTCCGATTAAGGGCTGCAAATATACATCGATCTCACCGATTGTGCAAGGCCAAAATAAAGCCTGGGCATCAATCGGGACGAGCGGATTTCAAGTAGGTCTCGATAACGAACTGTACATTATTGTAGATCAAAGGCTTGGTGATAAAACCCTTGACTACGCGATAAGCGTTGGCGCGTTGCTGATCTTCTTTGATCAGGGAGTTGCTCATGGTGAAAATTATCGACTCCTTGTGGGCGTAGCGTTGTGTGTACTTTTCGAGGAACTCAAAGCCATCCATCACGGGCATATAGATGTCCAGGAGAATAACGCCGGGAAAGGGATGGGCCTTACGATCGAGCTCATGGAGGTATTCCAGGGCCTGATTGCCCTCCATGTACATAGAGACGTTGGCCGTGGCGTAATTTCGAATAATGGTTTTTTTAAGGACGAAACTATTGACCTGATCGTTTTCCACGATCATAATGTCTAATGGCATCAAAGCTTAGCTGTCTTGGAAGGCGCCACGCCGAACTTTTCTTTGTAGGCCTTACCGAAGTAGCTAAGGCTCTTGAAACCAAGGCCATGGCTTATTTCAAATATGCTTTTACCGCCTTTTTGCAGCATGTCTTTGGCTTTATGGAGCCGGAAGTCATTAACGTACTGGATGGGCGTCATACCGGTAAGCTTTTTCACTTCGCGCTCCAGCTTAGGGGTGTTCATATTCATGAGCTCCGCTATTTCGGGGATACTAAAGTTACGAAAGCGGAAATGGTTGACCAACAGCGCTTCCATATGCGAGAGGAGGGGATCCTTTACGCCAAAGTCGTGGTTTACCGGGCTGCTTTTATCATAAATACGGCGCAGTTGATCCCGACTTTTGAGGAGGTTGTCTACTCGGGCCAGGAGCAAGTCAAACTTAAAGGGCTTCACGATGTAGTCGTCGGCACCGTGGTTATAGCCTTCAATTTTGCGCTCGTCTTCTCCTAGAGCGGTAAGGAGGATTACAGGGATATGGGTGGTCCGCGGGTTTTCCTTGATGCGCTCCACCAATTCGTAGCCGTTTACCTCAGGCATCATGATGTCGCTGATCACGATATCTGGGAGGTGCAGGCGGGCTTTATCGACGCCTTGAACTCCGTCCGATGCTTCAAATACTTCAAAATAGTCCTCAAAGAGGGTACTCATGGAGTTCAGCAACTTTTCGTTGTCTTCTACTAGGAGCATTTTTCTTTTCATGTACTTATTTGTTTTGGGAGTTTAACGGTGAAGGTACTTCCTTCACCTACGTTACTTTTTACGCTAATTTTTCCAGCGTGCAACTTTACAAATTCAGCCACAATGGAGAGGCCCACGCCGGTGCCGCTGATATGGCCAGCGTTTTGGGCCCGATAGAAAGATTGAAATATGGCGGGTTGTTCTTCCTTTGGAATGCCGATGCCATAGTCAGTCACTTCCAGGCGAACTTGGTCGTATTCGTAGTAGAGGTGGATATCTACAGTCTTCTGGCCGGGTGAAAATTTGTTGGCGTTAGAGATTAAGTTACTAAAAACGTAACGAAGCAGGGAATAATCTGCTTCTACCTTAAAGGGCTTCCCGCTAGGCTCGAATAGGAAGCGCTTTTCTTTTCCAGGTTCTGCTTGCTGAGATTGGATCACCTCCCTTATTAATTGCTCTAAATTCAGTTCGGTAGGGTTAAATGTACGCTGGCCGGAAGTCATTTTTTTCAATTCCAGCATATCCCCTATCATAGTGTTCAGCCGGTCTATTTCTGCTTCCATGGTAGCGAGCCCTGCGTTTAGTTGCTCCTTGCTAGACTTTATCTTTAACATTTCTATATTAGCCTGGATCACCGCCAAGGGGGTTTTAAACTCGTGACTGGCCACTGAGTAGAGGTTGCTTTTAAGCTTAGAGAGCTCTTGTTCCGCGGAGAGCGCCTGCATGAGATCATCCGTAAGCTGAACGCTTTCAGTTATGTCTCGAGAGGTACTGAGGAATCGATACCCTTGGTTAGCCTGGTCTTCTAAGGAAGTAAAAGTAGTCTCCAGCCAGCGCAAGCTGCCATCTCCTTGACGCACTTCATAGCGTATACGGCCCACAGGGTGGTTAAAAAGACGCATGAGCGTAGGAGAGTCCATTTCGTTCACAAAGTTTTTAGTGAGGAAATCGGTAAGCTTTTTTCCCAGTAATTGTTGGGGCGGGTAGCCAAGCACATTTAGGGCCGAATCATTCGCAAAGCGAATTCTATTGTCATGATCGTGCAAGCAGACTAAGTCCGTAGTATGGCTAGCGATAAGCTCATAGACTTCGTCTCCCATCCTGTTTAATCTTCCTAATTTGGTTGGTAAAAATACAAAAGATTTAATATAACACACAACTGGCCTCGCTTACAGGCTTGCTCAAATTAAAAATGCCGTGCTGCAATAGCAACACGGCATTAGAATAAAGACACCAAACATGGGCCTGAAGCCCCCCGGGGTCTCTCGGCTTAGTACCGGTAGTACTCGGGTTTGTAGGGACCTTTATGCTCTACACCGATGTACTCGGCTTGGTCCGCGCGGAGCGATTCCAGCTCTACGCCGATTTTGGAGAGGTGCAGCTCTGCCACCTTCTCGTCCAGATGCTTAGGCAGGGTGTACACCTTATTTTCGTAGCGCTCGGGATGGTTCCAGAGCTCCATCTGGGCCAGCGTTTGGTTCGTGAAGCTATTGCTCATCACGAAACTGGGGTGCCCGGTAGCACAACCGAGGTTTACCAGCCGGCCCTGCGCCAGCAGGATGATATCTTTGCCGTCTACGGTGTATTTATCTACCTGCGGCTTGATTTCGATGTGGCTGTCTTGGTGCTCATTATTGAGATAAGCCACGTCTATTTCGTTGTCAAAGTGGCCAATGTTGCACACGATGGTCTTATCCTTCATCTTGCGGAAGTGCTGCTCGGTAATGATGTCTTTGTTACCGGTAGCGGTCACCACGATGTCGGCTTTTTCCACCGCATTTTCCATCTTTTTCACCTCGTAGCCATCCATGGCGGCCTGGAGGGCACAGATGGGATCTATTTCGGTTACCATTACCCGGCAGCCGGCTCCGCGGAGGCTTGCGGCGGTCCCTTTACCTACGTCGCCGTAACCAGCTACCACGGCCACTTTACCAGCCATCATGATGTCGGTAGCGCGGCGAATGGCATCCACGGCAGATTCGCGGCAGCCATACTTGTTGTCAAACTTACTTTTGGTTACCGAGTCGTTTACATTAATGGCCGGTACGGGCAGAGTACCATTTTTCATCCGTTCGTACAGACGGTGCACGCCGGTGGTGGTTTCCTCGCTTAGGCCGTTGATATCTTTGGTGAGCTCGGGATAGCGGTCCAGCACCATGTTGGTAAGGTCGCCACCATCGTCCAGGATCATGTTAAGCGGCTTGCGCTCTTCGCCAAAGAAGAGGGTCTGCTCAATGCACCAGTCAAACTCTTCTTCCGTCATCCCTTTCCAGGCATAAACAGAAACGCCTGTATCGGCTATGGCGGCAGCTGCCTGATCCTGAGTGGAGTAAATATTGCAGGAAGACCAGGTAACTTCCGCGCCGAGCTCTACGAGCGTCTCGATCAGCACGGCGGTTTGGATGGTCATGTGCAGGCAACCCGCGATCCGGGCCCCTTTTAGCGGCTGTTCTTTACCGTATTCTTCGCGCAGAGAAATAAGGCCAGGCATCTCGGCCTCAGCCAGTTCAATCTCCTTGCGACCCCAGTCGGCCAGGGAAATGTCTTTTACTTTGTAAGGAACGTACTTACCAAGAGTAGTACTCATAAACACTTAAAATTTAAATTGAAAATTACAATTTCTGCAAATATACCTTAAGTACTTTTGCCTGAAAAGTTTTTGGCGCCTAATGCCCCTTTATCATAATGTAAAGCATCGATTTTTTCAGCTTTCCATCTGGCACATTACGGAGGAAGAAGAAGAACTCGGCGAGGACCTGGTCCTCCATACCTCAGACGAGCGGCAGCTCCGGGCCCTCCACACACCCGCGCGACGCCAGGAATTCCTAGCCTTGCGGCGCTGCCTCAGGGAGCACTACCAGGGCCATAATCCGGCCGTACATTACCGTCGCAGTGGCAAGCCTTACCTTACCGAGCCTCATCACATTTCCTTCTCCCATACACGCCACTACGCCGCGGTGATCTCCAGTAGGCGTCTGCGCGTAAGCATAGACCTGGAATGCGTCCGCCCCTCCATGGAGCGGATTGAAAAAAAATTTGTAACCCCCAGCGAGCAGCGAAGCCTCCCCCAGGAAAACCGGCTAAGCGCCCTCACCAGCTTGTGGAGCGCCAAGGAATGTGCCGTCAAGATCACCGGCAACCGCCGGCTCGACTTTCTCAAGGAAATCCACGTAGCTCCCTTTAGCCCTCGTCAGCCCCGCCGTATGCGCGGCCTCGTTTACCACCGTGGGCAGTCACTCCCCCTCTCCTTTCTCAGCAAGCCCTACCCGGATTTTCAGCTTACCATCGGCTGGGTACAGCCCCACTGAAGTTATCCGTTACTAAAGAAATTTTGGGCGCCGGCCGGGCTATTCGCTGCGCGTCCTCGGCCGCCGGCCTCCCGGCCCAGGCCCTTGCGGGGGCTCCTGCCGTCGCCTCCTCAGGAGCCGGGCCGGGGGCCGCCGCGCCTGTGGGCGCTTCGCTACTATCCCTGGCGCCTGCAGCACCTTCGCTACGTTCATAACCCGGCTGATGGCTCATATTTTACCCTTTAATCATAGCCCTAGCATGCGCGCTTTTTAGTAGGTTTGTTGCCAGCATATGAGCAGGCAAGTATTAACATCTTTGGAAAAGCACCGGGCCCAGCAAGCCCCGGCGCTCGCGGTTCTGGTAGATCCGGACCGGAGCGACCAGGGTCAGTTAATCCACCTGGCCGAAAACGCCCAAAAAGCGCAAGCCGATTACATTTTTGTAGGAGGCAGCCTGCTCACCCGTGATGCCTTAGCAACTTGCATTAAAACCCTTCAGCAGCACTGTTCCCTTCCGGTGGTGTTATTTCCCGGCAGTATTATGCAGCTTTCCCCAGCCGCTGATGCGCTCCTGTTCCTAAGCCTCATTTCCGGCCGTAACCCGGAGTATCTCATCGGTAATCAGGTAGTGGCCGCCCCTTACCTCCGCCAAATGGACCTGGAAGTAATGCCCACCGGCTACATGCTCATCCACAGCGGCCAGCCCACCACCGCCAGCTACATGAGCGGCAGCCAGCCCATCCCCTGGGACAAGCCCGAAATAGCCAGCGCCACCGCCCTGGCCGGGCAAATGCTGGGCCTCCGGCTCATCTACATGGACGGCGGCAGTGGCGCCCAGCGGCCTATTTCCGAAACTATGATCCGGGAAGTACGGCAGGCTATTCACTGCCCGCTTATCATCGGGGGCGGCATTCTTACCCCCGAAAAGGTGCAAGGCAATATCCAGGCCGGTGCCGATGTGATCGTGGTAGGCAACGCCCTGGAAAAAGACCCATCTTTGCTGGCCGAAATGGTCAAAGCAGCACACGATGGATAAAAATGACCCCATTACCGTAGACATCTCCCAGTACCCCCTGGAAAGCGAATATCTGGAACGCATCGACGACTTTCTGTACCGCCTGCACGCCCGGCCGGGCATCAAGGTAGTCACCCAGCGATTGAGCACCCAGCTCTACGGCCCCGGCCCCCTGGTATTTGCCGCGCTGCAGGAAGAAATTCTGCGCAGCTTTGAAGGAGGCCAGTGCCCCTTTGTGCTTAAAATTCTACGGGGCGACCTATCTGATTACCCCCTTAAAGATTACCACTAAATGAAAACCCTGCGCTGGGTAGAAGGGCTGGCGGTGGTTTTCAGCCTGCTCTACACCATTTTGATCTCCTATGGCAGCGTATGGTGCTGGCTCTTCTCTGCCCTGGGGGTGATCTTATACCTGTATATCTGCTACGAGAAACGGCTATTTGCCGAGTCTTTTTTACAGGTTTTCTACTTAGGCACCACGCTTTACGGCTTTCTTACCTGGGGGGCCGGCTTGCAGGATAAACCCGCCGAACTGCCCATTAGCTGGCATGCCCTTTTTATTTTGTTGGGTTTTGCGCTAGTTTTTCTGACGGGAAGGCTGTTGAGCCGCTATACTACGGCCTCCCAACCCTATGTGGACAGTTTTACCACCCTTTTTGGTATGGGGGCTACCCTGCTAATGATTGCCCTTTATCCCAGTAACTGGCTCTATTGGATCGTGATCGATGGCGTCTCCATTTACCTTTATTACCGACGGGGGCTTTACCTCACCAGCGGGCTATTTACGCTTTACACCCTGCTTTCCCTTAATGGTTATTGGCAATGGCTGCAGTAATGCCCATCGTGCTCACCGGCCCGGAAAGCACCGGCAAAAGCGCCCTATGCCGCGCCCTAAGTGCTCATTTTCAAATTCCCTACGTGCGCGAGTACGCCCGGTGGTATCTGGAAAACCTAGGAAAAGATTATGATTACCGCCGGCTCCAGCGCCTGGCCCGCCTTCATAAATCTTATCAGCAAAGCCAGCTCCCATCGGAAGGACCGGTGCTGCTCGATACCGATTTGCTCAATTACTACCTCTGGAGCCAAATCGTTTTTGGAAAAGTAGATGCCTGGGTAGCAGCGGCCATGCAAGAGGAGCAGCACCACCGCTACCTCCTCACCTATCCAGATCTGCCCTGGCAGCCGGATCCCCTCCGCGAAAACCCGCACGACCGCAAAACGCTATTCCAGCGCCACGAAAGACAAATTTCCTCCCTGGGGCGCCCCTACCGAATCATTAGGGGCTCAGGTACCACTAGGTTGGAGAACGCCATTCGGGCCGTTAGCGATCTTTTGGGATAACGCCCTCCTGGCAACGCTATTTTTCAGGCCGCGAAGCTATTCCAAGCCAAAGGGCTTATCTCTTGGCCCGGCACCACATTTGGCCGCCAGGCCCAAAAAAATAAGCGGACCCTAAGCCAAGGGCAGTCCGCGCCGCTGCCCTACCTTTGTACGCTCAACATCTCTTAAGGGGTGCCCGGCTTCCGCCGGGCTGAGATTATACCCAATGAACCTGGGCGGGTAATGCCGCCAAGGGAGGAATTGATCCTTCAATTACATAACCCAAGCGAGTAATAGCCCCTTTTATTCGTGATAATTTACTTTATCATGAAGAAGCTATTGGCTTTTGCTGCTGCCATCAGTACCGGGGCAGCACTTCAGGCGCAACGCCTGGAAGGTACGGTACAGAATGCCCAAAACGGACAAGCTCTCCCCCAGGCCAACGTGCGCCTGGCGGAGCAAAACACGGGGACGGCCACCGATAACGCGGGGAAATTTTCCCTGGCCCTCCCCCTCGCGCCACGTTACATCCTGGTGGTGAGCCACCTGGGATTTAAACCCTACCGGGATACGCTCCGCGTGCCGGTAGGAGTAGAGCGCAGGCTGCAAGTGCGGCTCCAGCCGCGGCGGGATGAGCTGGCCGCCGCCACCGTGCGGGCCGTTCAAACCCGGGAAGAGGCGCCCATAGCCCAAACCAACCTGGACCCAAAGGCCATAAAGCGGGTCTACACCGGGCAGGACGCGCCCTTTGTGCTGAGCCAGCAGGTGCCCAACCTGATCACCCACTCGGAGGCGGGTACCGGATTTTCCAATTACGGCGGTATGCGGCTGCGCGGCCTGGATCAAAGCCGGCTCAACATTACCTTTAACGGCGTGCCGCTCAATGATATGCTGGACCAGGGGGTGTTCTTTTCCAACTTTACGGACATCATGAACAGCGTGGGCCGCGTGCAGGTGCAGCGGGGCGTAGGTTTTTCTACCAACGGGTCGGCCTCTTTCGGGGGGTCTATAAACTTCCAGGGGCCGGATATCTGGCAGGAAAAGCCCAGCGCCGAATTGCAGTTTAACGCCTCCAGCTTTGCCACCGGCATCAGCGGGCCCACGCAGAATATGGTCAATCCCGGCCTGCCCGTACCTTCTAAGGCCCCCGCCCTGGGGCAGCTCAACACCTTCCGGGGCAGCGCCGAATTCAAATCGGGGGTGATAAACGATAAATTCGCCTTTTACGGTAGGATGAGTAATTTTACCAGCGAGGGCTACCGCTACCACAGCGGCACGGAAAGCTGGTCTATGTTTTTGAGCGGCGGCTACCGCGGGGAGAAAGACCTGCTCACCTTTACCGTTTTCAACGGCCGCAGCCGCAGCCAGCTGGCCTACACGCCGGTCCCTTTGCCCCTGATCGAAGCCGATCCCCGCACCAATCAGAATTTTGAACAAGATCGGGACAACTTTGGCCAGCAACTGGCCCAGTTGCGCTACACACGGGAAATAAGCCCGCACCTGCACAGCACCACCAGCCTTTACTACGGTGGCGCCGGGGGCGACTTCCCCTTTGGCCTGGCCGACTCTACCGGTCAGTTTTCCGGCCAGATCAACTACCCGCTTACCAACCGCCACTTCGGCGTCTTTAGCAACTTACTCTACGAAGAGAACGAGCTAAGGCTGCGGGGCGGTATCCACGCCTACACCTTTAAGCGGGAAAACTGGGAAACCCTCCTGCCCGATAATGTCAATCGCATCTACAGCGATAGCACCCGCAAAAACGAGATGAGCGCCTTTGTCAATGCGGCTTACACCCTGGGCCGCTTCACCCTGCAAGGCGATGTGCAGCTGCGACACAGCACCATTCAGTTTTTTGGCGATCGCCGCTTTCTGGCCACCGGCACCCGCCTGCCCCAGTACCGCTACACTTTTGTGAATCCCAAAATCGGCCTCAACTACCAGGTCAGCCCTGCCCTGCAAGCCTACGCGTCCTTTGGGCGCACCGGACGAGAGCCCACAAAATTTGACCTCTGGGGCGGTGTAACCCGGCTAGACAGCAGCAATCTGGCCCAAGTGCAAAACCCGGATGCCGCCGTACAGCCCGAATATGTAAATGACCTGGAAGCTGGGATCCGCTACCGGCGAGGACCGCTGCAAGCGCAGGCCAATTTTTTCTGGATGGCTTTTGAAGATAAGATAGAACCCATCGGGGAGCGCATCGCCTTTGTACAGCTGCGCAAAAACGTGGCCCAAAGTACCCGCGCCGGCCTGGAGATCTCCAGCAGCTGGCGGCCCGCTCACGGCTTTTATCTGGAGGGAATGGGCGCTTTTAACTACGCCCGCATAGCGCGCTATGCGCCCGAAAATAACGCCCAAAACGAGGTCTATGAGAACGTACATCCCGCCCTCACTCCTACCTGGCAGGGCCGGCTTACCGCCGGCTACCAAACGCGCCAAGGGCTGGCCGCCGAACTTACCGGCCAGTATCTGGACCGCACTTTCCTAAGCCCTACCAACGAAGTGGGCTTCACGGTGCCCTCCTCCCTGGTAGCGCATGCGCGGGTAAGCTGGAACTTCTGGAAACAGAGCACCCTGGCCCTGCGGGTACAAAACCTTTTTGACGCGCTTTACTATACCTACGGGGAGGTTTCCTCCTACGGTGGAGAAGATGTACCCGCCTACTACGTGCAGCCACCGCGCAACGTCAACCTGATGCTCACCCT
>JAVLBR010000286.1:0-1977 GCA_031581125.1 Schleiferiaceae bacterium | reverse complement strand
CTCGCCCGTAGCGAGGCTCTGTGCCTGCTCCCCCCTTCTCTCCCCCCCCCCTCACCAGTTACACAGTTACCCAATTACCCAGTTCACCAGTTCCCCCCTTCAACAATTCATTCTCATCTAGCGATCCGAGGGCTGATAGCTAATTTCTCATTTAGGAAAATCTTAACTTCTGCTATTTGGTGTGCCAGTAGAGCTGTTGTATTCTTGCCTATTCAACTGAAATAAAGCAAAAATATGTATTTGAAAAGCATTGCAACCCTATTTCTGTCTGTAACTTTTGGCTTTGCCACTTTTGCGCAAACGCCTAATGCTATGCCACAACAGCAGCAGCAGCAGATCGAAGTGTCCGATGAACAGCTTAAAACGTTTAAAGAAGTAAGCGACAAGCTGCAGGTCAAACAACAAGCCGTCCAAAAGGAGATTGAAAGTGCGGTACAGGATGCCGGTCTGGAAATGGCTCAGTTTCAAAAGATGGCTTCTCAGCAAATGCGGGGCAACTCCGTGGACAGCATGGATGCTTACACGGATGAAGAAAAGGCCAACTTTAAAGAAGCCATGACGGTAGCCCAGCAAAAGCAACAGGGCATGATGCAGCAAGTAAGTAAAATGGTGCAGGATGCCGGCATGGATATGCAGACCTTCCAGCAGATCGCCACGCAAATTCGCAGCGATAAGGCGCTTCAGCAGCGTTTCCAAAAGCTACAAGGTGGCCAAGGGCAATCTCCCCAAGCCCCCTAAAAATTAGTTTTCTCCTCCGATGAAATGGTTAAAATCCGTCCGCTGCCCCGCAGCGGACGGATTTTTTTTGCGTTAAATGGCACCGGGTTTACATTATACCGGCACTGCAGGGGCCTAAGCCTGCAGCAAGCGGAGGATGTCGTGGACAAAGTAGGTGGCAATGAGGTCGGCCCCGGCGCGGCGGATGGCCAGTAAGCTTTCCTGCAGGGCCGCCTCTTCCTCCAGCCAGCCCTTTTCGGCGGCGGCTTTGATCATGGCGTATTCGCCGCTTACCTGGTAGGCGGCTACAGGCAGCTGGGTTTGGGCTCGCGTTTGGGCGATGATGTCCAGGTAAGCCCCGGCCGGTTTTACCATCAACATATCGGCGCCTTCGGCTTCGTCCAGCGCCGTCTCCCGCCGCGCTTCCCGGCTATTGGCCGGGTCCATTTGGTAGGTTTTTTTATCGGTAGGGACATTCTTTTGCGCCACTGGCGCGGAGGCCAGGGCATCGCGGAAGGGCCCGTAAAAACAGGAGGCGTATTTTGACGTATAGCTCATGATGCCGGTGTGGGTAAAGTGATGGGCATCCAGGGCATGGCGCAGAGAAGCTACGCGGCCATCCATCATATCGCTGGGGGCCAGCATATCGGCGCCGGCTTCGGCGTGGGAAAGCCCCATTTGGCCAAGGGCCTCGAGGGTAGCGTCATTGTCTACCTGCCCATTTTGTACGATGCCATCGTGTCCGTAAATAGAGTAGGGGTCCAGGGCCACGTCGGTCATCAAGTGCATCTCGGGAGCAGCTTCTTTGATGCTGTGGATGGCGCGCTGCATGAGGCCTTGTTTGTTCCAGGCTTCGGTGCCCGCATTGTCTTTCAGGGTGGGGGCTACTTTTACGAAGAGCAATACCGCGCGGCAGCCCTTTTGGTAGAGGTCTTTAACTTCTCCGGCCAGAAGGTCGAGGCTGTAGCGGTAGTAACCGGGCATGGAAGGAATGGCTTGCATTTCCTGCTTGCCTTCTACGGCAAAAAGCGGCGCGATGAAGTCGGCCGGGTGCAGCTGGGTTTCGGCCACCAGTTGCCGGAGGGCGGGGCGGTGGCGGAGCCGGCGGGGGCGGTGCAGCATGGGTAAAGAATTTGGGGGCAAAGATAGGGTGTGGGGCGGTGTAGACGCAAAGCATTGCGTCTTTACGGGGGTGTGAGGCGGCTGTAGGCACCCCTGCTTTTAAGTCTCGCCTGTGGCGTCATCTCGAGGGGTGCCACC
>JAVLBR010000285.1:0-1994 GCA_031581125.1 Schleiferiaceae bacterium | reverse complement strand
AAGCCCAGCCGCTGCTCGAAAACGAGGGCTGGACCATCGTAGAATAAAAGGCTTAACGCCACCTCAGCGGCCGCGCGCCCAGGCTGCGCGTACCCCGGCGCAGCTCCAGGTAGTACCGCCCTGCGGGTAGGCCTTGCCGGCCAAATGTGGCTTGGCTCCCCAATGATGTGCTACCCAGCAAGCAACCTTTAATGGGGCGCGCGTCTAAATTCTACCGCCCCTCCGGCAACGACCCCGTACTGACCACAGGAGACCTTGATCTGTAAATTTTCACTTATGCATAAAGCCGTTAAAAGTCTTAAATGCCTGCTAGCCATCGCCCTCCTGGGGGCGATGGCTTATTCTCCGGTGCGTGGGCAATCGCTGCAGCGCTATCTAAACCATGATCAATATACCCACATCGAGGCGATTGAGTACTCGGACAGCAGCCTTTTTGTGCTTACTCTGGCAGGCAGTGCCAATAGCTATTACAGCAAGGAAGCTGTGCTATACAAACTTAATAATACCTTATCAACGATAGATAGTTTAAAGCTTTCCACTCTATTACCCAATTTAAGACCAAATTATTTTTTCAACATACAGGATATGGCTGTTGATTCCTTGGGTTTTATATATTTACTAGCTTCTATTGCTGAACCCAGTTCAGACCAATGCCCCAGGGATAATAAAAGGAGCGCTATACTAAAAGTGAGTCCAGATCTTAGACATCAAAAGACGCTGCACTTAAGCTATCCAGATTCTTCCTTTGAAAGTTTTGGTTTAGCCTTAAAACAAAATCAGGTTTTTGCTTATGGAGTATTCGATGAATGCTTACAAGGCACTCTACGTTTTGCTGGCTTCGTAGCCCAAACAAATTTGGACTTTAACTCTCTTCATTTAAATTTTTATTACAGTGATAGCATAAACCTTCCTGTAAGTCCAATAATAGGGTGGGGATTACCGTATGATAACGGACAATTATTGAATTTTGTGTATATTAATCAATGGATTGTAATGCTCAACCAAAACATGCGCCATACAGGACACTGTCTTCTCTTGGATTCAACTAAGTTTTCGGGCATTAATTACACCGACTACCGGCTGATTCAACTTGATTCTGGCCAGTTTGGTATGTTTGGCGTTACCCGCAATGATTTATCCTCCGCTCAGTTACATTATAATGTGGGCTTCAGCCAGATAAATCCGGCCCGGTGCCGAGCTTCCATTGATACCATGCCATTTTTGGGTAACGAGGATAAGAATAGCCCTCCAATGCACACCTTGCTTAACGATTGCTTTACATACCGGAATAGCGACAGCCTGCTCTTCGCTGTAACTGGTCATTCAGACCCCTTTATTACCGAAGACTCCACCGCCATATTTTTCTACAACTATAACTTCAAGCAGGGGCGCCTCAACTGGATGAAAAAAATGGAAAGCCCCTATTTCGTCTGGCCCCATGTAGCCCTGGAAGCGCTCCCGGATGGTCGCTACGTGGTAGGCCTCACGGAGTTTAATCCAGACCGCTATCCGCAGTACACCCGCTCCCTGGCGGGACGCCTCATGATCATCGATGCCCAGGGTCAGGCGCTGGATAACCGGGACCTGCGGCCAGTCCCCCAACAAAACTGGAGCCTGTTCCCCAACCCCGCTACCAACTCCGTCCGCATAAAAGGCCTGCCGCAACGGCCCCAAAAGCTGCAGTACACCCTCTACAACACCCTGGGCCAAGCCGTGCAGAAAGGAAGCTTCACTACCGATCACCCTCACATCCAGCTTCCCGTCCCCACCGGCCTCTACCACCTCCAGCTCCGCCATCCGCAAGCCCAGCTGGGCAGCCGCGCGCTACAAGTGCTTGAGCGGCGATGAGGGACGGCATTTTATCCGCGGTCCTCTCCCTAAAGGAGCGAATCATTCAAGCCTTTTCGGAGCCTTTCCTGCTATTCTACGCAAAATGTGGGTCCAAGTAACCATTGGGCCTTTTTCTGCATTTTAGCTCAATACCAGTATCAATA
>JAVLBR010000284.1:0-2002 GCA_031581125.1 Schleiferiaceae bacterium | reverse complement strand
TTGCGGCCCTCCTGGGCCTCTTCCGTCATGTAGGCCAGGCGGGTGGCCTCGCCGGCAAAGACCTGCTGGCCTACCATGCCATCGTCGGTGAGGTTGAAGGCAAACTTGAGCATCTTGATGCTGGTGGGGCTTTTTTCCAGGATCTCGCTGGCCCACTGGAAGGCGGTGCTTTCCAGCTCCTCATGGGGCACGGCGGCATTGACCATGCCCATTTTTTCTGCCTCCTCGGCGGAGTAGCTGCGGCCCAGAAAGAAAATTTCGCGGGCCTTTTTCTGCCCCACCATTTTGGCCAGGTAGGCGGAGCCGTAGCCGCCGTCAAAGCTGGTCACATCGGCATCGGTTTGCTTAAAAAGGGCGTGCTCCCGGCTGGCCAGGCTTAGGTCGCACACCACGTGCAGGCTGTGCCCGCCGCCTACCGCCCAGCCGGGCACCACGGCGATCACCACCTTGGGCATAAAGCGGATCAGGCGCTGCACTTCCAGGATGTTGAGCCGCGGCATGCCGCTGTCGTCTACGTAGCCCTGCTTGCCGCGGGCTGTTTGGTCGCCCCCGCTGCAGAAGCTGTACACGCCGTCCTTAGGCGAGGGGCCTTCGGCGCTAAAGAGCACCACGCCAATGGAAGTATCTTCCCGGGCGTCCAGAAAGGCTTCGTAGAGCTCGCCCACGGTTTGCGGCCGGAAGGCATTGCGCACCTCGGGCCGGTTAAAGGCGATGCGGGCCACGCCCGTGCCGGATTTTTGATAGGTGATGTCCTCGTATGCTTTTACGGTAGTCCACTGCGGCTGCTTGCTCATTTGTCGAAAAATTTTGGGCCGTGAAGATACGCCAGTGCGCCCAAATGGCCGGAGCGCTGGGCCTTTTGCCTACCTTTGCCCTTCTGAAAACGAGCGCCGTGAAGAAGCTGATCGAATCCTACCCCCAACATCTCCAACAGGCCGCCCAAACCGTGGCCGAAACCCCTTTCCGGGCCTTTGACCGGGCCGTACACCAGATCGTGATCACCGGCCTGGGTGGTTCCGGTATCGGCGGCAGCATGGCGGCCGAGTGGGCAGCCAGCGCTTCCGAAGTGCCCGTGTGGGTCAATAAGGGCTACGAGCTGCCCGCTTTTGTGAATCGCTTCACGGCGGTGATCGTCTGCTCTTACAGCGGCAATACGGAGGAAACGCTCCACGCCCTGGCCCAGGCCGAGGCGCGGGGGGCCATGATCCTGGCCATAAGCTCGGGCGGTCAGCTGGCCGAAAAAGCCCGCGAAAAAAACTGGAACCTCCTTAGCATGGAGGGCGGAAACCCACCCCGCAGCATGCTCGGTTACAGTGCCATCTTCCTGCTGCATTACCTGCGCCAACTGGGCGTAAACCTGCCTGCGCCAGATACCACCGTGCAGGCCGTAAGGCAATTGCTCAGCGAGCAGGCGGCTGCCATCCACCAGCAGGCCCGCCAGCTGGCCGAGGCCCTGGACGGCACCGTGCCCCAGCTCCTGGCCACTACCGGCAATGTAGCCCTGGCCACCCGCTGGCGCCAGCAGCTCAACGAAAACGCCAAGATGCTGGCCTGGGAAGCCGAGGTGCCCGAGATGAACCACAACGAACTGGTGGGCTGGGAAGGCGGCGACGAGCGCTTTAGCGTGGTTTTCCTCCGTCATGAACACGACCTGGCGCGCAACCAAAAGCGCCTGGCCATCATCGAAGAGATCATCCGCGGCAAAACCCAGCAGGTCCACACCGTCTGGAGCCGGGGCACCAATCCCGTGGAGCGCCACCTCTACCTCATTCACCTGGGCGACTGGCTCTCGTACTACCTGGCCGAAAAGCGCGGGGTGGATATCATCGATATCCGCTCCATCGATCGCCTTAAGTCCGAACTGGGAAAAATACCCTTTTGAGCCCCCGCATCGTCTATTTTCAAGACCTGGGGCTGCGCGATTACAAGGAGACCTGGGATTATCAGGAGGAACTTTTTGCGGAGATCATGGCCCTAAAGACGGCCAATCGCAAACGGCCCC
>JAVLBR010000283.1:0-2023 GCA_031581125.1 Schleiferiaceae bacterium | reverse complement strand
TCGGGACAGGCGTTCTTGAACTTTCTAGAGCAGACACTCAACTGTACGAACGGACACTAGTTATGCGCCCCAAAAAGAATCCTAAAATAGACCTGGAAAGCTACCGGACCCTGTTTTTACTAATCGGTTTTGCGGCGGCCTTAGGAATAGCTCTTTACCTATTTAACATCACCTCTCCCCAAGAGCAGCCTCCGCAGGATAAGGCCAAAATGTATAAGCTGCGCGAAGAGGCTTCGGAAGTGGTTATTCCGGTGACCCGGCAAGATCAAAAGCCGCCGCAGGTAAGCAAGCCGGAGAAACAGGCACGGAAGATCGAGGTAATAGATAACCTCAGCACGCTGCCAGAGGAGTTTTCTATGACTACTAGTGAAACCAACGAGCAGGAAGCCATTACCACGGGGGAATATCAGGTCACCGATTCGGCGGTGGTATCGGTAGGGCAGGAGCAGGAGGCGCCGGAAGAGCCGTTGCCCTTTGTGGTGGTGGAAAGTCCTCCCGTATTTCCGGGCTGTGATGCCTCGGCTCCGGTGAAAAAGCGGAAAGATTGCTTCGAGCAATCCGTTCTCCGCTACGTGTTGGAAAACTTCGAATATTCCGCTGCCGCGCGGAAGCTTAACATTAGTGGGCGGGTCTTTGTCCAGTTTGTCATTGAAAAGGACGGCTCGGTGAGTCAGGCCCAGGTAGTCCGGGGGCTGGATCCTATTTTGGATGAAGAAGCCTTGCGGGTGGTGAACCAAATGCCTACTATGAAGCCGGCTCAGCAGCGGGGTAAACCGGTACGGATGAGCTTCGTACTCCCCATCCGGCTGGTGCTGCGCTAGAGGCGCATCTGGCGAGGGGTTGTTGTTCAGAATAGGGTTGCATAGCCCCCAATCAAAGGGCCCCTTGGGCCCGGGGGAAAAAGTCCTGCCGGGCGTGGGGATTGAGAAAAAACCCTTGGGCTACTGCCAATTCGGGCCCGGTCCCATTTAAGCGTTTTCCCCAAAGGTCGTATTGCTGGCCTGTGGTGTCGATAAGCCAAGCGGGAGGCGCGGCCGCTCGTTGAAACTGCGCTTGCTGCTGCGCGCCACGCAGTCGGTAAACTGTCATTAATCCCAGGGCCGTATCCCGGGTGGCGAGGTACATTTGGCCGCCGGCCCTAAAACGCTGCACTGTGGCGTGGGGGATATCGGTTCTGTTTATGACAAAGTTTTGGGTGGCCGTGGGCAGTAGGTAAGGATTGTTTGGGCTTACGCTGGGCTCGTTGCCCGTCTGGCAATAGAGGCAAAAACCGGGTTCGGTGGGGTGGTCCATTACCTGGGCGCCGGGAAAATAGCGACGAGCCGCGTGCCAGGAGATCTCCAGGAGGGGCAATCGTTCCGGCGTTTGGTAAATAAGCGGCCCATTTACCGCCTTTAGAGCGAGCTGAGACCAGATGGTGCCCGTGGCGCGGTCGTAGGGCATAAGATTATCCTGATAAAGCCGGCCTGATACGCCAAAGGTGGTGGTATCGCCCTGGAGGATGGGGAGCCAGTGAAGGCTGCTTTCGGTGAGGGGGCATACGGTGATGCTGTGGGGATGTCCGGCGGTACGGTCGTTTACGATCTCGTGCCCGGTAAAATAGGGATAGGGGTATAGCTTGGTAGTGCCCTGGCGGCGGTATACCAGGATGCGCGTGCGGGAGGCAAAGAAGGAGCTATCCAGGCTGGCCAGGGGGACAAACTGGGGCGAATCTACGCTGGGAATGCGGTCCAAGGGCTGATTTTGGTACAGCACTTCTTCCTTAGGGATGGCCCATTCATCGACCGGTTCTGGCCGGAAGGTTTCGGTAGTGCCAGGTTCGGGCTTACAACCTATCGCGCTGCTCAGGAGTAAAAAAAGGATTAATCGCTTGCACATATTGTCAAGAGTATAATGCTTTGATCAATAGGAAGGTCGGCCCAGCGACAAATGGCCATTTAGTGTCTGTCTATAAAGTCGGTCAGCTTCGTTACGCTTGCTCTAAAAATGCTCATCTCGCCAGTGGCGAGACTGCGCTTTTATC
>JAVLBR010000041.1:0-16473 GCA_031581125.1 Schleiferiaceae bacterium | reverse complement strand
CATACGCTTACTAAGCCCTGGCCAGCGCTGGCTCATCAAAGCCGCCCTTCACCAACAAAATAATGACTGGTTCAGGGGAGTTTTTATATTTGCTGGTCATGAAATACGCTTTTCTCAAACCCCTCCCTCTTATGAAGAAGGTTTTACTCGCCCTTAGTTTTCTCGCTTCGTCTTCTTTAAGTATCGCCCAATCGGGAATTGATACTATTTACCGGGAGACCTTTGAACCGCCTGACTCCGTGACCACGCTCTCTTTGGGCACGGCTACTACGACTTGGAAAGATACCAGCAATCTATCCATCTCGGCGCCCAACTCTTACCACGGAAAAGTGGAGCCGGCTAATACCGTTCAGGGAAACTCTGAGGTGGTGTTTAGAACGGATAGCTTTAGTACGGTGGGCTACAACTACGTATTCCTGGACTTCTACCACATCTGTAAGATCAACCAGGTAAACGAAGGCATCATCCGGATTTCTACCGACGGAGGTAATACCTGGACCGATTTACTGAACAACAATGTGACTTATCTGGGGGCAAGCCCCAACTGGAATTCTTCCAGTGGCTTTCAGGAGGCTTCTTACACGGCCCTCAATTTGGGCATCAATGTGTGGTCCAGCGGTACCGACCCTACTCCCCAGTCTAGCTGGTGGCGATTTGAGCAATTTGATATAAGTAACTTGGCCCTGGACGCCAACGGCAATGGTTATTCTGACGTGCGCATCGAATTTAGTGCGCTCTACATTCTTGATCCTACTCAGCTTACGGGCCGCCCGTTTGGAGCTGGTTGGTGGGTAGACAACCTGCAAGTGATTGCCTCCACTTGCGAGATTTATCCGCCGCGTTTTAGCTTCAATTATTCCCCCATACCCTGCTTCCCGGTGCAGCCCCAGGGCGGATTGGTGGAAAATCAAAATCAAACCTATAAAATCGGCGCCCGCATCACGGATTCTGTGCAAGGCATTCCCACCAATAACAATAACTACTCGGGCATTGATAGTGCCACGGTGTTTTACCGCATTCGCGATAGCAGTGGGGTAGGCCCCTGGCAATATGAGAACATGAGTATCTCCGTAGCCAATACTTCCCGCTACGTGGCCAACTTGAACAACATCCAGGTAGGAGATACCGTGGAGTACTACTATAAAGCCTGGGACCTTTCCTGTCCTAATGTGACCCGCTATCCGGATTCCCTGGCCAACCCGCAAAACCCTTACCTGACTTTCTTCCCCGAAAGAGGGTATCCATTCAAGTGCGGGCAGCCGGACTGTGGCTCGCTGCCGGGCACCATTAGTAGCTTTCCCTGGACCGAAGATTTTGAAGGACCCGAGTGGGTTCCCGGGAGCGGAGATGGTTCTTCCGGTACCAATCACATCGGCTCCTATCCGAATAGCCAAACCGGTAGTGAATACTGGCAAGTACAGCCCAACAAAGGAAACTTCAATAATGATTTTGCCTGGGGTGTGCGTTCGGGACCTACCGGGACTCAGTTCACCGGCCCCAGCAGTAATCATACCCCCGGCGGCAACACTTACATTTATGCGGATCCCTCCCAGGGGCTTCAAAATACCACCACCACCATTTCTACCCCTTGCATTGATCTAACTCAAATAGATACCACTAAATGCTATGCATTTGAGTTTTGGTACCACATGTACGGAGAAGACATGGGTAACCTGCTGGTAGATGTGGATACCGGTCAGAACACTGCAGGCTGGCAAGGCCGCGTATTCTTCATCCGTAAGGAGCAACAAAAATCTTCCAACGATCCCTGGCGGCGGGGCATCATCCCCCTGGACGAGTTTTACGGCTCTTTTATCCGAATTCGTTTCCGGGCACCCAAGCAGACGCTCGCCAACGGCAATCAAGCCCAGGGCGATGTATCGGTAGACGATCTGCGTATTTATGAACCGCCTCAAACCGACGCCGAAGCACTGCAAATCACTGATCCGGAGGATGGCGCCTGTGCCTACGGTAGTCAGGAACCCTTTGATTTAATCGTACGCAACGCCGGCTGCAACAACATTCAGAACCTGCCCATCGAATACCGTCTGATCTTCAATGGCACGCCGCAAGCCGTACAATCCACTACCTTGAATAATGTGAATCTGGGCCTGGGCGATACCGCCCTGGTAACGGTGAACAATGCCCTGAATATGTCTGCCTTCGGTACTTACCGAATCGAGGCCTGGACCAACCTATCCGGCGATAATATAACCGCTTTTGACACGGCCCGCAGTAAAATAATCAACCATAACGTGGCCTTCAATAGCTTTCCCCTTGTAATGGACTTTGAAAATCTTCCGGAAGGTACTTCCCAGACAGGGTCCAGTGCCTTCACGGTAGAACCGGGCCCCGATAGCAACTACGTTTTCAAGGTAGGGGCGCATTTTACCGATCGCCGCAATACCGGCCCCAAGCACGGCTACTACGAGTCGGGTCAGTTCCTCTACACCGATGGTCCCGTGTCTTCTGCCAATAATGTCCCCACTTACCTGAAAAGTGCCTGTCTGGACATAAGTGGTATGAGTGATCCTATGCTAGATTTTTATTATCACTTTAATGCCTCGGATATTAACCGGGTAGAGGTGCAGTACAATGATCCGGTAAATATGGCGCCAGACCAGTGGAATACCGTAGCCGGGGCTACCATAAATAGCGGCACTCAAAATGACCCGCTTGACAATTACGACTACCATCGGGTGGATTTGAAAAACCTGTCCAGCAGTAACTCTATTCGGGTGCGGATTGCCGTTTACCGGGACTTTGGCGATGAGACGCATTTTGCCATTGACAAATTGCGCATTTACGACCGCATCAGCAATGATGCCGGGGTGCAATTCTTCCTGGAACCATACCTCAGCTTCCCGATAAATAATCTGGTTCGAAATGTGGTCTCGGTGAGTGCCGAGGTTTACAATTACGGTACAAGCAATTTTGCCAACGAACCGGTGACTTTTTCTGTAACCCCCTTGTGTGGACCTAATGCGGGAATTGCCACCACTTACACCAGCACTAACGGGGCTACCGTTACGCCTGGCAACGTTTCCACCCTTACCATGAATCAGATCAATCTGGAGCTGGAACGGGGAGATTGCCGCGTGTGCGCTTACACCTCCTTGACGGGAGATAACAACAACTTTAATGACACGGCTTGCCAGATCATTAATGGGCGCAATACCTACGACATTGACTTTTACAGCGATTTTGATTCCTGCGCGGCGGATCAGCAAGGCTTTTTCGCGCAAGGAGGCTTCCTGCAGTGGCAGAAAGGCATCGCCGATCCCACTTCTCAGTTCTCCTCTCCGCAGAGCAATGATTACATCTGGGCCACCAACCTTACGGATGGTGCCTTCTTGGATGATAAAAGTGAGGTGCTAAGAGCGCCTACCCTGGATAACTTTGATACCGTGGTAAAACCCACCATCCGCTTTTTCCAAAATATCGATATGGGCAATAATGCCGCCGGTGCCATTGAGGTGTTTCGGAACGGGCAGTGGACTACCCTGGGTAAAAACCTGGGCTCCTTCCAGGGTGTGGGCCAGAATTGGTACACCACGCAGCCCTTTGGAACCCTCCAAGCCGGCGTAGGCGGTATCGAAGAAGGGTTTACGGGCTCTACCCGCAGTGGACAAAACCCGAGCGGCTGGGTATTATCCTCTTTCCCTATCTTTTCCTTAAGTGAGGAGCCCAACCCGAACCGGCTTCGCTTCTTTTTTGATTCTGAACCAGGGGCCAATTCCGGAGGAAACCGGGAAGGCTGGGCTATTGATGACTTTGAGGTCTTTATTCCCCCGCAAAACAGTGGCGCTCCCGTTCGTTTCAAGTTCGTTAGTCCGCTCCAAATCCCGCAGACGCAGCAAGAACTCGACATTTTTGTCAAGAATACCGGAGCTAAAAGACTAACCGAAATAGAGGTGAAAGCGCAGGTACTGGACAACAATAACAACCTCGTTTGGAACGGTGCTTGGCAAGTGGATACGCCACAAGGCTTTGTCTTTACCGATAATGTGGTGCGGATAGACTACAATCCAGTCTGGCCCGCCAGCACTGTGAACAGTGGCAACTATACCTTGCGGCTTATTAGTAGGTTGCCCAACAGCGTAACCGATAACCGGCCCGCTGACGATACCACTACTTTTCCAATCGATGTGTTGGGAGAGTTTGATTTTAATAGTGCCACCAACGACGTCTCGTACTGTAATGATTTCGAAACAGCCAATCCGCTGCCCTTCCTGGCGATGAACTCCAATACCTTCGCCTTTGGGGCGACCAGCTGGCAAAAAGGAACGCCCCAACAATTCCCCGGGGCCTTTAGTGGGAGCAATGCCTGGATGACGGATTTAAGCAATAATTATGTCCTGGACGATCAGTCCTCGCTTATTAGTCCTTCCTTCGAGATAGAGCAGGATACTGCTTACGAGATATCTTTCATGCATTACTACCAAACAGAGCTCTACCACGACGGAGGCAACTTCGAATTCTCTACCGATGGCGGCCGCTCTTGGCAAGCCATTGGTAGCCTGGATACCACCAAGTGGTACAACACGGCCCACGTTACGGCCCTCGATATCGTCCGGCCGGGCTGGTCAGGTAGTAGCAATGGTTGGGACAGCGCCAGCTACATCGTGGAGTTTGATACGGCCGTTAAGCGGGTTGTGTTCCGCTTCCGCTTTGGTAGCGACTTTGAGATACAAGATGCCGGCTGGGCCGTGGATGATTTCTGCTTTGATATGAGCGAGGAAACGCCCGAGTACGTAATTGGAACCGAAGAGCACACGCCGCTGCCCGATCGATTTATCGGTCAGCTCCACCCCAATCCTACCAGCGATGTGACCCGTATCCCCTATTATGTAGAATCTGCTGAGCCCATTGAAGTGGTGGTCACCAATATGATGGGACAGCAAGTATACCGGGATACCAAAGTCCTTCGAGGAGGCGCTGGCCAAATGGCCTTCGAAACCTTCGATTGGGGGGCAGGGGTTTATTTCGTCAATATCAATGTGGACGGAGAAAAAGTAACCCGCAAGCTGGTAGTCCAGTAGCATTTTAGTCATTTTTGAAAAAGCCCCGGCCGTCTAAATGACAGCTCCGGGGCTTTTTTTATGCCTTAATGTCAGGGAGTTACCTGCTTTCGGGACGGCTTGGCAGCTCCTGTGACGCTTTACTACCCTGGTCCTTCCTTTGCTCTGTAGTGCTTCAAAACAAGCTAATAATGGACCTCAATAAATTCACGCTAAAATCACAAAAGGCCTTACAACAGGCTCAACAAATTGCTATGGAATCGGGGCACCAAGCCATTTCTACGGCCCATCTTCTCAAGGGAATTGCAGAGGTGGACGAAAATGTGCTTCCCTTTCTTTTCAATAAGTTGTCTATCAACACCCAAGGGGTGCTACGGGCCCTGGATCGTATGCTCGATAGTCAGGCTCGGGTAGAAGGTGGGGATGCCTACCTGGACCGGGCCGCCAATAAGGCCGTGCTGAAGGCGCAGAGCATAGCCAAGGAAATGAAAGACGAATATGTTTCCCTGGAACATCTGCTGGCGGGTATGCAAGCGGGCGATGATGAGGTGGCCAAGATGCTTAAAGATAGTGGCATGACCGCCAAAAACCTGCGGGAAGCTATCGCAGAACTGCGCAAGGGCAGCCGGGCTACCTCTGCATCTGCTGAGGAGCAGTACAATGCCCTGGAAAAATACGCCAAGAACCTCAACCAGCTCGCCGCCGATGGGAAACTGGACCCCGTGATAGGACGCGATGAAGAAATACGGCGCGTCCTCCAAATCCTTTCCCGGCGCACCAAAAACAATCCCGTCTTGATCGGCGAACCCGGGGTGGGGAAAACGGCCATCGCCGAGGGGATGGCCCACCGCATCATCAGTGGCGATGTGCCGGAAAACCTCAAAGAAAAACGCCTTTTTAGCCTCGACATGGGGGCGCTCGTAGCCGGTGCCAAGTACAAGGGCGAATTTGAAGAAAGGCTCAAGTCGGTGGTTAAAGAGGTAACCGAGAGCGAAGGGCAATTAGTACTCTTCATCGATGAGATCCACGTGCTGGTAGGTGCCGGAGGGGGCGAAGGCGCTATGGACGCCGCCAATATCCTTAAACCGGCCCTTGCCCGGGGAGAACTGCGGGCGGTAGGCGCCACCACCCTCAACGAGTATCAAAAGCACTTTGAAAAAGACAAGGCCCTGGAGCGGCGCTTCCAGAAGGTACTGGTAGATGAGCCCGACCAGGAGAGTGCCGTTTCCATCCTGCGGGGCATCAAAGAAAAATACGAGACCCACCATAAGGTCCGTATTCAGGATGAAGCCATCCTCTCCGCTGTAGAGCTTTCGCAGCGCTACATCACCGATCGCTTTTTACCCGATAAAGCTATTGACCTCATAGACGAGGCCGCCTCCAAACTGCGCCTGGAAATAAATTCGAAACCGGAACAAATCGATGTCCTGGATCGCAAAATAACCCAGCTGGAAATAGAACTGGAAGCCATCAAGCGCGAGGGCGACGAAGCCAAGCAAAATAGCATCAAGCAGGAGCTGGCCGACCTCAACGAAGAGCGCAATACCCTCAATGCCAAATGGGAAAAAGAGAAGGGCATCGTAGAGGGGATTCAAAAGGCCAAAGAACAGATCGAACAACTTCGCTTAGAAGCTGAGCAGGCCGAACGGGCCGGTGATTACGGCAAAGTAGCCGAGATCCGCTATGGCAAACTCAAAGAAGCCGAGGAAAGGCTGCGCCATCACGAGGAGCAGGTCAAGGAACTGCAGAGTGGCTCGCCGCTAATCAAGGAAGAAGTAGACGCTGAAGATATCGCCGAGGTCATCAGCCGCTGGACGGGCATTCCGGTGCAAAAGATGCTCCAGACGGAGCGCGAAAAGCTACTCCGGCTGGAGAATGAATTGCACAAGCGGGTAGTAGGACAAGACGAGGCTATCACCGCCGTTTCCGATGCCGTACGTCGCAGCCGGGCGGGCCTCAAAGATGCCAACCGCCCCATCGGTTCCTTTATCTTCTTTGGTACCACCGGGGTGGGGAAAACCGAGCTGGCCAAAACCCTCGCCGAGTTTCTCTTTGACGATGAGAAAAACATCACCCGCATTGACATGAGCGAGTATCAGGAGCGCCACGCCGTAAGCCGCCTGGTGGGCGCCCCTCCCGGCTACGTAGGTTACGAAGAGGGCGGTCAACTCACCGAAGCGGTGCGCCGCAAGCCCTATAGCGTGGTCCTGCTCGACGAGATTGAAAAGGCGCACCCGGATGCCTTCAATATCCTCCTTCAAGTACTGGATGAGGGCCGGCTTACAGACAACAAAGGCCGGACGGCCGATTTCAAAAACACCATCCTGATCATGACCTCCAACCTCGGCTCCCAGCTCATTCAGGAACGGTATGAAGGGCTGGATGAGGACAATAAGCACCAGGTTTATGAAGACACGCGCACCGAAGTGTTGCAACTGCTGCGGAAAACCATCCGGCCGGAATTCCTCAACCGCGTGGACGAGACCATCATGTTTCAGCCGCTCGATCGGAATGACATCCGCCAAATCGTACGCATTCAGCTGAAAGGCGTACGGCAAATGGCCCAGTCGCAGCACATCGATATCGATGCCACGGAAAGCGCCATCGATTACCTGGCCAAAGTAGGCTTCGACCCGCAGTTTGGTGCCCGCCCCATTAAGCGGGCCATCCAGCGCCGCGTCCTTAACGAACTCTCCCGTCAAATCCTGGCGGGCCAAGTGGAACGCGATAGCCTCATTCTCCTTGATAACGAGCGAGAGGGCGGGCTTACTTTCCGCGAAGCCACGGGAGAGATCTCCAAGCTACTGTAGGGAGTGACACTGGGACTGTTACTTCCACGATGCCGTGGGGCCTCCCGGCCAAATGTGCCTCCACCCCCCGGCAAGCATGTTCTTTAAAACTATCAGAACCGGCTAAAAGAATAGCCAGTGCCAGCGCAAACCCCCGCTGCTACTGTAGCTGAGCGCCGGGGCGGGTATTTTGATAAAGCGACTAGCCTTAAATAGCGCTCGCCAGAAGGGTTTTTCCGGCTTAAAGGCGGGCAGGTAAAGGTCAGGAGCCAGGTAAAACTGGCGCTGAAAAACGATGCCCGGATACTGGGCATTGATGTTATTGGGCATGCGGTTAAATAACATGCCCGTACCACCATACCCCGCCGCCAGATGAAGCCACTCCGGCCAGGCCTGCCAGCCGGTGAGGGCGGCCATATCGGCACTGAGCCAGTAGGTCTGGCCGTTGTAATCTTTGAGGACCCCTTCCAGCTGATTTTGGCCCAGCAGGCCCGGGTTAAACTGGCGATAGGGGGTAGGCTGGTAAGAAAAGCGCGGGATAAGCCGCTGCTCGCCCCAGAGCAGCTCCTGGCCCACCAGCAGCGCCGAACCGCTAAAATTGGCCCATATATCCCCCCGGGAGAAGCCGTACTGGGCTGCATAGCCGTCCATTACTTCGATGCCGGCCAGGTACACAAAGCCACTTAAGCCGCCCCATAGATGCGCCTTGCGGGAAGAAAGCCCGGTCCATTCCAGGGCAGCCGCATTGAAGAGCCCTATGTGATAGGCGCTCAGGCCGTGGCCCACCTTGTCTATCTGAAGCCAGGTATGGTTATCGTCAAAAAAATGAAAGTCCGTTTGAGTCGCTTGACTATACCAGAGGTCATGCAGGGCCCAGTAGCTCAACCCCGTAAGGGCTACTTCCGAGGCAACCAGTCCGGTAAGCCGCCCGTGCTGAAGAGCGGGGGCCGGCTCGTACCAGGCCAGGCTGTCTTCTTGGGACCAGGCCAGGTGAAGCCAGAGGCAAAGCAGCAAACTTATTTTTGTCGGTTGAGCCATTGAATGTAATTGCGGCGGTTTTGGTTGTGTTCCTGTAGGGTTTTGGCAAAGAGGTGGTAGCCCGGGTTCTTGGGATCGGCCACCATAAAAATATAATCGTGCGCTGCCGGGTGAAGTACGGCCTCCAGGGCTTCCTTTCCCGGCAGTCGAATGGGGCCTGGGGGGAGGCCTTTGTGGCGGTAAGTATTGTAGGGGGAGGCAAAGCGCAAATGCCGGTAAAGCACCCGGCGAATGTTCAGCCCGGGATTGGCTTTTTCCACCGCGTAGATCACCGTGGGATCGCTTTGTAGTTTAATGCCCTGCTCCAGCCGGTTAAGGTAGAGTTCTGCCACTTCGGGCATTTCATCGGGCTGGGAAGTCTCGCTCTGCACAATGCTGGCCAGGGTTACCACTTCGTGGCGGTTGAGGGGGCTTTTTTCCAGGGCGTCAGCTTCTTCTTCCCAAAAGTTTTCGGCCGATCTTTTTAGCTTTTTTAGCACGGTACCGGGCCGGCTGGTCCAGTAAAATTCGTAGGTATTGGGGATCACGGCTTGATAACGGCTTTGCCGGTCCAGCGCCAGCTGCGCCAGGGAGTCGGGCGTGCTAAAAAACTGGGCAAAGCTTTCGGCGCTGGGGGCTAATTTCCGGCCCAGGAGTTGGGCCAGGTCGGGAAAATCGCTCACATTATGCACCACTACGTCCAGGGGCTCTTGATTGCCCGAGCGGAGGTGGTCGATCAGCTGTTCATTGCTCCAGCCATCCTTAAGGCGGTAGCGCCCCGGCTTTACCTGGCTTAGGTAGGATTTTTTTTCCGCTACCCAGAAAAAGGAGGCGCTATCCAGCAGGTATGGTGCGAGGCTATCGTACACCGTTTGTCCATCTGCGCCGCGGGGAATGTATACCAGGCGGCTCTTTTCGGGTAGTTTTAAATTGGGCTTGGCCACCTGGCGGTAAAGGAAGTAAAGGATGAGGGCGCCGCCCAATAGGAGCACAGCCAGGATGATAAGGAGGGGCTTTTTCAAGGAAGTTACTGATTAAGTTGTTGATAGAGCTGACGTGCTTTTTGGTGCCCGGGCTCAATGCGGAGCACCTCGCGTAGGGCGTCCTGGGCGGCTTTTGGGTTTTGCTTAAGCAGGGCCAGCTGCGCCTTATTGAGCCGGGCCTGCAGGTAGTCCGGATACCGCTGAATAGCGGCGTGCAGCAGGGAATCGGCCGGAGCTAGTTTCCCTTCTCGAAGGTACAAAAAAGCGAGGCTGCTCAGGGCTTCCCGTTGCCAGGGTTTTTCTTTCAGAATGTGTTGATAGGTTTTTTGGGCGGCGGCCCATTGCCGGGTTTTCACCTGCATAGCGGCCTGCTTTACCCGGAAGTCCATTAAAAAGGGAGCCAGCTCCACGGCGCGGGAGAAAAAGCGGAGCGCGGTCTGGTAGGCACCGCCCGCTTTGTAGGCCGCTCCTATCCGGTAGGCGGTCCAGGCATCCCGGTTGGCGTATTCCTGCGTTTGCAGGCTGTCCTGGACGGCAGCTAAACCCCGCTGGTCTACCAGGCGGCGCAGCGCCGCGGGCTGATCGGCCAGGTGATGGTATAGCGCCCAGAGATAGAGATACTGCGGGTTTTGGGCCGGCACTTGCGCCAGGAAATAGCGGGCACTGTCCAGATCCAGGGAGCGGGCGGCCGCGGAGCGTTCATAGTGCTGTAGGTAGGCCAGCGCTTTGCTACGGGGCGTGGGCTGGGGGTTATTTACCGCTTCTAGTTTTATAAAACTTCGCTGGGCTACTTCGGCCGCTTTGGTGGGGGGATCGGTAGGTTTGCGAATGTAGTGGTCGTGAACGGTGACGTGGGGAATATCGGTGGTGGTGGAGGGGGGCATGTGGCAGCTTACACAGTTGCTATCGGCCGCTTTCATGCGGGCGGCGTCTATACCACATTTGGCCGTAGGCCTCTCCGAAGGCGCATGGCAAGACTGGCAGGTGGCGTTAAACTGGGTCTGCGGGGTTACGGTAACGCTTTTGTGGGGATTGTGGCAAGTGAGGCAGTTCATCTGGCTTTTTTGGAAGCAGGCGCTCTGCTGGAGGCGGTCGGAGTGGGAGGCCATGATGAAGCGGTCTTCGCTGTCGGTATACCGCGCCAGGTAGGTATCCATGACCTCGCGGAGGGGCATGCCGGGCTTAAAATCGAAGAAGGTTTTACTGGGTTGGAGGACGCTATTGCCCTGGAGGTGGCAGCGCTGGCAGAGCTCGAATTGGAGTTGGCGGGGCAGTTTGGCGGGGTTTACGATGGAGGGGTCGATGAAGCGGCTGGTATCGGTGATCCGGCCAGCCTGTATTTTCTGGACGTGGGCTTCCCCGGGGCCGTGGCAACGCTCGCAGTCTATGCCCTGCGGTATTGCGCGGTACTTATGCATACTGCCCTTGACAAATTCGGTGGGCATGGCGTTGTGGCAGCTCATGCACTCCAGGCCTATGGGGCGGCCAAAACGGCGGTTTTGGCCTTTTTCGAAGCCGGGGGGCCAGTCCAGCAGGCCTTTTTGGGCGTACCAGGTGAAGGGGGCCTGGGTGAGGTAGCCATTCCGGTCTACGAGGTGGGAGTTGGTGTGCTGCCCGCTGCCGATGACGTAATCGATGGGGACCTGGCGCCGGTGGAGGGTGTCGCCGGCGGGAGAGCGCCGGTATTCCAGCAGGGATAAGCGTTCATTTTGCCAAAAGGGGTGGTAGTGGAGGTCTTGGCCCGTATCGTGGAGCACGGGATGGCCGTCCAGTTGGGCAATGCTCTTTTCGGGGGTGGCATGGTCCAGGCTCTGGCCCATACCGGTTTGCATGTGTTGGTGGTAGATGTCGGGATGGCAGCTGCGGCACACGGCTTTGCCTACGTAGGCTACGGTATCATGCCAGTTGAGGTAGCGAACCGTATCGCCCGGGCGGGGCGGTTCCTGCTGGGAAAGGACGGGATTTTGCTGGCAGAAGCTCAGCGCGCCCACCAGCCCGCAAAGACCTCCTAAAACGAAGATGCGGAGTAAGCCTTTCATTTTTCGGGCGCCGGGTTGAGTAGTTGGTAAAAATAAGCATCCTCGTAACGGCCGTTGAGCCGGATCCACTTGGCCTGGATGCCATTACGTATAAAGCCCTGTTTTTCGAAAAGCCGCTGGCTTCCCTTATTGTCGGCGCCGATGGTGCAGTAAAGTTGCTGTAAGCCCAGGTATTGAAAGCCGTAACGGGCTACTAAGGCCAACGCCCGGCTGGCGTGACCCTGCCGGCGGTAATTTTTTTCGCCGATGAGGATGCCCACGCCGGCTCGCAGGTGAAAGGGGGCAAAATCAAAAAGATCAATGGTGCCAATGGCCTGCTCCCCGGCACGCTCGCTGATGATCAGGCGGAGCTGGCGGGAGGTGTAGATATCGGCTTTGCTATTGGCTACGTATTCCCGCAGGATGTGACGGCTGTAAGGGGCCAGGGTGCCACTAAGGGGCCAGTTGGCTTCGTCGTTTTCCCAGTGCATCAGCAAGTCCACATCCTCCGGTTCCAGGGCCCGGAGGGCTATGCGTTCATCCTGTAAGTTTGGTTTCATGCCCATTCGCCTTTAAAGACAAAGGTAGCGGGTCCTTCGAGAAAGATAGAAGTGTAAGCCGGACCGGTTTTTTCAAAATACACCTTGAGCTGCCCGCCGGGGGTACTAATGCTTACCGGGGAGAGGTAGCCCAGGCGGGCATGCGCCGCCAGGGCGGCCGCCGTGACCCCCGTGCCGCAGGAGTAGGTTTCGTCTTCTACGCCTCTCTCATAGGTGCGTACTTGGAGCCCATCTGGGCTTGGTTCGACCAGGTTTACATTGATGCCTTCTTCCTGAAAGGTGGGCGCATAGCGGATTTTCCGGCCCAGGGCCACCATATCTTCCTTTTCTATGGCTTCGGCAAAACGGATAAAATGCGGGGAGCCGGTATTCAGCAGTAGGTCTGTTCCGCTATTTTGCAGCTCCGGTACGGGCTGCATGCTGAGGGCCACCGTTCCATTCTCCTTAAGATGGGCCTGGTGCGGCCCATCGATGGCTTCGAAGTGGAAAGGCCCCGCGCCCAGGCCCAGGTCGGCAGCAAAACGAGCCGCGCAGCGGCCGCCGTTGCCGCACATGGTGCTCTCGGCCCCGTTGGCATTGAAATATTGCATTTTAAAATCCAGGTGGGGATGCGGATGCAAAATGATGAGCCCGTCGGCCCCTATGCCAAAACGGCGGTGGCAGAGCTGGGCTATCTCATTTGGCCGCCAGGCCCGCTCCACGGCCCGGCCATCGATCATTATGAAATCATTACCGGTTCCCTGATATTTGTAAAATGGAAAAGCTGACATGCTGAGCGTTAAAACGTTGTTAAATAAAAGCGGCCTGGCACAACAGGAAGGCGGCTGGAATAGTTATTGAAAGCAAAGTTCTAAAAGAAATAAAATAGAAACCATGAAAAAGATAGGTCAATTACTGCTGGTGGCGCTACTGGGAGCCGGATTAACCTTAGGAGCCTATAAGGCCTTCTGGGAAGAACCACAGGTGCGTACCATCATTGAAGAAGCACCGGCCCCGGTAAGGCAGGTATCGCAGGTGAAGGGAGCTCCGGCCGATAAGGTGAGCTTTGTGCAGGCCGCCGAAAAGACGGTCAATAGCGTGGTGCACGTAAAAACGGCTACCCGCGCGCAGCAACCCCAAACGCCGCTGGAATATTTCTTTGGCATGCCCCAGAATCCGCACCGGGGCCGGGGACGGCTCCGCATGGGCAGCGGGAGCGGGGTGATCATTTCCCCGGATGGCTATATCGTGACCAATAACCACGTGATAGCACGCGCTGAAGAAATCCAGGTGGTGCTGAACAACGAAGACGAGTATAAAGCGGAAATAGTGGGGCGCGACCCCACTACGGATATAGCCTTGCTGAAATTAGAGGCCGAAGAGCTGCCTTACCTGGAATTTAGCAACAGCGACCAGATCCGGGTAGGAGAATGGGTGCTGGCGGTAGGCAATCCTTTTAACCTTACCTCGACGGTAACCGCCGGGATTGTAAGCGCTACCGGGCGCAACATAGGCATCATCGATAAGCGTACCGCCATCGAGTCGTTTATACAAACGGACGCGGCGGTAAACCCCGGCAACAGCGGTGGCGCGCTGGTCAATACCCAGGGCCAGCTGGTAGGTATCAATAGCGCCATAAGTTCGCAAACCGGTACTTACGAGGGCTACGCCTTTGCTGTACCTAGCAATATAGCCCGCAAAGTGGTAGAAGATCTTAAGGAATACGGTACCGTACAGCGCGGTTTTATTGGTGTGAGCATTAGCGATATCTCGGCCCGGATGGAAGAAGAGCTGGAGTTGCCCAGCTCCAAGGGGGTTTACGTAGCCGGCCTGACCGAGAACGGGGCCGCTGCGGAAGCGGGGCTGGAAAAAGGCGATGTGATCATAGCGGTGGGCCAGAAAGAGGTAACCAAGAGCAGCGAGCTACAAGAGCTTATTGGCAGCAAGCGCCCGGGCGATAAAGTTTCCGTGACCGTACGCCGGGATGGAGAAACTTACACCTACGAGCTGGTGCTTCGCAACGCCCAGGGAACGACCGACCTGGTAAAAAAAGAGGACAAGGCTTTTGTAAACCTGCTGGGCGGCCAGTTTAGGGCCATTACCAAGGAAGAATCCCAGCTTTACGGCCTCGCCTACGGGGTGAAAGTAACGGAGGTAAAGGAAGGAATCCTCTCCGAGCAGCAAATTCCGGAGGGCTATATCATAACCAGCATCAACCAGAATCCCATCCGGGATGTGGATGATATCAACGCCGCAGCCCGCCGTCTGCGCAAGGATGAGCCGGTGGTGATCTTCGGCGTGCTGCCCAACGGGCGCGAGAAATACTTTGCCTTTGATGTTTAGGAGAAATTTCTTTTTCCCTTAAAAATTTTCCCATAAACGGTGCCGGTACTGGCGCCGTTTTATTTGGGGGTTGTAAAACCCGTGGCCCAGGGAGGATCCCCTGCGCTGAACCCCTTCCGGTAAGAAGGGTACACAGGGCAGAGCGGCATCCCGGAAGATGTCACGAGAAGCCAGTACAAAGGGATTAAGCGAAGAAGGCGTTTTTTAAAAAAGCCCTCCCAGGAAGATCCTTAATAATACCGTTTGCGCCGTACTTCAGCGATATATTTGCTCAGGCGGATAAGCTGGCGGGCGTAACCGTATTCATTGTCGTACCACACGTAAAGCACGGCGCTGCGGCCGTTGGGGTCCAGAATGGTGGCGGGGGCGTCAAACACCGCCGGGCAGCTATTGCCCACGATATCTGAGCTCACCAGCTCGCTGCTCATGGAAAATTTGATCTGCTCCACCAGGTCGCCACTGAGGGCGGCCTTGCGCATGGCTTCAATCAAGTCTTCCCGGGTAGTTTCCCGGCCCAGCTCCAGGTTCAGGATAGCCAGGGAGCCATTGGGCACCGGCACCCGGATGGCGTTGGAGGTCAGTTTGCCTTCCAGTTGGGGCAGGGCTTTGGCCACCGCTTTGCCCGCGCCGGTTTCGGTAATCACCATATTGAGTCCGGCGGCGCGCCCCCGGCGATATTTTTTGTGCATGTTGTCCACCAGGTTTTGGTCGTTGGTGTAGGCATGCACGGTTTCGATGTGGCCCCGGCTTACGCCAAAGGTATCTTCCATCACCTTCAGCACGGGTGTAATGGCATTGGTGGTGCAGCTGGCAGCGGAGTAAATATCGGTGGTTTGGGGATCGTAGTCGGTTTGATTGACCCCGTGGACGATGTTGGGCACCCCTTTGCCGGGCGCCGTCAGGAGCACTTTGGCAGCGCCTTGGGCTTTAAGGTGGCGCCCCAGGGCGGCTTCATCGCGAAAGGCGCCCGTATTGTCTATGATCAGGGCGTTCTTAATGTTGTAAGCCGTGTAGTCCACTTCCTCGGGGGCCCGGGCCTGGATCATTTGGATGGTGCGGCCATTGATGCGGAGGGCCATTTTATCGGTATCGGCTTCTACCGTGCCGGGGAAGGGCCCGTGTACCGAGTCCACCCGCAGGAGGGAGGCCCTTTTTTCCAGGCTTTCGGGGGTTTCGCTGCGGGTTACGATGGCGCGCAGGCGGAGCTGTTCACCGCGGCCTTCCTGGGCCATGAGTTCGCGGGCTACCAGGCGGCCTATACGGCCAAAGCCATACAAAACCACGTCTTTGGGGGTGGTGCGTTGCATATTGGGCGCCCCGATGAAGGTGGCCAGCTTGTTTGCCACAAAAGCTTGCATGGAAGCATACTGGTCCTTTTCCAGGAGCCATTCACTGGCCAGGCGGCCCAGGTCCATGCGGGCGGGCGCTACGTCCAGCTTCACCAATTCTTCGGAAAGCCCCAGGGTATCTTCGATGGTGATGTTTTGGCCTACGAATTGGCGGGCATATTCGTGCAGGTTTAAGACCTCACTGGGCCGCTGGTCCACCAGTTGATTGCGAAAAAGCACCGTTTCGATGCCCTTGTCCAGGTAGAGGTCGTTGATGTTTTTAATGAGATTTACCGCGGATTTTTCTTTGCTGATCCGCTTGGCTACAGCGCCTTGATAATCATTGTTTTGGCTCATGGAGAGGGTTTTGGCAGGAGGAGGTGAGAGAAGGGGTTTAACAAATTTTCGGCAAAGGTAACAATTGCGATCGCCCCG
>JAVLBR010000282.1:0-2038 GCA_031581125.1 Schleiferiaceae bacterium | reverse complement strand
TTAAGGGCGGAGAAAAAGCGGATAACCTTTTGGGCGTAGTTGGGATTGAACACAAGGCCCAAGTCCTGGCAGCGTTCCAGGTCGTCCAGGTGACGCTGGTAAGCCTGGCGCACGTAGTAGCAGGCCGGGATGGAGCCATCCACCACGCCCTGGATGTAGGCTTCGGCCGGATGTAAATCAGCGCTTGCCATCCTGCCCTACCACTTTAAGTTCCATCTCCTTGCCGTCCCGGCCATCGCCGTCGAGGACATCCCAGATGCTGGTCTGCTGCGGATCGCTGTCCGAAAGATAGCCGCTGATGCTGTGCCGATCCCGGAAGCCCATCCCAAACTGTTTGGAGATCTTCATGATCTGGTCCTGCGCCTCCTTAGCGATGCTGAACTCGGTGGTGATGTTGGTCGCGCCGGACTTAAATGTTTGAATGTAACCGGCCCCAGGCGCTTCTGCATTTTTGCGGGCCATCTCCTGCTCCGCCCAGATGTATTTGTCCCAGGCGTTTGCCAGGTTTACCAGATAGCCCAGGTCCAACTCCGTAAGGCGGCCGGTCTGCACCAGCTTAGCACCGAAGTGCTCGTACAGTTTCCGGGCGCGGGGCGTCATGGAGACGTTAAGGTGCTTACCTGGCGAGGGGACCTTATCCAGGTAGGGAAGCTGCTCGCTTCCTTCCAAGCGGTCTTTTCTTAAAGTGCCTTGCATCGCTTTTTCTTTGTCTGTTTTCTTTCTCATAACTAGGCCTTTACCCCCCCCCACTTAAACATTGACTGCATAAAAAGAAAAGTAACACAACGGTGTTCTGGGCGCGGGTTCCAGGGATTTCACCCCCTACCCCTTTTGGCTGCAACTGATTCATGTCCAGATTTTTGATTGTGATGCCGGTGGCATAAAGGCTGTAAATTTTCCCAGCTCCAAACCGCTCCACCCTCCCGGATGGGCGTAATGTGGTCGGTGACATCTGCCGGCATTGTTTTTCCTTCTTTTTTACAAACAATGCAGAGCGGATGGGCAGAAAGGAAGGCGTGACTGGTACGACGCCAAGCGCGGCTGTTGTACAGCTTATAATCGCTGCGGAGCCTGCCGCTTTGTGGCTTACGCTGCGGCACCCAGGGCCGGCGGTTGTTCTTTTCGATTTTCATATCAGTAGGGTAAATCATCACTTTCTGTGGCGGAGCGAGCAAGGTCTCCGCCTTGGTTATAAAACTTTACACGGTTATCATCGAAGCCTACCTGCACCACGCCCAGGCTGCCATTGCGGTGCTTAGCCACGATCACCTCGCAGACATTCTCTAAGCTGTTGCCCTGCTCATCGCTGTAAATGCCGTAATACTCCGGCCGGTAGAGAAATAGCACCTGATCGGCGTCCTGCTCGATGCTGCCGCTTTCCCGGAGGTCAGAGAGGACGGGCCGCTTATTGCCGCCGCGGGTCTCGACTGCGCGGCTTAGCTGGCTGAGGGCGATCACGGGGATTTTTAAGTCCATAGACAGCTGCTTTAGCTTGCGGCTTACTTCGCTTATTTGCTGTTCGCGGTTGGCCCGCTTGGTCTCATCCCCAGCGCCCATGAGCTGGAGGTAGTCCACGATGAGCATATCGATACCGTCTCGCTTCTGCATCATGCGGGCCTCCGCCTGGCACTCGTTAACCGTCATTCCGGGCTTCGGAACGATGTGCAGGGGGTAGTCTTTAGTGCGCTCCATCACCTGATTGAGCGCTTCCCAGTGGCTGGCCTTCTCCAGGCCATGTTTATAGAGCTGATTGGCATGGAGGCTGTCCGTCTCTACCGCCAGGATGCGCTTACCAAGCTGAACGGCACTCATCTCCAGCTGCATGATGCCTACGCGGTAGCCTTTGCTGGCGGCATAGGCGCCCCACTTAACGGCCATGGCCGTCTTTCCCATGCCCGGACGGGCAGCCAGTATCGTTAGCTCACCGGGATTCCAACCGCCGAGCTGGCGATCCACTTCGTTAAGGCCGGATGAGATGCCGGCCAGTTCGCCTTCTTTGCGGCGCTCGCTGATGTTCTTTACATCCTCGTAAACCGCC
>JAVLBR010000281.1:0-2040 GCA_031581125.1 Schleiferiaceae bacterium | reverse complement strand
TAAGCAAGGGACTGTGAACAATTTAAAATACTTACCCGGTATTTATTTTTTGCCAGGCTATTTTAAGGTTAAAACTATCAATGGAATAAATAAGGAGGAATTTATTAAGAATCAATGTAAAAATTAAGATTATGCCCACACCAGCCACTCGTCAATATCCTCCCTTAACCGCAATAATTTGAAAAATACGGCATTTTCCAATAGCATACTTACCTAAGATGGCTCCTTACACCCCTCAGCGAACCCCCATCCCCCCAAACGGTTGTATGAGTAATGGAAGTAATTCATAAAGACCATAAGCTTTCCGAAGCCTACGAGCGGTTTATCCGTTTTGGCGGTGTACTGGATAAACCCACCCGCCGCTACCTGGTGGCCTACCTGCATCAGCTGCTCACCGGCCGGGAATGGGAAGACACCGACGCGCTGCAGCCTTCCTATTTCCACTACTTCCGCGATGCCCTGAACGACCTCTTTGAAGACCCCGACCTCCAGCGCCTGGCCCGGCAAAACCAGGTTCTGGGCCAGCAAATCGTAGCCGATACCCTCCAGTGGTTTCGTAAAACCTACGGCCAGGTAGCAGCTAAGCATCCCTACGAAGACGAAGAGCGGGAATTGGAAAGCTGGGGCGTGCGCCACCTGCGGCAGTTTGTCCGCAGCTACGCCTTCCTCATCCAGAAAGTCAGCAGTTATTACCCCCGGGAAGAGCTGGACCCCAGCTTTCACCGGCAAAAATTTCAAGCCCTCATCGGTGAGCAGGATTATCATCAGCTCTCGGCCAATACCACCCAAGCCATAGAGCGGGTGCTCAAAGACCTCCTCGCCCAATGGGACGCCCGCCTGCAGGCTAAGATCCTCCAATTCCAGATGCGGAAGCTAAAAGAGGAAAAGGAGCAGTACAAGGAAAAGCTGGAAGCCAAAGTGCAGGAATACCAGAAGCTTACCGAGCTGGTGCAACCCTTTACCGAGCACATCAGCCGCTACTGGGACATGAGCCGCGCCCTCTGGGAAGACAGCACCCTGGACCTGGTAGAAGCTTACGACCAGCTCCTGGAAAATGAAGACGAACTGCGCCGCCTGGCCGAGCTCCTGGGCCGCCTGCGCCAGGCGGAGCTGGAAACCGAAGAGGAGCTCTACGAGAAAACGGTGGTGCGCCAGGAATGGGCCCCTGACCCCAATCTGCGCTCGGAAATCGTGGGTGTGCGCAGCGGCGACGACCTCAACAATGTGCTGCCTACCGAGGTGGCCCTTTTTGGGGAGCCCACCGAGTGGAATTTCCTCAAGCGTTTTGCCGAAGAGCAGCTCCAGGTAAACCGCTACGAAGACCAACGCCTCATCAGTAGCAACCGGGTGTACAGCGAACGCTACCAAAAGGTAAAGCAGAAGGAAAAAGGCCCCTTCATCGTCTGCGTAGATACCAGTGGCAGCATGGAGGGCGAACCGGAGCGCATCGCCAAGGTGCTCTGCTTTGGCATCCTCAAGATGGCGGCCCGGGAAAACCGCGCCGCTTACCTGGTCAATTTCAGCAGCGGCGTGCATACCATCGACCTCTACAACCTGGTCAACAGCATAGACGAAGTGGCCGCCTTCCTGCAGAAAAGCTTCCACGGCGGCACCGACATCAGCCTAGCGCTCAACGAAGCCCTCACCCAGCTCGAAACCCATCACTACCGCGATGCCGACGTGCTGGTGATCTCCGACTTCATCATGTACGCCCTTAGCGCCGATCTACAACAACGCATGGAACAGCAGCAGCACCATCAGGGCACCCAGTTTCACAGCCTCATCATCACCGATCAGGCCAATGAGGAGGTAATTCGCCAGTTTGACAATGTGTGGAGCTACCACCCAGAAGAAAAGCAGCTCATGCGGGAGCTGGAGCGGGATTTGCGGGGGGTGGTCTAAAAAAACCGCTGCCCGGAATGCCGAACAACGGTTTTTTGCAGTGCCCAGAGCCGGAGTCGAACCGGCACGGGTGTTACCCCATTGGTGTTTGAGACCAACGCGTCTACCAATTCCGCCATCTGGGCGCGGCTTTTGGCG